>NZ_JAWDIE010000012.1:0-109579 GCF_037688875.1 Amphibiibacter pelophylacis
CTAGCTATAAAAGCAGGAGCGCATCTTCAGTTTCAGCAATTCCGCCTCATAATTATTATTAATTTCCGCCATGCCGATGATAAAAATGATATTTTTCTGTATTGTGAATTCATATGCGATAGAAAATGGAAGATGCGAGCGCATATGCAATCTTGACGACGAATGCCTAAAAATTGACAGAAAAATCACTAAGCGCGACAGCCCGTAAGATCTTCCGAAGTTATAAATCCAAGAAGTATCTACCAGCATAGATGCACAGAACCGATCGGCGGATTGGTTTTATATGATATACAAAGGCGCATATGAAAGTTACAGAATTGACACGTCGGGACATCATCGACTCCCTTGCCTCAGAAACAAACAATTGGTCCGGTCGACTTGAAGAACCGGAATTTTTGGGCCGTCTATTTGATCTCCAAAACCTCCCATCAACGGACACCCGATATAAGGATGCTGCAGGCGACATCTGGCAACATCGCGTTAACAATAATGACTGGGAGGATGATTGGGTATTTCTCGACAATCGCTTTAACTTGCTTCGCGGAGACGATGACGCCTTTCTTCGTTTCCTCTGCGAGATGCAGCATCCTGTTGTCCGACCCGATGCCACAGAAGCTGAAAGATTGCGCCAAATGTTCAATCAGTTTCTTTCGAGCGATGGCTTCGAGCTGGCCGAGCGCACGCGCATCTCCGGTCGTCCAGTCTATGCGGGTCGATTCGTTGGCATCGACCAAACACCTGGCATAGCAGCAGTGCGAGAGACGCTTGCGGGAACGGACCCTGGCTATGTGAGCCAACAGATCACACGCATGGAGTCCTCAGTCAACAATGATCCGGGTCTTGCCATCGGCACGGCCAAAGAGTTGGTCGAGACATGCTGCAAGACAATCCTGACTGCGTGCAACGTTGAGTTTTCGAAAAGCGCAGATCTTCCAGAGCTTGTCAAACTCACTGCAAAAGTACTTGATTTAACACCTTCGGATATCTCTGAGCAGGCAAAAGCCAGCGAAACGATCAAACGATTGCTGAGTAATCTTGCCAGCATTACGCAGGGTGTGGCAGAGCTCCGAAATCATTACGGGACAGGTCATGGAAAGCCAGCGGGATCCAAAGGCCTTCAACCTCGTAATGCCAGACTGGCAGTCGGAGCGGCTTCAACGCTGGCTGTTTTTCTAGCAGAGACTCACAACGAACGCATTTCATAGCGTACATGTCCATCTCACATAAAAAGAACAAAAGGTGCTTAAGTCAGACCACGTTCGGCAAATAAAGTCATTTGGTATAGGGCCGTAGCTGCATAACAAGGAGCCGGTCGCGGCAATGGAAGCCGAAGGTCGATCTCAAAATAAATAAGGGAATAGAAAGTAATGAAAGTCCATCCATTTACTCGCCCCACCATTGTTGCTGCAGTCGAATTCCTCGCGGAAATGCTGTCTCAGGCCAAGTTCGATCAACTCGCGGTGCGGCTAGGGTTGGACGACGAAATTCCCCAAGGGTCGGCAAAGAGCGTAACCGCAAAGAGCGCCTTGCTAGCGCGGATGGTCAACCAACGCGCGACACAGACTGTCAGAACCTTAGACGGGCCTGTGACTCTGGCCGAAGCTGCGGTACGCGAGGCCGTTAGAGTGACCGTGCCGCAATACGCGAAAGCCGAGCAGGAGCGTTTTATACGAGGCCTGGCGCTCGACGGCTATGTTGTCTCTTGGGATGAGGACACACGAATGCCATTGCTGCGCGCAGCATTACCTAGCGAAGTGAATCTTCCTACGACCGATGACGAAGTTCACCAACTGTTAAAGCATTTTGGATTTATCGTACCGTTGGGACATCTGGATCAGGCAATCGACGCGCACGCACGCGGGGACTGGGCAGCCGCGAACAGTCAGATTCGCACGTTCCTGGAAGGCTTGCTCAGCGAGATTGCCTTGCACATTGATCCGCAGAAGGCCGCTACGCTGGCTTCGAGCGAAAACCGCCGCGCCTGGCTGGCGGCGCGTGGCTTCCTGTCCAGCAGTAGGAACGAATGGACCAACGATGGGAAGAGCTATTTGAACGGTTTGTTCAAAATGCTTCATACCGATGGCTCGCATCCTGGCCTCTCGGACGAAGACCACAGCACGTTCCGGCTGCACGTCGGTCTCATCACCGGCAGAGCCTTACTTCGCCGCCTTAACAATGGCCGCTGAACAGCATCCATCTCATTACAACGAAGCAGCAGCGATGGGCCGTAATTGCTCATTTGCATAGATGACATGCACTCACCGCACTGGCGATCCGAGCCTTCGGTAAAGAGTTGTGAGCAAAAAAGACTACAGGTCTCTACCGTCACTTGCGTGAGTGTGCATGCCGCGCCCTAGTTGAGGTGGTCCAACATATAGTCTAAAATTCGAACAAAAAATGGACCGCTTTTTAGTCCGTAACGGAGTGTCTGATGCATATATCGGTGACAGAGGCAAAAGGTCAACTGACCGAACTAGTCAGGCGGGCGGAATCAGGAAACGAGGTCATCTTGACTAGACATGGTCAGGAGGTCGTCCGTCTCGTACCAATTAGAGTACGGCCTGATCGGAGGTCACGCAAAGCTCTGCTTGAGTCAGTCCGCGCTGCCGCAGCCTTGAGCGCTGCCACTAGGCAGGTAGCCGCTCGCGTTCGAAATCAAGACTTCCTGTATGGTACTTCGGAGGTGCCGACGTGATCGCAGTTGATACATCGGCTTTAATGGCGATCGTACTCAACGAGCCAGAGGCTGACCTATGTGCAGCTGTACTGGAAATAGAGGACGATGTCTTGATTTCCGCAGGCACAGTCGCCGAGGCCCTAATAATGGCCGAAAAATGGAATGTTAGTGCGGAGATGTCGCAGCTACTTGATGGACTAGGCTTTCAGTTCATTAGCGTGACATCTGCAACTGCACGCCGTGTAGCGGATGTTTATACCCAATGGGGCAGAGGCTCCCATCCCGCAAAATTGAATTTTGGCGACTGCTTTTCTTATGATGTGGCGAAAGAAAACGGATGCCCTCTGCTGTTTGTGGGCCATGGTTTTAGCCATACCGACATAAGAAGTGCAATTGGATGATATGGCAAATATGAATCAACAAAACAGTGCAGTCCAAAAGATTTGGAACCTCTGCAATATCCTGCGTGGTGACGGCGTAAGCTACCATCAGTATATTGCCGAATTAACTTACTTGCTCTTTCTCAAGATTGCAGAAAAAAATAAGACAGAACGGTTAATCCCAGAGGGATATAGGTGGGCTGACTTAGTTAACTACTCTGGCGACGACCTCTTGACTCGCTACAGAGATATCCTGACGTTTCTCGGCGGTCACGCTAATGAAAAGCGAGTTCGAGAGATCTACGCATTTCCAACGACAGTTTTCTCACATAGCGAAAATCTTCGCGCCGTCATTACTGGGATAAACAAGCTTGACTGGAGCGCCATCTCGTCAGACATGATGGGGGATATTTATGAAGGCCTGATTGCGAAAAACTCGCAAGATGCCCGGTCTGGTGCTGGCCAATATTTCACTCCTCGCGCCCTGATTGATTCTATCGTTCGAGTTACTAAACCCAGCCTGGGCGAGCTCATTCAAGATCCAGCGACCGGCAGCGGTGGCTTTCTTGTAGCGGCCAATCAATTTGCAAAAGAGCAAAACAGTACACACGCATTCGCAAAGAATCCCCCTCGATTTAATGGCATGGAAATTGAGAAAGGAACGTACCGCATATGCCTGATGAACGCGTTTCTTCATAATTTAGATCTTAACCTGATCCTAGGTGACGCACTAACCGTAGACGCTAAAGAACTCGGCACAGTAGATGTGATACTTGCTAATCCGCCGTTCGGAGGCCGCGCAGGTAGTGCAAGGAAGCAGCGGAAAGACCTGCCATTTCCTACTGCAAATAAGCAGTTAGCTTTTCTGCAACACATCTACCTTGGATTAAAACCAGGTGGCCGCGCTGCTGTCGTTCTCCCGGATAACGTACTGTTTGAGGATGGGGTCGGCCGCAAAATTCGGCAAGATCTTCTTGAACGTTGCAACTTACATACTATCCTGCGCTTACCCACGGGTATCTTTTACGCTCAAGGCGTGATGACAAATGTTCTCTTTTTCTCTCGAGGGAAGACTGACAGCGGCAACACTAAATCTGTGTGGATCTATGATATGCGAACGGGCATTCCTGCATTTAGCCGCAAGCGACCTCTGGCCTTGGAGGACTTCGCCGATTTCGAAGCCTGTTTCGGCGCAGATGAGTACGGCAAGGCCAAACGCAAGGATCTTGGCATAAGCGGTAGATTCCGAAAATTTACTCGACGCGAGATTACCGACCGTCATGATAATTTAGACATTATTTGGCTGCGCGACGACTCCGGCACATCTGAAGACTCTAGCACGGACCCGTCGGAACTTGCAGCACGTATCTCACTACTTCTTAAAGGAGCTGTCGAGCAAATAGATTTGATTAGTGATCAACTCATTTCAGATGAAGGTGAGTCTCTGTGAGTTCATTTCCAGAACATTGGGTGAAGGCACCGATCGGCAATGTTTGCAAACTAGTAAATGGGCGCGCCTTCAAACTTTCGGAGTGGTCCGATCACGGCTTGCCAATTATCCGAATTCAGAATCTGAATAATCCCAAGGCTGCCTACAACTATTTCAATGGAGCGATCGAAGATCGCCATCGCGTTGAAAACGGAGATTTGCTCTTTGCTTGGTCAGGAACCCCTGGCACTTCCTTTGGGGCCCATATCTGGGAGCAAGGCCCGGCAGTCTTAAATCAACATATCTTCAAAGTAATTTTCAATCGTGACTTGGTTGATTCTACGTTTCTAAGATTTGCAATTAACGACACTTTAGATGAGTTAATAGCTCAGGCGCATGGTGGAGTTGGTCTTCGCCACATCACAAAGGGAAAGCTTGAGGCCACCGAGATCAGCTTGCCGCCTCTTGAAGAGCAACGTCGAATAGCGACTGCCTTAAGAGTTCACCTAGCTCGCATTTCTAGCATCAGAAGTGACCTGCGGGATGCAAGAGATCTGGGCTCAAAATACAAGGATTCTATTTTAGATGCAGCTTTTGGGGAGACTGATCGCAACAAACCCTCCGCAGAGTTTACGCTACTTTCGGATTTCGTCGACGAGGGCCCAACAAATGGCTGGTCGCCAAAGACAGGTCCGGATGCAACGGGGGCATTGTCACTCAAGCTCACGGCTACCACATCGGGTTACCTTCGCCTTGACGAGGCCGCTGTTAAGCGCCTCTATGAAAGGCCTGAAGAGGACTCCAGGTATTGGCTGAAACCGGGGGATCTCCTCGTCCAACGTGCAAATGCGATGGAGCATCTCGGGGCTGCGGCAATCTACGACGGACCTCCTCTTACATACGTTTATCCGGACTTGATGATGCGGCTGCGCATTTCGGACAGCAACCGATGTCGCTATCTATGGCGGTATCTTAATTCAGGCGCAGCCAAACGCTTTCTTCGTAGTCGGGCTACCGGAACCGCAGGAAATATGCCGAAAATCAATGGTGAGACCCTAAGAAGCTTGCCGATCCCCCTTCCAGCCGGCGGAAATTTCGCAGAAGTAGTTGATCGTATCGAACGCAACTTCGCGGATATGGACAGTGTGCTTCAAGCTACTGAAAGCTCAGCATCAGCGCTTAGCCTTTTGGAAAAAGCAATCCTTCAGCAAGCGCTTTGCGGAAAGCTAGGCACAGCGGACAAAGCCGATGGCTCAGCGGCAGACCTACTGTTAGAAATTCAGAATTCCTCGGTCAGTGACAGTGCCCTAGCTAAATCATCAAATTCTCGATTGGCTTCAGGAAACTCTCTGAGAAAGGCAAAGGAGATAGACATGGCGAGTAGAGTTAGGGCCGACGTCGCAGCAGATCATTTAAGGGTGACTCTTATCGGCATGGGCGGCGCGACATCACCTCGCGATCTCTGGAGAAAAAGTGAAATGACGATCGACGAATTCTACAAGCAGCTACGCCAAGAAATGGGAGATGGCTGCATCCTTGCAGGCGCGGGACAAGATGAATTGGTGATACCAGATGCGTCTTGATCTATTAAAAATTAGCAAATTCAAGAATCTATCCGACATTGAAATAAACTTCGATGAAGGGGAGCTTTCCACTGTTCTCATCGGAGAGAATGGTACTGGAAAGTCGAACGTGATTGAGGCTCTAGTCACCATTTTTCGCGACCTCGATCTGAATGACAACACACCATTCGCATATTGGCTAGGATACAGCTGTCACGGGCACAGAATAGAAATTGATAACAATTTCATCGCTCCAGCCTTGTCTATGACGGTCGATGGAAATCAAGTTTCGCGAAGCGCTTTTTACGACAGCCGAGCAAAGTATTTGCCAACGAATGTGTTCGGATACTACTCCGGATCTAGTCGGAGACTTGAGCAGCTATTTGATAAGCATCAACTTCGATACTACAGAAAGGTAATATCACCAAAATCCAAGTCTACCGACATTAAAGATGTCAACTTGAGACGCCTATTCTATTGTCGGCCTGCATATGGGCAGCTAGCACTCCTAAGCTACTTCGCCTTCAAGTCTGACTCGGCAAAATCATTCCTTAAGAAGCATATGGGAATTATAGGATTTGACAGTGCCCTGATTGTTTTACGAAAGCCGCGCTGGGCTGAACGTACAACCAAGAAAAGGGCTGCCGGTCACCTCGAGAATTTCTGGGATTCCTCGGGTCTCGTTCGCGGACTGCTAGAAAAGCTCAGGGCTAGCGCACTTGCACCGTTTGCGGATCAGAACCGGGAGCAGGATGACTACCGAGCAAAGCCTGCCAATGAGGAGCAAATTTATCTATTCATCAAAGATGTGAATGACCTTAACGATATCGCGAGATCGTTTGAGGACGAGCGAACCTTCTTCGCACTTTTAGAGACACTCGATATCTCAGACCTCATTCGTGAGGTTCGCATTTGGGTTGAGAAGGAAAATGTGGATGGCGAGATCCCCTTTCACGAAATCAGCGATGGGGAGAAGCAGCTATTAAGCGTCTTGGGTCTTATGAGATTTACGAGCCAAGACGAAAGCCTATTTCTTCTGGACGAGCCTGATACACATTTGAATCCAAATTGGAAGTGGGACTACCTGCACTTGGTGAAGGATGTTGCGCAGCGAGGAGAGAGCCACATAATCCTTACGAGCCATGACCCGCTGACAATTGGGAGCCTGATGGCATCTCAAGTTCAGATAATGTCTCGATCGAACGATGGAAATGTCATGATCCAGCCACCTGAGATTAATCCCCGAGGCCTAGGGTTTACAAGCATACTTACCCAAATTTTCGGACTTCCAACGACCCTCGATCCAGACACACAGTCACTGCTAGACGAGCGAAACGAGATGATTCGCATCGTTGCACGGACTCCAGCGCAAGATATTCGCCTGATTGAGCTAAATGAGAGGCTAAAGCATCTAGGGTTTGTCATTGAGGACCGGGAGCCAGAATACGAACTGTTCTTGCGAGCAATGACGGAGATAAAGCAAGCAGATCGCTCTGCTCTTACTCCGGAAATGATCGCACAGAAAAATGATGTCGCGAAACAGATGCTAGCCAAGATTATGACTCCCAAGGAGTCTCGCGAGTGATCTACATTTTTCAAGACGAATCCAAGCTTCCGGAAGCGTGGCTCACGAAAGTTGCAGCCTTTAAGGTTGCATTAGACGGCCTTCAAACACCCGAAGAGCGAAAAGCATATATTGAAGGCAAGCAAACGGTATGGGGCGAGATCAAGAACGTCCTCTTGGAGATGTCACGCGGCAAGTGCTGGTACTCAGAAGCTCCGGACGCAGTTTCAGATTGGCACGTCGATCATTTTCGGCCTAAATCACGGTCTCTAGATGCCGATCGCACTATACATGCCGGCTATGATTGGCTGGCGTTCGATTGGAGAAATTATAGAATAGCTGGCAGCTATTCTAATTCGCCTCACAAGGACGATAGTGGCACTACCCGGGGGAAATGGGATTATTTCCCTCTAGCTCCTGGTACGTTCAGGGCTTCGCGAGATGACCGCGACATAACCAAAGAGACTGTGCTTCTCCTTGACCCTACCAAGAAGACCGATCCAAAGCTGATGACGTTCGATGAGGAAGGGCTTCCGATACCTTCAGATCCGAACAACGCCATTATTCGCAAACGCGTCGAGACAACGATTCATTATCTGTATTTAGATAGCCCCCGTTTGGTAGCAGCGAGAAAAAGGAAGTGGCGTGAGATCAATGATTGGATCGAGACTTATCGAGATGTTTGCCCGGCTACGATTGACGAATGCACCCCGGCGGACTATATCCGTCTCGAGAACTTGATCGATCGGCTTCAATCGCTTTCTGGGCCTGATGCAGCCTTTGCCGCAACGGCTCGAGCGTGCTTAAAAGCGAACGCCTTGGAGCAGTTCCTCCAGCTTGTGGAGGAGTCACCGGCGTAGAGCTCCCTGTCGGGTTGCGCCGCCACAGCCCCCGCATGGATGGGCCAGGACAAAGTCACATGGATCGCTCAGAGGCCCGTAGGCACCAAAAGCATCATGGGCCCGAGGCTCCAGTCTCGCTCGGCAAATGACGCTGTTTCAGCCCGTGTCAACGAATTAGGCCGAAGGCGCCTGGAATCACAGCGCCGAATGGCTGTGATTCGGCGCGAAGAACGGGGCGTAGTCCGCGAGCCCGACGGCTATACGCCGGAACGCACGAATTCAGTTGTCAGGACTTCTCGCCAGACTGTCGCTGCTCGATCTGCAACAGCGCCCGCTCGGTCGCCTGCTGAAGCTTCTCGCCCAGCATAGCACGCGGCGGCAAGTTGGTCAGGTACTCGGCCACGTGGATACCTGATTTATCCAGTTCCAACAACTCGATCTGCTCACGCTTCTTGCCAGTGCAAAGAATGATCCCCAGCGGCGAGGCTTCCTCTGGCTCTCGCTCGTGCTTGTCCAGCCAGCGCAAGTAAAGCTCCATCTGTCCCTTGTAGGCTGCCTTGAACTCACCGATCTTCAATTCCACCGCCACCAGCCGCCGCAGCTTGCGGTTGTAGAACAGCAGGTCAAGGTGAAAATCCTCATCGTCGATCTGGATGCGCTTCTGCCGGGCGACGAAGCAGAAGCCCGCGCCCAGCTCCAGCAGGAAGGCTTCCATTTCGCGGATGATGGCCGCCTCCAGGTCACTTTCCTGCCAGCTATCCTGCAGTCCCAGAAAGTCGAGGATGTACGGGTCGCGCATCACCAGCGCCGGTGTCATGCGCTGCGCATTGCGCAGTGCCGCCAACTCCTGCGCGATGGTTTCCTCCGGCTTTTGAGATAGCGCCGTGCGTTCGTACAGCATCGAGTCGATGCGCTCGCGCAGCGTTCGCACACTCCAGCGTTCGGCACCTGCCATTTGCGCGTCGTAGTCCCGCTTAAGCGGCTCCTTGAGCGTCAGCAGCAGCACAAAATGCGACCAGCTCAATTGTCGCGACAGTGTCGCGACAATTAGTTCTTCGGGGAACGTGGCGGCGAACTTAACCATCCGGCGCAGATTCTTCTCCCCAAAGCCGCGCCCATAGTCGCGGGCAAGCTGCTCGGCCAGGGTCGGCAGGATTTCTTCGCCGTACCCGGCCCGTTGCCCAGCCAGTACCTCCGTATAGATGCGCTGGCCTATGCGCCAGAACAGCAGGGTCAGTTCGGCATTGACCGTTGAGGCAACGCGCTGCCTCGATGCCTCGATCAGTGCCCGAATGTCACCCAGTAGCGCCTTTGGCGTTGCTGGTGAAGAGTTGGCAACCCTGCGTCTGCTCATGCTGTCACCTCCGCAGGCGATTGCTTGGCACCGGTGATCGCTTTGCGTCGGTTCGCCACCAGCTCGGCGGCCTCCCGCACGGGCTTGTCTTCGGTGTGGACATATCGCATGAACATCGCCACGGTCTTGTGCGCCGTAAGCGCCATACCGACCTTCACCGGGATGCCAGAATTGGCAATGTCCGTCGCCGAACGGTGACGGATGCCGTGCGTGCCCACATGCGTCACGCCTGCAGCTTTGAGAGTGCGGCTCCACCCGTTGTAATACTCGCCGTCGGTCAAATGCCGATCAGGGTGACGCGGAGACGGTAATACATGGGGCGTCGTAGCATTGCGGGCGGCGGTTGAAAGAAGCCGATAGGCTTCTTCGCTCATGGGCTTGGACATACCGCCTGTCTTGCTGTCAGGCCACACCACCCGCCGGTTTTTCAGATCAATCCAATCCCATTGGAGTGAGACGATCTCAGAAAGGCGAGCGGCAAACTCGAATTGCAGGCGGATGGCCAACGGGATCACAGCCTACTCTAGGCCTTCCGCCTCCAACTGGTCAAGGTAGCGGAACAACTTGCCCATTTCCTCGTCGCTGATGAGGTGAGTCGCCTTGCCGTTCGGGTACATAGGCACATGGCGGCACGGGTTGGTGCCGTCAGGACGATAGCCCCATACCTCGGCCAAGTTGAACATCTTGCGCATCACGCTGAACGTGCGGTTCGCATCAGCGGGCTTGTGCGCCATCTTCTTCATCATCGAAGCCACGTCAGGCCGCTTCAGATCCTGTACCTTCATGCGGCCAAGCATCGGGATGATGTTGCGATCAATGACGCTCTGGTAGCCTTCTTGCGTGCTCGGCTTGTTGCGCTGGCTGGAGTAGTCCTCCATGAACTTGGTGCACAGTTCCTTGACCGTGGGTGCCAGACGCGCTGCAGCCTTCTCTGCAGCAGGGTCGCCACCTCGGCGCACTTGCGCCAGCCACTCCTGCGCCAGCGACCGAGCCTGTTCGACGGTCAGTTCCCCGTACAGACCCAGGGCAGGTTTGCGTCGCTCTCCGGCGTTCGTGCGGTACTCGAGCATGAACACCTTGCGGCCTGCCGGGGTGATCTTGCACAGGAAGCCAGGAACCAGGGTATCGCGCAGTTCGACTGGCTGCGCCTGGGCTTGTGCCGCATCGACTGCGGACTTGGTGAGTTTGATTTTCGCCATGATGACTCCTCGGAAGACCCGATTTCCAGGAGCCTGTTGGGAGCCAAGCGGGTGGAAGCCGGGTCAAGTTTCAGAAAGCACCGGCATATGATGAATCCGCCTAAGTTATTGATAAAACTGCTGCATCATGCTGCGGCGTAGTCCAGCGAAGTTCGGTGCTGGAGTCATGGTGAAATAAAAAAAGCCCAGCACAAGGCCGGGCTTTGAAAACCCGGCCTGCCACAGCCGGGTGGGGTAACAGCGATTTACGCGCGGGCGTCGAATTGATCCAGGTTCATCACCTTGGTCCACGCGGCGACGAAGTCGCGCACAAACTTGGCCTGGTTGTCGCTCTGGGCGTAGACCTCGGCCAGAGCGCGCAGCTGCGAGTTCGAGCCAAAAGCCAGATCCACGCGGCTGGCCGTCCAGCGCACGGCACCCGTCTTGCGGTCGCGGCCTTCGTAGGCGTTGTCGCCGGTGGGCTTCCACGCCGTGGACATGTCCACCAGGTTGACGAAGAAGTCCGGCGTGAGCTGGCCCACACGCTGGGTGAACACACCGGCGGTGCTGCCACCGTGGTTGGCCCCCAGCACGCGCAGACCACCGACCAGCACTGTCATTTCGGGCGCGGACAGCGTCAGCAGCTGGGCCTTGTCCAGCAGCATTTCTTCGGGCGAAACGCTGTAGGCCTTCTTGCGGTAGTTGCGGAAGCCGTCGGCGACCGGTTCCAGCACGGCGAAGGATTCAGCGTCGGTCTGCTCCTGCGTGGCATCGCCACGGCCCGGGGTGAAGGGCACTTCGATGCTGTGACCGGCGGCTTTGGCGGCCTGCTCGATGCCCACGCCACCCGCCAGAACGATCAGGTCAGCGATGGAGACCTTTTTCGCGCCGCTGTTGAAGGCCTTCTGCACGCCTTCCAGCGCCGACAGCACCTTGGCGAGCTGGGCGGGCTGGTTGGCCTCCCAATCCTTCTGCGGGGCCAGACGCACGCGGGCACCGTTGGCGCCGCCGCGCTTGTCGCTGCCGCGGAAGGTCGAGGCCGAGGCCCAGGCCGCGCCCACCAGTTCGGACACCGACAGACCCAGGGCTGCGATGCTGGCCTTCAGACCGGCCACGTCAGCGGCGGTGATGGTCGAGCGCGATGCGGCCGGGATCGGGTCCTGCCAGATCAGGTCTTCGGCCGGAACTTCCGGGCCCAGGTAGAGCGATTTCGGCCCCATGTCGCGGTGCGTCAGCTTGAACCAGGCGCGGGCGTAGGCGTCAGCGAACTCTTCCGGGTTGGCCAGGAAGTGGCGGGCGATTTTCTCGTAGGCCGGATCGAACTTCAGCGACAGGTCCGCCGTGGTCATGTGCGGCGGGAACTTCTTGCTGGGATCGTGCGCGTCGGGGATCATGTCCTCGGGCTCCACGTTCTTGGCGCGCCACTGGATGGCACCGGCTGCGGTGGTCATCTGCTCATACTCGTACTTGAACAGCACTTTCAGGTAGCCCATGTCCCAGGTGGTGGGGTTGGGTTTCCAGGCGCCTTCAAAGCCGCTGGTCGTGGTGTCGCCGCCCTTGCCGGTGCCGTGCTTGTTGATCCAGCCCAGGCCCATTTCCTCGATGGGCGCGCCTTCCGGCTCGGGGCCGACCAGGGCTGCATCGCCCGCGCCGTGCATCTTGCCAAAGGTGTGGCCCCCGGCGACCAGTGCGACGGTTTCGTAGTCGTTCATGGCCATGCGGGCGAAGGTTTCGCGCACATCGCGGCCCGACAGCACCGGGTCGGGGTTGCCGTCCGGGCCCTGCGGGTTGACGTAGATCAGGCCCATCTGCACGGCGGCCAGCGGCGTTTCCAGTTCGCGGTCGCCGCTGTAGCGGCTGTTGGCCTTGTCGCTGGTGGCCAGCCATTCGGTTTCAGCCCCCCAGTACACGTCTTCTTCCGGGGCCCAGATGTCAGCGCGGCCGCCACCAAAACCGAAGGTCTTGAAGCCCATGGTTTCCATGGCCACGTTGCCGGCCAGGATGAACAGATCCGCCCAGGAGATGGCGTTGCCGTACTTCTCTTTCAGAGGCCACAGCAGACGGCGGGCCTTGTCCAGGTTGCCGTTGTCGGGCCAGGAGTTCAGGGGTGCAAAGCGCTGGTTGCCGGTGCTGGCGCCGCCCCGGCCGTCGGCCGTGCGGTAAGTGCCTGCCGAGTGCCAGGCCATGCGGATGAACAGGCCGCCGTAGTGGCCCCAGTCGGCCGGCCACCAGTCCTGCGACTGCGTCATCAGGGCGGCCATGTCTTTCTTCAGCGCGGCGTAGTCCAGCTTCTTGAAGGCTTCGGCGTAATCAAAATCCGGGTCCATGGGGCTGGACACGGGCTGGTGCTGGTGCAGGATGGCCAGGTTCAGCTGGTTGGGCCACCAGTCGGCGTTCGAGCGGGTGCCGTGGGTGGCACGGGCGCCACCGGCTTCATGGAAAGGGCATTTGGATTCACTCATGAGGGGATCTCCTGTCTGGGTCTGGATCTGCCTAAGGGCAGGCGAGGTGCGGGCACTGAATCACCCGCGCAGACCAAGATTACCCTCTTGCACAGAGGGGTGTCCAGTCCTTTAATAAAGACCCTCTATCGCACTAGTAAATTCGATTGAAAATTTATTGGTTGAGAGGATTCTCTCCATGCAGCCGCAGCCGGTACTGCGCGGCCAGATTGGCCACTGCCGGGGTCAGTTCGACACAGCGGAATTGCACCAGCGCCAGCGCGTAACGCCTGGCCACCGCGGACTGACCCGCTTATGACGGGCCAGTCCTGGCGCGCCCTTCAGGGTCATCTCAGGTAAAAACGGCCCCGAAGGGCCGTTTCCGTATCAACCGCCTGCCACTCAGGGCACTCAGGCCATCAGGCCGTCACGCCTTTGGCCACGTCCGCATACTCTTCGATCTGGTCGAAGTTCATGTAGCGGTAGACGCTGGCTTTGTCGGCGTCGATCACGCCCATTTCCTTGAGGTATTCCTCGCGGGTGGGCAGTTTGCCGATGCGCGAGGCAATGGCAGCCAGCTCGGCGGAACCCAGGAACACATTGGTGTTCTTGCCCAAGCGGTTGGGGAAGTTGCGCGTGCTGGTGGAAATGACCGTCGCGCCTTCGCGCACCTGAGCCTGATTGCCCATGCACAGGCTGCAGCCCGGCATTTCGGTGCGCGCACCGGCGGTGCCAAAGGCGGCGTAATGGCCTTCCTTGATCAGCTCGGACTGGTCCATCTTGGTCGGCGGCGCGACCCACAGCTTGACCGGGATATCGCGCTGGCCGCCCAGCAGCTTGGCGGCGGCACGGAAGTGGCCGATATTGGTCATGCACGAACCGATAAAGGCCTCGTCGATCTTGGTGCCCGCGACTTCGGACAGGAACCTGGCGTCGTCCGGATCGTTGGGGCAGCAGACGATGGGCTCCTTGATATCAGCCAGATCAATCTCGATCACGGCGGCGTATTCGGCGTTCTTGTCGGCTTCCAGCAGGCTGGGGTGGGCCAGCCAGGCCTCGACCTTCTCGATGCGGCGCTGCAGCGTGCGCTTGTCCTCGTAACCTTCAGCGATCATGTTCTTCATCAGCACGACGTTGCTGGTCAGATACTCCTGGATCGGCGCGGGATTCAGCTTGATCGTGCAGCCGGCCGCCGAGCGCTCAGCGCTGGCGTCGGACAGCTCGAACGCCTGCTCCACCTTCAGATCAGGCAGACCCTCGATTTCCAGGATGCGGCCCGAGAAGATGTTCTTCTTGCCTGCCTTGGCCACAGTCAGCAGTCCGGCCTTGATGGCATAGAGCGGAATCGCGTGGACCAGATCGCGCAGGGTCACGCCCGGCTGCATCTCGCCCTTGAAGCGCACCAGCACCGATTCGGGCATGTCCAGCGGCATCACGCCCGTGGCCGCACCAAAGGCGACCAGGCCAGAACCTGCGGGGAAGCTGATGCCGATGGGGAAGCGCGTGTGGCTGTCGCCGCCCGTGCCCACGGTGTCGGGCAGCAGCAGGCGGTTGAGCCAGCTGTGGATCACACCGTCGCCCGGGCGCAGGCTGACGCCGCCGCGGTCGCTGATGAAATGCGGCAGTTCGCGGTGGGTTTTGACATCGACCGGCTTGGGGTAGGCGGCGGTGTGGCAGAAGGACTGCATCACCAGATCCGCCGAAAAACCGAGGCAGGCCAGGTCTTTGAGTTCGTCGCGCGTCATAGGGCCGGTGGTGTCCTGGCTGCCCACGGTGGTCATGCGCGGCTCGCAGTAAGTGCCGGGGCGCACGCCCTGGCCTTCCGGCAGGCCGACGGCGCGGCCGACCATTTTCTGCGCCAGCGTGAAACCGGCTTTCGTTGCGGCGGGCACGCTGGGCAGGCGGAACAGGGTGCTGGCGGGCAGACCCAGGAACTCGCGCGCTTTGGCGGTCAGGCCCCGGCCGATGATCAGGTTGATGCGGCCACCGGCGCGCACTTCGTCGAAGAGCACATCGCTTTTCAGCTTGAACTCGGCGACTGTTTCGCCGTTCTTGACCAGCTTGCCGTCGTAGGGCATGACGTCGATCACGTCGCCCATTTCCAGCTGGCCGACGTCAACTTCAATGGGCAGCGAGCCCGAATCTTCCTGCGTGTTGAAGAAAATCGGGGCGATCTTGCCGCCCAGCGTCACGCCACCAAAGCGCTTGTTGGGCACGAAGGGGATGTCCTGGCCGGTGGCCCAGATGACGCTGTTGGTGGCCGACTTGCGGCTGGAGCCCGTGCCGACCACGTCGCCCACGTAGGCGACCAGGTGGCCTTTTTTCTTCAGGTCTTCGATGAACTGCATGGGACCGCGCTTGCCGTCTTCTTCGGGCTTGAAGGCCGCGCCGTCGCGCGTGTTCTTCAGCATGGCCAGGTAATGCAGGGGGATGTCCGGGCGGCTCCAGGCGTCGGGCGCCGGGGAGAGGTCGTCGGTGTTGGTCTCGCCGGGCACCTTGAAGACGGTGACGGTGATGGTTTTGGGCACTTCGGGGCGGGTGGTGAACCACTCGGCGTCGGCCCAGCTCTGCATGACTTCTTTCGCCTTGGCATTGCCCGCCTTGGCTTTTTCGGCGACATCGTTGAAGAAGTCGAACATCAGCAGGGTTTTCTTGAGGCCTTCAGCGGCCACGGCGGCGACTTCGGCGTCGTCCAGCAGCTCGATCAGGGGGTGGACGTTGTAGCCACCCACCATGGTGCCCAGCAGTTCGGTGGCCTTGGCTTTGGAGATCAGACCGACTTTGAGGTCGCCATGCGCCACCGCCGCCAGGAAGCTGGCCTTGACCTTGGCCGCGTCGTCCACGCCGGGCGGGACACGGTGGGTCAGCAGGTCGAGCAGGAAGGCGTCTTCCCCGGCGGGCGGGTTCTTGATCAGTTCGATCAGTTCGGCGACCTGCTTCGCGTCGAGCGGCAGCGGCGGGATGCCCAGGGCGGCGCGTTCGGCTTCATGTTGGCGGTAGGCTTGCAGCATGGCGGAAATCCTTGTGGTAGGGAGTTCGTCAGAAAGCGCCGGGTTCTCCGGCGCGCGTGAGGGTCAGGGGGTGGTTTTCGGCGGGGTCTGGTCGAGCACGCCGGGGCCCCGCTCGTTCTGGGGCAGCTTGTCGTAATCGGCCTTGAGCTTGGCCTGCTCGGTGCTTTCACAGCCATCCAGCACGCGCTCGCCGGTTTTCACGTTCATCAGCATGGATTTGAAGGCGATCTGCAGCAGCAGCATGTCCCCCTTGACGTCCTCGAGGCGGATGGCGCCGGTGCTGGACTGCACGGGCTTGAACAGCCAGGTGTTCTTGCCGGATTTCAGGTCGGCGTAGCCGGGGTGTTCGGTGCTGGGCGAGACGTCGATGGTCTGGCCGAATTCGCACGAATAGCTGCCGTAGTAAACACGGCTGGCGACTTCCAGCTGTGCAGCGTCGGCGGGCGGGATCACCAGTGGCGCGGCGGCCACAGCGGCTTTGGCGACGGTCTTGCCCTTGCTGCGCGAGGTTTTGGCCTTGGCCTTGGCTTTGGATTTGCTGGTTGCGGCGGCTTTTTTGGTCGCAGCTTCGGCGTGCGGCGCGGCCATCAGGCCCAGCGACAGGGCCAGGGCGGCGGTCAGGGCGGAAATCAGGGGGCGGTTGAGGCTCAGGGACATGAAAACTCCATCATCAGATCAAGGTTGAAACTTGCTTGGCAAGTGCTTGTTTGCTTTCCGATTTTAGCCTTGACTGAAAAAGCGTTTGAGGGCCTCTTGCGGCAGCGCCAGGCCGGTCTGGCGGGCGCGCTGCAGCAGCGACCAGAAATAGCGGTAGCTGGCGCGGTCGTGCAGACGATCCGCGTGGCGGATGGGGCCCCACTGGGCGTCCTGCGCGGCGGACAGCAGCGCCACGGCCTCGTCCACCTCGTCCTGCGACGGGGTGTAGGCCGCCAGAATCACCGGAATCTGGCTGGGGTGGATGCTCCACATGCGCGTGTAAGCAAACTGATGGCGGGCGCGCTGCACGGCGCTGGCCAGCACGCCTTGCTGGTTCAGCTCGGTGACCACGCAGTGCGAGGGCACTTTGCCATGCGCGTGCGCAGCGGCGGCGATGCGGGTTTTGGCGCGGCAGACCAGCGGGTGGCTGAACTGGCCTTCGGCGGTCAGCGCGTCGGCGGGTATGGCGCCGTCGTGATCGGAGACGAAATCCATCAGCCCGAAGGACAGCGATTCGATCTCCGGCAGCGCGGCAATGTCAAAAACATCGATCAGGGCGCCGTGGGTTTCGATCAGCACCTGCACCGGAATCGGGTGCGGGTAATCGGCCTCCAGCGCGGCGTGGTGGATGGCCGAGCAGGCCTCCTGAGCATCGTGCAGGTGGCGCAGCTTGGGCACCATCAGATAGGCCAGCGGGTGCGTGCGCCCGGCGTGGTAGCGCAGCAGGGCTCGCAGCTCCGGGCGGAACATGGGGTGATCCACGGGGTGCACGCGCACGCCGACGCGGCCGTGGACGTTGTCCGGGCTGGCCAGCAGCTCGTGGATCAGGTCGCAGTGAGCCATTTCCTGGCCGACGGGCGCGCCGTCTTCCAGGTCCAGCGTCACGTCAAAAACCGGGCCCATGCGCGCCTGGAGCTCCAGGCTCTTGCGCATGCGGGCTTCCACTCCGGCGTAGTGGTCGCACACCGGCAGGCGCCGCCGCGCCGGCCGGCCCAGCAGGGCCAGGTCGGGGCTCAGGCGGTGCGTGTCGGGGGCGGTGGGGTTCACAGCAGGTGCTTGACGCCGTCTTTTTCGCCTTCCAGCTCGGCCAGGGTCTTGTTGATGCACTCCTGGCTGAAGGCGTCAATGGGCAGGCCTTCGACGATTTTGTACTCGCCGCCTTCACAGGTCACGGGGTAGCCGAACATCACGTCCTTGGGAATGCCGTAATCGCTCTTGCTGGGGATGCCCATGGTGACCCACTTGCCGTTCGTGCCCAGGGCCCAGTCGCGCATGTGGTCGATGGCGGCGTTGGCGGCCGATGCGGCCGACGACAGTCCACGCGCCGCGATGATGGCTGCGCCACGCTTGCCGACCGTGGGTAGGAAGGTGTTGGCGTTCCAGTCGTGGTCGTTGATGGTGTCCTTGACGCTCTTGCCGTTCACGGTCGCGAAGCGGTAGTCGGCGTACATGGTCGGCGAGTGGTTGCCCCACACGGCCAGTTTCTCGATATCGCCCACGGCGCAGCCGATTTTGCTGGCGATCTGCGAGGCCGCGCGGTTGTGATCCAGGCGCAGCATGGCGGTGAAGTTTTTGGCCGGCAGATCCGGCGCAGACTTCATGGCGATGTAGGCGTTGGTGTTGGCCGGGTTGCCCACCACCAGCACGCGCACGTTGCGCGAGGCCACGGCGTTCAGGGCCTTGCCCTGGGCGGTGAAAATCTGGGCGTTGGCGGCCAGCAGGTCGGCGCGCTCCATGCCGGGGCCCCGCGGACGCGCGCCCACCAGCAGGGCGTAATCGGTGTCCTTGAAGGCGGTCATCGGGTCGGCGTGCGCCTCGATGCCAGCCAGCAGTGGGAAGGCGCAGTCTTCCAGTTCCATGATCACGCCCTTGAGCGCGTTCTGGGCTTTTTCGTCGGGGATTTCCAGCAGCTGCAGGATGACGGGCTGGTCTTTGCCCAGCATTTCGCCAGAAGCGATGCGGAACAGCAGCGCGTAACCGATTTGACCGGCAGCGCCGGTGACTGCGACACGGACAGGGGACTTGGCCATGGGGGAATACTCCAAAAAAATGAGGCAGCGGATGCCGCCTGGAAGGGCCCCGCTTGGATCAAAAGGAAGGGGCCGAATCAGATCGACAGCGATTGTGCCACCACTTTCCCTGCGGAACCTGACTGAGCTATCAAATTTCTTCTATCTTATATAAGATACTGCAGTCTGCCGATGTTTTGACCGACTGCCAAGGATGTGCTGTCCCATGTCTGACCGTTTTTCCGCCTCGTCTGTGCTGCTTCCGTCCGCCCCGTCCGCCAGCGACCCGGCCCCGGCCGAGGCCGTTTACCTGCCGCTGTACCAGCAGATCAAGGCCCTGCTGGTGCGCAGCCTGCAGGGCCAGGAGTGGGCGCCCGGCCAGGCGATTCCGGCCGAAACCGAGCTGGCCGCGCGTTACAAGGTCAGCCAGGGCACGGTGCGCAAGGCCATCGACGAGCTGGCTGCCGAGAACCTGCTGGTGCGCCGCCAGGGCAAGGGCACTTTTGTCGCCACGCACGATCACGAGCAGACGCAGTTCCGCTTCCTGCGCCTGCGCGCGGACGGCCCCGAGCGCGAAGGCCCGCGCCAGCGCCGCTACCAGCGGTGCGAGCAGCTGCCCGCTCCCGCCAGTGTTGCCGCTCACCTGGGCCTGGCGCCCGGCGCCGGGGTGCTGCACATCCGCCGCACGCTGGGTGCGGCCGGGGCCGACGCGGCGACCGCGCCCGTCATCTGCGAGGACATCTGGCTGCCCGCCGCGCTCTTTCCCGGCCTGACGCTGGAGCGCCTGCTGCGCCACAAGGGGCCGCTATACGCCTTTTTCGAGCGCGAGTTCAACGTCCGCATGACCCGCGCCCGAGAGCGCCTGCGCGCCGTGGCCGCCGGGCCCGATCTGGGCACGCTGCTGGGGCTGGATGCACATGCTCCGCTGCTGCAGGTCGAGCGCCTGTCGCTGACCTACGATGGCAGTCCGGTCGAGTTGCGCCTGGGCCATTACGACACCCGTGAACACCACTACTGGAACCGCCTGGACTGAGGCAATGCCCGCCTGCAAAGCTGCTCAAACCCTTCAATCCCGGGATTGCGGCCTGGATTCAGCTCTTTTGTAAGCTGTCATTCACAAGAACCTGAAAGAATGCGCCAGCGCAGCAGTGTGAATGCTGCAATGCACTAGAATCTTCGCCACCCCAGCTTATGGGGCCCCCGGCCCTGGGATCAGCGGCCCCGCCGCACGGTCCCCGCCCAGTTTCAACCCCGACGGAATGCCATGAAAACACCTGCCCAGCCGCGTCCCGAATTCCGCAACATCCACATCACCGATCTGCGCAGCTACCGGCTGCCCCCGGCGGGCATCGTGTCCATCCTGCACCGCATCAGCGGACTGGGGCTTTTCCTGCTGCTGCCCTTCATCGTCTGGATTTTCGACCGTAGCCTGAGTTCCATGTCCAGCTACGAGGCGCTGTCGGCCGCCTTCAGTGGCGGCACGGGCATCGTGCTGAAAATCATCTGCCTGGGCCTGATCTGGGCCTTTCTGCACCACCTGTGCGCGGGTGTGCGCCACCTGTGGTTCGATGCCACCCACCAGGTCAGCAAGGAAAAAGGCCACAGCACGGCGCTGGCCACTTTCGCTGTCAGCATCGTGCTGACGCTGCTGCTGGCGGCCAAGCTGTTCGGCGTGTTCTGAGTTTATTTTTTCGAAGGAGCGCACCATGAGTGCAACGGGTTCCAGAGTCGGCGCCAAGCGCCTGGTGGTGGGGGCGCATTACGGTCTGCGCGACTGGCTGGCCCAGCGCCTGACCGCCGTCCTGATGGTGATGTACACCGTGGTGCTGGGGGCGCAGATGCTGTTTGCTGGCCCGCTGGATTACGACACCTGGGCGGGTATTTTTGCGCCGCAGTGGATGAAATTCCTGACCTTCGTCGTCGCTATCGCCCTGTTCTGTCACGTGTGGGTGGGCGTTCGTGACATCTGGATGGACTACGTCAAACCCGTATCCGTCCGTCTTTTCCTTCATGTGTTCACCCTGGTGTGGCTGCTGGGCTGCACCGGCTGGCTGATCCAGGTCCTGTGGAGAATCTGAGCATGGCATCCCCGGCTATCCTTCCCCTGAGCGCCGCCACGGCCGCGCTGCCCCGTCACAAGTTTGACGTCATCATCATTGGCGCCGGGGGCTCGGGCATGCGCGCCTCGCTGCAGCTGGCCCGTGCCGGCCTGAAGGTGGCGGTGCTGTCCAAGGTCTTCCCGACGCGCTCGCACACCGTGGCCGCCCAAGGCGGCGTGGGCGCGAGCCTGGGCAATATGTCCGAAGACAACTGGCACTTCCACTTTTACGACACCATCAAAGGGTCGGACTGGCTGGGCGACCAGGACGCCATCGAGTTCATGTGCCGTGAAGCACCCAATGTGGTCTACGAGCTGGAACACTTCGGCATGCCCTTCGACCGCAACCCGGACGGCACGATTTACCAGCGCCCCTTCGGTGGCCACACCGCCAATTACGGCGAGAAGCCCGTGCAGCGCGCCTGCGCCGCCGCCGACCGCACCGGCCACGCCATGCTGCACACGCTGTACCAGCAGAACGTGGCGTCGCGCACGCAGTTCTTCGTCGAATGGATGGCGCTGGACCTGATCCAGGACGCCGACGGCGACGTGGTCGGCGTGACCGCGCTGGAAATGGAAACTGGCGACGTCCACATTTTCGAGGGCAAGACCACGCTGCTGGCGACGGGCGGTGCGGGGCGCGTGTTCGCGGCCTCGACCAACGCCTTCATCAACACCGGCGACGGTCTGGGCATGGTCGCCCGCGCCGGGATGCCGCTGCAGGACATGGAGTTCTGGCAATTCCACCCCACCGGCGTGGCGGGTGCGGGCGTGCTGCTGACCGAAGGCTGCCGGGGCGAAGGCGCCATTTTGCGCAACAGCGAAGGCGAGCGCTTCATGGAGCGCTACGCGCCCACGCTGAAAGACCTGGCGCCGCGCGATTTCGTCTCGCGCTGCATGGATCAGGAGATCAAGGAAGGTCGCGGCTGCGGTCCCAACAAGGATTACGTCGTGCTGGACATGAGCCACCTGGGCTCGGAAACCATCCTCAAGCGCCTGCCCTCGGTCTACGAGATCGGCCACAACTTCGCCAACGTGGACATCACCAAAGAGCCGATTCCCGTGGTGCCCACCATCCACTACCAGATGGGCGGCATCCCGACCAACATCAATGGCCAGGTGGTCGTGCCCAAAAATGGCGACGACCGCAGCGTGGTCGGCGGGCTGTATGCGGTGGGCGAATGCTCCTGCGTGTCGGTGCACGGCGCCAACCGCCTGGGCACCAACTCGCTGCTGGATCTGCTGGTTTTTGGCCGCGCCGCTGCCAACCACATCATCAGTACCGCCCGCTCGCAGGGCAAGCACAAGCCGCTGCCGGCCGATGCGGCCGATTACAGCCTGGGGCGCGTGGCCAAACTGGACGCCAACCCGGGCGGCGAATACTGCCAGGACGTGGCGGGCGACATCCGCACCAGCATGCAGAAGCACGCGGGCGTGTTCCGCACCCAGGCCCTGCTGGACGAGGGCGTGGCCCAGATCCAGGCGCTGGAAGCGCGCGTGGACGCCATCGGCCTCAAGGACAATTCCAAGGTCTTCAACACCGCCCGCATCGAAGCGCTGGAAGTCGCCAACCTGATCGAAGTGGCCAAGGCCACCATGGTTTCGGCGGCGGCGCGCCACGAAAGCCGCGGCGCCCACACGGTGGACGACTACGGCGACACGCCGCAGCACCCCAACGGGCGCAACGACGAGGAATGGCTCAAGCACACCCTGTGGTTCAAGGACGGCAACCGCCTGCAGTACAAGTCGGTAAACCTGCAACCGCTGACGGTCGAATCCGTGCCGCCCAAAGTCCGTACCTTCTGAGGAAACAGCATCATGACCCTGCGCACGTTTCAAATCTACCGCTACGACCCGGACAAGGATGCCAAGCCCTACATGCAGACGCTGCAGGTTGAGCTGGACGGCTCCGAGCGCATGCTGCTCGATGCCCTGCTCAAGCTCAAGGCCGTCGACCCGACGCTGAGCTTCCGCCGCTCCTGCCGCGAAGGCGTGTGCGGTTCGGACGCCATGAACATCAACGGCAAGAACGGCCTGGCGTGCCTGACCAATATGCGCACGCTGCCGGGCACCGTGGTGCTCAAGCCCCTGCCCGGCCTGCCGGTGGTGCGCGACCTGATCGTCGACATGACCGATTTCTTCAACCAGTACCACTCGATCCGGCCGTATCTGGTCAACGAGACGCCGCCCCCCGAGAAAGAGCGCCTGCAAAGCCCCGAGCAGCGCGACGAGCTCAACGGCCTCTACGAGTGCATCCTGTGCGCCAGCTGCTCGACCAGCTGCCCCAGCTTCTGGTGGAACCCGGACAAGTTCGTCGGCCCGGCCGGTCTGCTTCAGGCCTACCGCTTCATCGCCGACAGCCGCGACCAGGTCACCACCGAGCGCCTGGACAACCTGGAAGACCCGTACCGGCTGTTCCGCTGCCACACCATCATGAACTGCGTCGATGTCTGCCCCAAGGGTCTGAACCCCACCAAGGCCATCGGCAAGATCAAGGAACTGATGGTCAGCCGCGCCATCTGATTCGTGCCGCAACCCGCCATGGACAACGCCACCGTCGTCAACCGCCTGCGCTGGCGCTGCCGTCGGGGCATGTTGGAAAACGATCTGCTCATCGCGCGCTTCTTCGAGCGGTACGGCGACAGCCTCACCGAGGCCGACGCCCGCCTGATGGAACGCCTGATGGCAGAATCTGACAACGATCTGCTCGATCTGTTGTTGCAGCGTCGCCCCCCTGAAGGGGATCTGGCGACACCGGAAATGGGGGCCCTGCTGGCCCGACTGGCCGCCAGCCCCCAGCCGACCACCCAAGTGAAGGAAAATCCATGATCCAGTCCGACGTCAAAGCCACGCTGTCGTTCTCCGACGGCAGTCCCAGCATGGACCTGCCGATCTACAAAGGGACGGTAGGTCCCGATGTGATCGACATCCGCAAACTGTACGGACAGACGGGCAAGTTCACCTACGACCCGGGCTTTCTGTCGACGGCGTCGTGCAACTCGTCCATCACCTACATCGACGGCGACAAGGGCGAACTGCTGTATCGCGGCTACCCCATCGAGCAGCTGGCCACGCAGTGCGATTTCCTCGAAACCTGCCACCTGCTGCTCTACGGAGAGCTGCCTGACGCGACCGAGAAAACCGATTTCGAAGCCCTGGTGACGCGCCACACCATGGTCAACGAGCAGATGCAGTTCTTCCTGCGCGGCTTCCGTCGCGATGCGCACCCGATGGCGGTGCTGACTGGTCTGGTGGGCGGCCTGTCGGCCTTCTATCACGACAGCACTGACATCAACAATCCCAAGCACCGCGAGATTTCGGCCATCCGCCTGATCGCCAAGATGCCCACGCTGGTCGCCATGGCCTACAAGTACGGCATCGGCCAGCCCTACATCTACCCGAAGAACGAGCTGAGCTACTCGGCCAACTTCCTGCGCATGATGTTCGGCACGCCCTGCGAGGATTACCAGCCCAGCGACGTGCTGGTGCGCGCCATCGACCGCATCTTCATCCTACACGCCGATCACGAGCAGAACGCCAGCACCTCCACGGTGCGCCTGTGCGGCAGCTCGGGCACCAACCCGTTTGCGGCCATCGCAGCGGGCGTGGCCTGCCTGTGGGGCCCCGCGCACGGCGGCGCCAACGAGGCGGCCCTGTCGATGCTGACCGACATCCAGCGCAACGGTGGCGTCGAGAAGATCGGCGAATTCATCAAGCAGGTGAAGGACAAGAACTCCAACGTCAAGCTGATGGGTTTTGGTCACCGCGTCTACAAGAACTACGACCCGCGCGCCAAGCTGATGCGCGAAACCTGCCACGAGGTGCTGGGTGAACTGGGCCTGCACGACGACCCGCTGTTCAAGCTGGCCATGGCGCTGGAAAAGATCGCGCTGGAAGACGAATACTTCGTCGCCCGCAAGCTCTACCCGAACGTCGATTTCTACTCCGGCATCGTGCAGAGCGCGCTGGGCATCCCCGTGAGCCTGTTCACCGCCATCTTCGCGCTGGCGCGCACGGTGGGCTGGATCGCCCAGCTCAACGAAATGATCGGCGATCCCGAGTACAAGATCGGCCGCCCGCGTCAGCTTTTCGTGGGCTCGACGCCCCGCGATGTGAAGCCGATCGCGCAGCGCTAAGTCCTCGCAGCGCTGATTTCTGCCAGCACCGCTGTGGCGGTGCTGGCCGGATGAAAAAAACCACCTGATCGCTCAGGTGGTTTTTTTGCGCCTGAAGGGGTCGGCCTCAGGCCTGTTTCGCAAACCTGAGCACCCGTCCGTGCAGCTCGCGCAGACCGGGGCGGTGGCCGATGCTCACGACGCTGGCGCCCGGCAGCGCTTCAAACAGCAGGGTGTAGAGGCGGGTTTCGGCGGCCGGGTCCAGCGCGGATGTGGCTTCGTCCAGGAAGAGCCAGCGCGGCTGCTGGTGCAGCAGGCGGGCGAAACCCAGGCGCTGCTGCTCACCCAGCGAGAGGCGGTCCTGCCAGCGGTCGGCCACGTCAAGTTCGTCCACCAGCGCCTCAAGGCCGACCTGGTTCAGCAGGCGACGCGCGGTGTCGTCGTCCAGATCGGCTTCGGTGCGCGGGTAGGCCAGCGCGGCGCGCAGTGTGCCCTGCGGCAGGTAGGGCTTTTGTGGCAGGAAAACGCGCTCGCCGTCCGGCCAGTGGATCTCGCCGCTGGCGTGCGGCCACAGCCCGGCCAGGGTGCGCAGCCAGGTCGATTTGCCGCAGCCCGAGGGGCCTTCCACCAGCACGAGCTCGCCCGGTGCGATGGTGATGTCGGCGGGAATGGCCTCCAGCGGCACGCTGTCGGGCGTGCTGATCGCCAGACGGGTGTGCAGCGGGGCGCTGGCCCCGTCGCCGGGCGGGTCCTGCGACGGGGTTTCCACGACCGGGCGCTGGTGCGCGCGCGCCGCTTCAATGGATTGCGACAGCCCGTGCAGACGCTGCACCGTGGCCTGCCAGGACGCCACCGAGGCGTAGGCATCGACAAACCAGGACAGCGCATCCTGCACCGAGCCAAAGGCGCGGGAGATCTGCATCAGCGTACCGAAGGTGAAAGCGCCTGCCAGATAGCGCGGCATGGCAAAGAAAAAGGGCGCGATGATGGCCGTCTGGCCGTAAAAACTGTTCATCCACGTCAGCTTTTTACCGCGCAGGATCAGGCGCATGGTGTTGGCCACGGCTTCGCCAAAAGAGGATTTGGCCGCCGCCGCTTCGGCCTTCTCGCCGCGCTGCAGCGCAATCGATTCACCGTGCTCGCGCACGCGCGCCAGGCTGTAGCGGAAATTGGCCTCCAGCCGCTCCTGCAGGAAGTTCAGGCGCACCAGCGGCCGCCCGATGCGGTAGGTCAGCCAGCTGCCCGCCAGGGCGTAAATCAGCGCAGCCCAGACCATGAAGCCCGGAATGACAATGTTCATTCCCAGGAGAGTGAACTCCAGCGAGCCGCCCAGCACCCACAGCAGGGTCACGAACGACACTAGCGTCACGGTCGCGTTGAGCAGGCTCAGCATCAGGCCAAAGGTGTCGCCCACGAAGCTGCTGATGTCCTGGGTGATGCGCTGGTCGGGGTTGTCGTTGCGCAGCTTCAGGGTGACGATGCGCCAGTGCGCGCTGCCCTGCAGCCAGTCGTCCAGCCACTGCTGGGTCATCCATTCGCGCCAGATCAGGGTCAGGCGCTGCTGGAAAAACTGCCGGTAGACCGCCGCGATGATGGAGGCAAAAGCCAGCCCCGAAAACACCAGCAGCTGGTGCCAGACCTCGGCGGCGTTCTTCTCCTGCAAGGCGGTGTAGAAGTTGTTGGACCATTTGTTCAGCCCCACCGACATCGCCACGCCAAACAGCGTCAGGCCCACTGTCAGCACCATGAAAAGCAGGCCGGAGCGCCGCGCGTTCGAGGTCCAGTAGGGCCTGGCCAGCGCCCACGCCTGGCGCAGGCTTTCGCGGATGGGCGGGCGGTTGGGCGTCGCCACGTCCTCGCGCGGGACGGTATCGCCAAAACGGCCAAACAGGGTGTCGGACAACAGCATGGAACAGCTCCGGATTGCAACAGCCTGAACGGTACCGCAAAAAGCGCGACGAATTCAGAAGCGATGCCCCGGCGCATCCACCCGCAGCACCAGCGCCTGGCCGGTTTCGGGGGAATCCAGCGCCAGCCACTCGCGGCGCGAGAGCTGCATCTGCCACACGGGCGGCCCCGCACCCCAGCTGGGCGGCAGGGGATGCAGCGTGCTGCTGGGCGTCAGCGACAGTTCGCAGACGGCGCCCAGGCGGCGCAGCGCGCTCAGCGTGACGGGCACAGGAGCGCCGCCCGGCGGCACGGGCTGGCCCGGGCGCAGCAGGCGCAGGTCCTGATCCAGCCAGACGGCGCGGTCGCCCAGGTTGCGGTGGCCCAGAAAGCGCGCCAGCCAGGGCGTGGCCGGCTGGCTGTACAGCCTATCGGGCTCGCCCGCCTGCACCAGATCGCCCGCCTGCATCACGGCCAGACGGTCGGCCAGGGCCCAGGCCTCGCGCTGGTCGTGGGTGACCAGCAGCGCGGTCTGGTTCTGCGCGTGCAGCAGCTCGCGCAGCATGTGCTGCAGGTCTTCGCGCAGCCCGGGGTCCAGGCTGGAGAAGGGCTCGTCCAGCAGCAGCAGCCGGGGCTGCGCGGCCAGCGCCCGCGCCACGGCCACACGCTGCTGCTGGCCGCCGGACAGCTCGTGGATGCCGCGCTGCGCCAGCGGGGCGATCTGCAGCGCCTCCAGCGCGCGGCGGGTGCGCCGGGCGATCTCGTCCTGGCCCAGGCGCTGCTCGGTGGGCGCGAAGGCCACGTTGTCGTAGACGCTCAGGTGCGCGAACAGCGCGTGGTCCTGGAAGACCAGCGCAAAGCCGCGCCGCTCGGGCGGCGTTGCGGCCAGATCCTGCCCCTGACACACGATGCGTCCGCCGTCCAGCGGTTCCAGACCGGCGATCTGGCGCAGCAGCGTCGATTTGCCGCAGCCGCTGGGGCCCAGCAGCACGGTCAGCGCGCCCTGCGGCAGCCCCAGGGTGATGTCCTTGAGCACCCGCTGGCGCCCATGGCTGCGGCTGAGGCCATCAATCAGCAGAAAGTCGGGGGCGGTGTTCATGCGGGGGCTTGGGCGTGAAAAGTCAGCGGGTGGCGGGCTGCGGCCCGGCCAGCGAGCGGTGGGTGCCCGCGCCCCAGGTCAGTACAGCGAACACGCTGGCGCAGACGATGAGCAGCAGCACGCTGCCCGCCTGCGCCAGCGCCAGGTTGATGCGGCCGGGGCGGCCCAGATGGTCGTAGATCAGGGTGGTCAGTGTCTGCCATTCTGGTCGCGACAGAAAGAGCGTCACGGTGAACTCGCCCAGCGAACTGGCGGCCGCCAGCGCCAGGCCCAGCTGCACGCCGGGCCGCTGCTGCGGCCAGATCACCCGCCACCAGGCGCGGCGCGGGGCGGCGCCCAGACTGCGCGCCGCCTGCCACAGCTGGGGCGGCACGCGCGTCTGTGCCAGCGCCCGCACCACCAGCGGATAAGCCAGCAGCACATAGCCCAGCAGCAGCAGCGCAAGCTGATCAGCCCACTGCGGCCAGGTGATGAGCAGCGCCAGCGACAGCAGGCTGGCCGAGACCAGCCAGGGCAGCGCGGCCATCTGGTTCTGGGCCAGCGCCAGCCAGCGGCCCGGCTCGCCCCGGCGCGGCGTGCGGGCGGGTGGGCCCAGCAGCACGCCCAGCAGCAGCGCCACGGGCAGGCACAGGGCGGTGTAGGTCAGGCTGTGCCCCAGCGCCTGCCAGGTGGTGATGTCGCTCAGCAGCACCGTCCAGGCCACGCCGGGGATGTGGTCCAGCGTCAGGCTCTGGCGCAGCAGCGCCAGCAGTGGCCCCAGGGTCAGCCCGCTCGCGGCCAGTAGCGCCAGCGCCGTCAGCACTCGGGCCAGGCGGGGCTGTGGCCCGGCCCAGGCGCGGGTCTGGCCTGCAAAACCTGTCGCTGCTGCCGGTGCGCTGCCCGGCGTCAGGCGCTGCGACAGGCGCTGATAGGCCAGCAGCGCCAGCGCGCCCAGCAGCCACTGGGCCGCGCCCAGCAGCGAGGCCGCGCCCAGGTTGAGCTCGAAAGCGGTCAGCGTGTAAATGTCGACCTCCAGCGTGGTCCAGCGCGGGCCGCCCAGCAGCAGCGGCAGGGCAAAACTGGTGGCGCACAAAAAGAAGACCAGCAGCGCCGCGCTGCCCACCGCAGGCGCAATCGCGGGCACGATCACGCGCCACACCAGGCGCAGCGGCCCGGCACCGAGCTGGCGCGCCGCCATCAGGCTGGCGACGGGAATGCGCTCCAGCGCCTGCAGCGTCAGCCACAGCACCAGGCCCAGGTTGTAAAAGACAAAGCCCCACAGCAGCAGCGGCAGCGAGCCCGCGTCGCTGACCAGGCCGTCGGGGATCAGGCTCTGGATGGCCATGGCGCCGACCACCGCCGGGACCAGAAAGGGCAGCAGCAGCAGGCGCAGCCACAGCGCCTGGCCCGGCACCGGCCAGCGCCACATCGCCCAGGCCAGCGGCACGCCCAGCGCCACGCACAGCCCGGCGCCCATCAGGCCCAGCAGGCCGGTCACGACCACGCGCTGGGCGTACCAGCCATCCAGCAGGACTTCGTCCCAGCCGTTGCCCGCCTGCAGCGCCGTGTTGGCCAGCGGCCAGACCAGCACGAGGACGATCAGCGCGAGCGCCAGCCAGCCCAGGGTCCGCAGGCGCGGGCCGTAGGGGTGAGCGGGCAGTGCGTTCATGGCCTTGTCACGGCCGCATCAGCCGCGCCCACTGGCGCAGGTCGGCCTGAAGCTTCTGCGCATCGGCCGGGATGCTGACTGTACTGGGCAGACCGGCGGGCAACGGCGTGGCTTGCAGGACAGGGTCCAGCGCCACGCCTTCGCGCACCGGGTAGACCCACATCTGCGTGGGGATGTCGGCCTGGACGTCGGCCGAGCGCAGGAAGCGGATGAACTCCAGCCCCAGCTGCGGCTGTTTGCCGCCCTGCACCAGGCCCGCGCCTTCGACCTGCAGCCACACGCCACCGGGCAGCATCACATTGTCGGTGGGCGGCGCCGTGTATTTGCCCTCGCTGTAGAAGACTTCGGCGGCGGGCGAGGTGGAATAGCTCAGCACCAGCGGCCGCTGTCCGCCGTTCAGCGTGAACTCTTTCTGGTAGGCCTGCGTCCAGCCCGGCGTCACCATCACGCCGTTGGCTTTGAGCGCTTTCCAGAAATCCCACACCTGGCCGCCCAGCGCCTGCTGCGTGGCCAGGAAGAACGCCAGGCCCGTGCTGGACGTGGCCGGGTTCTGCACGACCAGGCGGTTCTTCCACGCCGGCTTTGTCAGATCCTGCAGCGTCTTTGGCGCGGCCAGACCGGCCTTGGCCAGTGGAGCGCGGTCGGCGTTGAGGTTGACATAGCCGTAATCGATGGGCGCAAGGTCGGGCCCCAGATCGAAGGCCTTGAAGCGCGCGCCGTCCGCATCCAGTGGCTGGGGCAGCGGGGCCAGGACCTTCTCAAAGCGGGCCTTGGACAGCAGGCCGTTGTCGATGCCAAAGACCACGTCGGCAATGGGCGCCTGACGCGTCAGGATGAGCTTGTTGAGCATCTCGCCCGCGTCACCGGCCTTGATCAGGCTGATTTTGACCTTGTGATCGCGCTCGAACTGGGCGATCAGCGATTTTTTCAGCGCGAACGAACTGTGCGTCAGCACGCGCAGCACCGGTTCGTCGGCCGCGTGGGCGGGCGCAGGCAGCGCGACGCAGGCCAGGGCGGCCAGTGCAGCGCCCAGCACCAGCACAGGGCGGCGGTGCAGGCGCACAGCGGGTTTCGGGAAGGAAATGGCGGGGGAAGGGGACAGCATGGCAGCTCCGGTCGGGGGATCGCAGCGGCCGCCACACAAGCGGCCACGAACGGCGAAACAACCAGAAGCGCCTGCCAGCCCGGATGGTCCCGTGAACAGGGGCCGCCCGGAAGGGGCACGTCAAAACCGCATTCCTACGCTGGTACGAGCCAGATCAGGTTCGAGGGTGTCTTCTCAGCCCGCACCGTCACACGATGAACTGTGCGACGGCGGCGGGCACCCCTGGGGTTTTACGCCAGCGCGGATGATACACCGCGCCCGGATCAGCCCTGACGCGGGCCCCGGCGCGGGGGACGGTCGCTGGACGGGCCACCCCGGCTGGGACCGTTTCGACTGTCCCGGCTGTCACGTGATCCGCCGGGGCCGCCGGGGCCGCGCCCGGCGCCAGGACCGCCGCTGTAGCCGCCGCCCGAACTGCCGTATCGGGGAGCGCCACCCTCACCATCGCGGCGCGGCGGTCGGTCGCCGCCCTGTCCGCCAAAGCGCGGGCCCTCGCCATCGCGGCGGGGCGGTCGGTCGCCGTAAGGGGCTCGGCCTGGGCCACCCCGGCTGTCGCGGGAATCGCGACTGTCCCGGCTGTCCCGACGGGGGGCGGCGGGTTTGACGCTCACGGTGGGCACGTGATCCGATTTGGTGACGCGGTGCGGGCGCTCGTCGGAGGATTCGGGGCGCGGCGTGGCGCTCAGGGTGCGGCGCGGGGCGCTGGTGGCATCTCCCGAGGCTCCGCCGACGGCGTCCGTCAGGGCATCCAGTGGCGTGAGGCCGCTGCTGGCGTCGCCGGCGCGGACCGCATCGACAGCGTCCGCCTTCTGGCCGGAGAGCAGCGCGTGGCGGCGCGCGACCTGGCTGATGGGACTCAGTCGCTGCACCAGCTGGCCGTAGATGCGCGGCGTGCCCGCGACAATTTCTTTTTCGTACAGATAAGGTTCTTCGCCGGTGAAGTTGCCGACCAGGCCGCCCGCTTCGGTGATGATCAGGCTGCCGGCCGCCATGTCCCACGGCGACAGGCCGGTCTCGAAGAAGCCGTCGTAGTAACCGGCCGCCACGTAACACAGGTCCAGCGCCGCAGCGCCCGGGCGGCGCAGCCCGGCGCAGTCCTGCATCAGCGATTCCAGCACGTGCATGTAGTCTTTGAAGGCATCGCCCCGGCGGAAAGGAAAGCCCGTGCCGATCAGCGCCTGGTTCAGGTAGAGGCGCTTGCTGACGCGCATGCGGCGGTCGTTCAGGTAGGCGCCGCGCCCTTTGCTGGCGACGAAGAGGTCGTTGCGCGTGGGGTCGTAAACGACGGCCTGGGTGATGATGCCGTCAACGCTCAGTGCGATCGAGGTGCAGTACACGGGCAGACCGTGGATGAAGTTGGTCGTGCCATCCAGCGGGTCGATGATCCAGCGGTAGTTGCTGTCCTTGGCGCCATGTTCCTCGCCGGATTCTTCGGCCAGGATACCGTGACCGGGGTAGGCTGTCAGCAGGGTTTCGATAATGGCGGCTTCGGCCGCCTGATCGACTTCGGTGACAAAGTCGTGGGCTGATTTCTCGCTGACACGCACGCTGTCGAGATCCAGCGAGGCACGATTGATGATGGACCCCGCTGCCCGCGCCGCCTTGATGGCGATGTTGAGCATGGGGATATTGAGAGCTTGCGACATGAGGGCGTCCGGTGGCGGCAACGATGACAAAGAGCGAAGTCCCGCATTTTACGGGCACCCGTTTTGTTTTGGTGAAAACGAGTCACGCGGGCAACGTCGGCGCCGCCGCGCGGGCCCTGAAAGTGATGGGTTTTGACCACCCCGGCGCGCTGGTGCTGGTCCAGCCGCGCTGGCCGGACGTGCTGCAGCGCGAGGAAGCGCTGGCCCTGGCCAGTGGCGCGACCGACGTTCTGGCCCACGCGCGCGTGGTGGACACCCTGCAGGAGGCGCTGCAGGGCGTCCACCTGGCCGCCGCCACGGCGATGACCCCGCGCGATTTCGGCCCGCCGACCTTCGCGCCGCGCGCACTGTTTTCCGATTGGGCGCCGCGCCAGCTCGCCAGCGGCCTGCAGGTGGCTTTTGTGTTTGGCAGCGAGCGCTTTGGCCTGGCCAACGAGGACGTTTACCGCTGCCACGCCTGCGTCAGCATCCCGACGGCGCCGGGCTACGGATCGCTCAACCTGGCGCAGGCCGTGCAGCTGCTGGCCTACGACTGGCGCGAGGCGCTGGGCAGTTTCCCCGTGCAGGGGCGTACCACGCCCGAGCCTCTGGCCGACAGCGGCCAGATCGACGGCCTCATGCAGCAGTGGCAGCAGGTGCTGCTGGACAGCGGCTTCCTGGACCCCGCCAGTCCGCGCAAGATTCCGCAGCGTCTTCACCAGTGGCTGCTGCGAAGCGCGCCCAGCCACCGCGAGGTGCAGATCCTGCGCGGCCTGGCGCGGGCGGTGCTGGGGAAAATGTCCGGACGGGGATGACAGCGCCTCAGCGCTGCGGCAGCGCCAGCCACATCATCTGGTAGGGCTGCAGCGTCAGGCCCTGCGCCAGGCGGTGGCCGGTGGCGGCGATCAGGTCGGTGGCCTGGCCGGGCAGGGCGGACAGCACCCCCGCCGCAATGTGCTGCTCGTCTTCGCTGAAGTTGGCCAACACCAGCAGGCGCTCAGGGGCGTGGCCGGAGCCCACGTCGCCGCGCACATAACCCAGCACCGCGCGGTTGTGCGTCCAGAAGGGGGTGAGCTGCCCGCCCGCCAGCACGGGCAGGTGGCGGCGCAGCGCGATCAGGTGGCGCAGCCCGGCGTAGACCCGGCCCTGGGGCGTGGACGGATCGTGGCGGCGCGCGCCCGCTTCGGCGTCGTAGCGCGGGCGGTGGACCCAGCGGCTGTCCTCGGCCTTGCCGTCCTCGTGGACGTAGGCGTAATCGTTGGTCTGCGCGAGTTCATCGCCCAGATAGATCAGCGGAATGCCGCCGCTGGACAGCGCCACGCCATAGAGCAGCAGCAGGCGCGCCGCCGCGTGGACATCCACCTGCTCGAAGCCGCACAGGGACGCAGCCGTGCCGCTGATGCGGCAGTCGCCCGTGGCCGGGTTGTCCTGGAAGGGCACGCCGCGCGCAAAACTGCCTTCAAAGCGGTTGACGAAAAAGCGGTTGAGGAACTGGCGGTGGTCGAAGCCGTTGATACCCAGGCGCGCTGCGTCTTCGTCGGCGAAAGTCCAGCCGATGTCGTCGTGGCTGCGCACGTAGTTGACCCAGGCGGTGCCGGGCGGCAGGGCGTGGCGCTCTTCCAGCGCGAGCTGCAGCATGTTGACCTCGCGCGTGGCCAGGCTGTTCCACAGCAGCGCCATCTGCAGCGGGTTGTAGGAGACCTGGCACTCTTCGGGCGAGATGTAGCTGACCACATCGTCCGGGTGGACGATGGCCTCGGATTTGAACAGCAGCGAGGGCGCAGCGATGCGCGCCAGCGCGTTGTAGGCGCGCAGCAGGTGGTGGGCCTCGGGCAGGTTCTCGCAGGGGGTTCCGAGGCGCTTCCACACGAAGGCGACGGCGTCCATGCGCAGGAACTCGACGCCCAGGTTGGCGATGCGCAGCATCTCGCCGGCCATGGCGCGGAAGACTTCGGGGTTGCCGTAGTTCAGGTCCCACTGGTAGCTGTGGAAGGTCGTCCAGACCCAGCGCCCGTCGGCGAGCTGGCTGAAGGCGCCGGGGTGCTCGTCGGGGAAGATCTCGCGCACCGTGCGCTCGTACTGGTCGGGCAGGGTGCGGTCGGGGAAGAGGTAGTAATAGCCGCTGCACTCGGGGTCGCCCGCGCGCGCGGCCTGCGCCCATTCGTGCTCGTCGCTGGTGTGGTTGAAGACGAAATCCAGCACCAGCGAGATACCGGCTTCGCGCAGGCGTTCGGCCAGGCGCTGCAGGTCGGCCATGGTGCCCAGGCTGCGCTTGACGTCGCGGTAGCTGCTGACGGCGTAGCCGCCGTCGTTGTGCGGCTCGGGGCACAGGTAGGGCGGCATCAGGTGCAGGTAGCTCAGGCCCAGCTCCTGCAGCTCGGGAATGCGCGCTTCCAGGCCTTTCAGGTCGCCCGCATACAGGTCGACGTAGCACACGCCGCCCAGCAGGGTGTTGGACTGGAACCAGTCGGGCTGGGCTTCGCGCTCGGCGTCGCGCTGGCGCAGCACCTCGGGGCGCTCGCTCCAGCACTCGAAGGCGGTGGTGAGCAGGCGCTCGACGATGGCGTCGAAATCGTCCAGATCGCCATACAGCGCCGACAGCTCGCTGCGCAGGCGCTCGCCGTGCTGCAGCAGGCGCTGGTAAAACGGCTTCCAGCCCTTGCGACGGCCCAGCCGCTTGTTCAGGCGCTGGACGACAGCGGCATTGGGGATCTGGGTGATGACGGGCGTGACGGAATCGGCGGTGTCTGGAGTCATGGCGGCAGTCCGGGTAAAAAGAGGGCGCTGTTCGGCCCTGCAGCCAAAGACAGCGCTATCAGCCGGATTGTCGCCTATCGTAGGAAGAGCTTGTAGCTAGGGTTTGTACTTTCCTCGGTCCACGGCAGCTGCTGCGTCTGAAGCCAGTCGTCCAGCGCGGCCTCGTTGCCCGGGGCGGGCTGGATGCCGATCAGCACGCGGGCGTAATCGGCGCCCTGGTTGCGGTAGTGGAAGAGCGTGATGTTGCAGTCGGACGGCATACCGCCCAGAAAACGCATCAGCGCACCGGGCCGCTCGGGGAAAATCACCCGGAACAGGCGCTCGCCCTCGGCCTGCGCGGTGCGTCCGCCGACCATGTGGCGCAGGTGCTCTTTGGCCAGATCGTCGTGGCTGAGATCAATCACGCCAAAGCCCTCGGCGCGCAGATCGTCCTGCAGCGTCTGCGCGTCGCCGGGGTGCTGTACGCCGAGGCCAATGAAGATGTGGGCTTCTTTCGGGTCGGCGATGCGGTAGTTGAACTCGGTGATGGCCGCGCCGCCGATGCGCTGGCACAGGCGGCGGAAGCTGCCGCGCGCTTCGGGGATGGTCACGGCCAGCATGGCCTCGCGGCCTTCGCCCAGCAGTGCGCGTTCGGCGACGAAGCGCAGGCGGTCGAAGTTCATGTTGGCACCGCAGGTGATGCCGACCCAGTTCTGGCCCGGCTGCCCCTGGGCCCGCGTCTGCGCGTATTTTCGCGCCCCGGCCACGCACAACGCGCCCGCGGGTTCAACAATGGAGCGCGTGTCCTGGAAGATGTCCTTGATGGCGGCGCAGACCTCGTCGGTGTCCACGGTGATGAACTCGTCCACCAGGCTGCGCGCCAGGCGCCAGGTCTCGCTGCCGACTTTTTTCACCGCCGTGCCGTCCGAGAACAGGCCCACATCGGCCAGTTCGACCACCTGGTCCTGCTCCACCGACTGCATCATGGCGTTGGAATCGGCCATCTGCACCGCGATGATGCGCACTTCGGGGCGCAGCGCCTTCACATAAGCCGACACGCCCGCGATCAGGCCGCCGCCGCCCACGGCGACAAAAATGGCGTCCAGCGGGCCCTGGTGCTGGCGCAGGATCTCCATCGCCACCGTGCCCTGTCCGGCGATCACGTCGGGGTCGTCGAAGGGGTGGATGAAGGTCAGACCCTGTTCGCGCTCCAGCTGCAGCGCGTGCTGGTAGGCGTCGCTGTAGCTCTCGCCCGACAGCACAATCTGCACCTGGCTGCCGCCAAAGGACTGCACCGCGTCGATCTTGACCTGGGGCGTGGTCACCGGCATGACGATCAGGGCGCGGCAGCCCAGCTTCTGGCTGGACAGCGCCACGCCCTGGGCGTGGTTGCCCGCTGAAGCGCAGATGACGCCGCGCGCGCGCTGCCCGCCCGTCAGCCGCGCCATGCGGTTGTAGGCGCCGCGCAGCTTGAAGCTGAAGACGGGCTGGCAGTCCTCGCGCTTGAGCCACATGTTCTGGCCGATCTTGGCCGAGAGCTGCGGGGCGAAATCCAGCGGCGTTTCGCGGGCCACGTCGTAGACGCGGGCGGTCAGGATGCGCTGCAGGTAATCCTGCAGCGACAGCGGTTCGGGGGCGGAGGCGTTCATGCCCCGATTATCTCAGGGCGCGGCGGTGGCCTGTGCGGGGTTGGCGTCCAGAACGTCCTGCGCGCCGACCATGACGCGGTGCTCGCTGCCGCGCAGCGCCTCGGTCAGGGCGTCGTTCAGGGTGTAGGCGGTGCAGCCCAGCCAGCGCCCGTAGCGCTGCGCGACCAGGTTGAGTGCTTTCAGTCGCTTGTTCTTCATGGTGTCCTTGTGCACGAAAACCTCGTAGGCGCAGGACACGATGGCGCGCAGGAAAAGGCTGTCGTCGGGCGGCGTGTCTTCAACCAGCGCCTGCGCGGGCAGTGGCTGCAGCATCTCGATCACGTCGGCTTCCATGCCCCACAGACGCAGCACCTCGGCGGCGAGTTCGCTCAGGGGCAGCTCCAGCACGTCCTTGCAGGCCGCGTCCAGCGCGTCCCAGGGCGAGGGCGGGGGATTCTCCTGGCGCGCCTGTTTGGCCAGGTGCTTGATCTGCAAGGCCTCTTCCGGGAAGTGATAGCCCAGGATGAGCTGTCCCAGGCCGTGGAAGAGCGCAATGATGAAAACGGTTTCGGGCTCGAACGCGCCGGGGTTGATGTGCTGGGCGACCAGGCTGGCGCGGCGGATCTGCCAGATGTCGTCCTCCAGATCGCGCGCCTGGAAGCGGTTGAGCGGCCCGGGCCACAGCGTCAGGTTCTTGGCCGCCTGCTCGACCCCATTCAGACCGGCCAGGGCGATGGCGCGGCGCATGTTCAGCACCGCGTCGTTGGCGTTCAGGGTTTCGCCCCGGCGCAGCGTGTTGTTGCACACGCGCAGCAGCTCCAGCGACAGGGCGGTGTCCTGCAGCATCACCTCCACCAGCTCGGTCTGGTGCGAGACCTGCATGCGGCTCAGGCGCACCACGCTGCGCATGGTGTCCTCGTTGCCGGGCAGGATGCCGCGCAGGCGGATGCGCTCGCGCAGCGTGGCCAGCACGTTGGGGCCGTTGCCCTCGTCGCTTTGCAGCACGTCTTCCAGCGCCGAGGCCAGGCTGCGCGCCGTGGCAAAACGCTGGCGCGGCAGCACGTTGAGCGCGCGCTCGTAAATGTGGCGGATGGGCGGGGAGAGCGCCACCGCCTTTTTCTCCGGCAGTTCGAGCTGGCTTTCGCCCAGCGGCGGCAGGCGGCCCATGGCCAGCAGGAAATCGCTCTCGCCCAGCGGTGGCTCGCCGCTGATCAGCCAGTGCAGCATCAGCGACACAAAGAAGAGATCCACCGGCGTGTTCTCGCGCAGGTCGCTGCGCTCGGTCTCGAGCGGGTCTTCGCTGCCCGGGCCGGTGGTGGGCCGCCAGGCGACTTCCGCCCCGCACAGGCGCACGCGCTTGCCGTCGATCAGCACCAGGTGCGGCTGCACGTCGCGGTGCAGGCTGCGCGTGTCGTGCAGGTCGGTCAGCGCCAGGGCAATCTGGTGCAGGGTGCGCAGCGCCTCGCGCAGGCCCATGGGGCCGCGCCTGACGCGCTCGCCCAGGGTGATGGCCTCGCCGCGCACGTAGGCGGCGTAGGGGCGCCCCAGCAGCTGGCCGGTTTCCGCCAGCGGCATCAGGTGGCGCGAATCCAGGCGCTGCAGCTTGCTGACGCGGCCCAGCCACTCGGGCCAGTGCGCGGCGTCCAGCGTCTGCTTGGGCATCACCAGCACCTGCTCGGTCTGCGTGCGGGTGTCCAGCACCAGCCAGCTGGCGGTGCGAACGCTGTGCCCCAGGTTGGTGATGAGTTCGAAAGGGCCCAGGCGCGGGCGTGCCGCGCCTTCCCCGGGGGTGTCGTCACTGGCCATCGGGCCTCCACATTTCGAGCAGGTCTTCCTGGATCTCCTGACCGATCCACAGATCGCTGCGCAGCTGGGTGGGCACCAGCGGCAGATCGCCGCCACTGGTGTCCATCACCGTCGCCAGGCCCTTGCGCAGATCGGTCAGGGTCAGGGCCAGACCCGGGCGATAGGCCGCCAGAAGCTGTGGCAGCCAGATCTCCAGCATCGGGCTGCCCAGGGTGTGCAGGTAAACGGCCTCGTTGGCCAGGCTGGCCGTCAGGCGCAGCAGGTGATGGTCGCCCGTAGGCTCCTGGCGCGCGGCCTGGTCCGAGCCGATGGCGTTGGCCAGCGCCTGCACTTCCGGGCCCAGACCCCACTGGCGCAGCGTGGCACGGCTGATGGTGTCGAAATCCAGCCCCAGCACCGAGGTGCAGGCCTGCTGCGCCAGGGTGAGCACCGGCGGCAGGCTGGCGCCACTGTCCTGCGTCAGCGTTTTCAGGGTCTGGCGGATGTGGTGGTGGATCTGCGACGCATCCTGCGGCAGATGGGCGACCACCATCAGGCGGCCCAGGTTCTGCAGCAGGCCGATGATGTAGACGGTTTCGGTGTCGTAGCCCGCCGGGCTGAGGATCTGCGCCAGCCGCGCCGCCTTGCGCACCAGCATGAACTGCTGCGTCATGAGCGCCATCTGCTCGTCGTTGAGGCTGCGCGGAGACTGTTCCAGCGCCCGCGCGATGCGCGCGATGCCGCGCAGACCGCGCATGCCCAGGATCCGGTGCAGGCTGAGCACGGCGTCGTTCACGCCCAGCGCGCCGCCATGCCGCAGCGCACTGTTGCTGACGCGCACCAGCTCGCAGGCCAGGCCGATGTCGGCCAGCAGCACCATCACCAGGTCGTGCGAGGGGCACTGGCGCAGGCTGGACAGGCGCTGCAGGCGCGGGAAGGTGTCCGGGTTGCCCGGCAGCAGACCGTAGGTGGCGGCGCGCGACATCAGGGTCTGCAGCACCTGCGGATCCTGCTCGGCCTGCGTCTGCACCACGGTGTCCACCGCCCGCACCAGTCCCCGGCTGCTGACAAAGCGCTGGTCCACACGGTGGTGCAGGGCGCGGGCCAGCACCTGGCGGGTCTCGGCCGACATCCTGTCTTTGCGGGGCGGCTGCAGGAAAGTGCTGCCCTGCGGCGGCAGACGCCGCCAGGCGCGGTAAAGATCGCCATCGTCCAGCGCGGGTTCGCCCGACAGCACGCCGTACATGAGCAGCGCCAGCTGCTGCGTGTCGCGCTGGAAGGTGGCGCGCAGCAACGGATCGACCAGCTGCGACTGCGGGCTCATGGCCCAGCGCACCGAGTGCGCGTAATCGTAGGCCAGGCCCATGCCCGCCAGCAGCGTGCCGTCGGGCGTCTGCACCGCCATCCAGGGCTGGAGGTCGCCGTGAGGAATCTGGGCCTCGTGCGCCAGCGCCAGCGCCTGGGCCAGCGCCTGACCCATCTTCAGGCCGTCGGATTCGTTCATCGTGCCCAGATGCGCCTCGGGCTGGGCCAGTGTGCTGCAGCCGGGGCCCAGCGGGTAAAGCACCCAGGGCAGGGTGTCGCCCACCTCCAGCGGCGTCAGCCAGCCCTGCGCCTGCATGCGCGCGGCGTGCAGCACGAGGTGGCGCCAGTGACCGAGCTCGCGCCCCTGCCACAGATGGCGCGACAGCACCAGCAGGCCGCCGCTGCCGCCTTCGGCCTCGGTCACGGAGAAGGCACAGCTCAGCGCCGAGGCGCCCAGCGGCTGCTCGACCCGGAAGCGCCCGAACAGCGGCTGCCACAGCGGATTTTCTCGGATCAGTGCATCGGCTTCGATGCGTGGGATGACAGCACTGAAGGGCATGGGCGACAAAAGGGTTGGACAGGGCCGGGCTGATCGCCGGGCCACACCTATTTCAGCACAGCCGTCCGGGCGCAAAGCCCCGATAAGATTGCCTTCGCCACGCCTGCTTGGCATCTGTGCCAGAATTCCGGTATAGATTCACAGCCCTCCCGCAGGGCCCTTAACCCACAGGATGTTTATGAGCAGCCCTTTGATCAAACATGTGACCGATGCCAGCTTCGACGCCGACGTGATCCAGTCGAACGTGCCCGTTCTGGTCGATTTCTGGGCCACCTGGTGCGGGCCCTGCCGCGCCATCGCGCCCATTCTGGACGAACTGGCCGGCACCTACGAGGGCCGTCTGCAGATCGCCAAGGTCGATGTCGACAGCAACCCCGACACCCCGGCCCGCTTGGGCGTGCGCGGCATCCCCACGCTGGTGATTTATAAGGGCGGCCAGGTCGTTGCGACCAAAGTGGGCGCCCTGCCCAAGGCGCAGATGGTCGAGCTGATCAACCAGTACGTCTGATTTTTTACGCGTTTTTTTGCCAAGGCTTGACGAAACCGGAAATACGGTGCTATAGTTCAAGGCTTGATGCGGCTGTAGCTCAGTTGGATTAGAGTACTTGGCTACGAACCAAGGGGTCGTGGGTTCGAATCCTGCCAGCCGCGCCAACTAAAAAACCCTCACAGATGATTGTCTGTGGGGGTTTTTCTTTGGGCGTCTGCCGGAATCCGGAAATATAAAGAGGCCGCCATCGCGGGCGGCCCTGTTTCATTCCCTCAGCAACCCGGCTGGCTCTTCCACTGGTACAGCACCCAGTCGCTGCCCCGGCGGCTCTCGCGGGCCAGAGCCTGCAGCTGGTTGGGGTATTGGCGCGCCAGATTGGCGAAGGGTGCGGACACCTCCTTCTCGTCAACCACCAGCCAGGCCAGCGGCACGGCACACAGGCGCTGGCGAAGATCCTGCGGCATCACCAGCACCTGGGCGGCCATGGCCGGATCAAAACGGCGGCCATCCAGCAGCTCTTTGGCCCAGTTGTCGGCGGTGTTGGCCTCTTCGCGCCAGTCGTGAACGATCCAGGGGCGCACGCGGGTGTGCGTCAGCAGGTTGAGATCGCGGCGGTTTTCCTCGAAAAAGACCAGCGGAATCTGCGCCTCGGCCGGGTGGGCCGCAATGCGTGCATTGATGGCCTGGGGCAGATCACGCAGCGACTTGTGGTCCACGCCGACAAAAATCCAGGGCAGCAGCACGATCAGCGCAAACGCCGTGCCGGCCACGCGCCGCTTGAGGGCCCCGTCGGGCCAGGACCGCAGGATGCAGGCGGTCAGCACGACCACGGGCAGCATCACGGGCAAGATGTAGCCGACCAGTTTGGAGTTGGGCACCGAGAAAAACAGCGTGATCGCCACCAGCCACCACAGCCACAGCGCCAGCCATTCGCGCGGGACGGCGGCCGAAGCGTCGCCAGTCGCGCGGGTGTCCGGGGCATCCGCACCCCACTGCGCCAGACGTGGCCAGACGCGGCGTGCGGCCGCCAGCAGCCACCACAGGCTCCAGGGCAGCATGAGCAGGATCAGCACGACGATGTAAAACAGCGCAGGCTGGGCGTTGTTGAAGTTCTGCCCGACGTAACGGCTGACCTGCTGGTCGATGAAAAAGTAGTGGTTGAAACCCGGGAAGCGCCACTCCAGCACCAGGAACCAGGGCAGCGTCAGCACGGCAAAACCCACCAGTGCGGGCCAGTTCAGCCAGATGGCCAGCTGCGCGCGCCAGGCCGGCCAGACGTTGCGCGAGGCCCGGTCTGGCAGCGCGCGCCACACGCGCCACAGCCCCCAGGGGCCCACCACCAGCAGCGGCAGTGCCACGCCGATCAGGCCTTTGCTCAGCAGCCCCAGCGCCGCGAAAAACCAGCCCAGACGCGCCCAGGTCAGCGGCCAGTGGCTGCCCGGCACCGGGGTGCTGGCGTGCGCCCAGCACACGATGGTCGCGGTGATCATCCCGGCGACGGTCATGTCCAGGTTGGCGTACTGCGCGGCCATCACCGGCAGCGGCGCCAGCAGCCACACCACCAGCGACTGGCGCAGCAGCGGGTGCTGGCTGCCCACGCTGTGGCGCAGGTGGACGAAGAACATCACCAGGGTCAGCGCCGCCGCCGTCAGACTGGCGAAGCGGATGGTGAACAGGTTGACGCCCCAGCTGCTCATGGCGAAGGCATCGAGCCAGTAAAACATCGGCGGCTTGTGGAAAAACGGCATGCCGTTCTGACGCGGCACCAGCCAGTCGCTGTAGACGACCATGTCGCGGGCGACCCCGGCGTAGCGCCCTTCGTCGGGCATCGAGATCGGCCGGATCACCGCCAGCAGCACCAGCCAGAGCAGGCCCAGCGCCATCTGGGCGGGCACGGGCAGTCGGTTCCAGGCGGCGCCAAGCGCGTTCGCCGTTTGTCGGATTCGGGCAAAAAACATGGGCAGGAGCGCAGGCGCGCAATGCAGGGGGATGGTCTCAGTCTAGCAGCGCGCCAGACCCGGGCTCAGGGGGGATGAACTGTTGCTATTTTGTAACGGCCTCAGGGTTTACAGGGAGAAACCCGGTCAGACCGCCGACAGACTATCGCAGATAATTCTTTCCACGTTGGCAGACGGCAGGCTGAGGTGGCCCGCCGTAGGTGCCCGGATTCATATCCCTTACGGAGATCACGATGCTGAAAATGTTGCCGGTGGCTTTTGCCGCTGCTCTCCTGCTGGCCGCCTGCTCGAAGCAGGAAGCCCCCCAGGCCGAAGCTCCCGCTGCGGCGGCTGCTCCCGCTGCAGACGCGGCCAAACCCGCTGATGCTCCGGTCGCCGATGCCAAACCCGCCGACGCAGCGCCTGCCGCTGCTGCCGGTGGCGAACTGGTGGTCCAGATCGGTCATGTCGCCCCGACCAGTGGCGCCATCGCCCACCTGGGCAAGGACAACGAAAACGGCGGCCGCCTGGCTGTCGAGGATCTGAACGCCGAAAACTTCATGATCGGCGACAAGAGAGCCAAGTTCGAGCTGGTCCCCGAAGACGATGCCGCCGATCCCAAGCAGGCCACGGCTGTCGCCCAGCTGCTGGTTGACAAGAAAGTCAACGGCGTGGTCGGTCACCTGAATTCGGGCACGACCATTCCGGCTTCGGCGATTTATGCCAAGGCGGGCATTCCCCAGATCACCCCTTCGTCGACCAACCCGCAGTACACGCGCCAGGGTTACAAGACGGCCTTCCGCGCCGTGGCGGATGACGTCAAGCTGGGGGGCACGCTGGGCAAGTACACCGTGGACACGCTCAAAGGCAAGACTGTGGTCGTGATCGATGACCGCACCGCTTACGGCCAGGGTCTGGCTGACGAGTACACCAAGGCGCTGGAAGCCGCGGGTGTCAAGCCCGCTGACCGTCAGTTCACCAACGACAAGGCCACGGATTTCACCGCCATCCTGACCGCCATCAAGGCCAAGAAGCCCGACGTGGTCTTCTTCGGCGGCATGGACGCCGTGGGTGGCCCGATGCTGCGCCAGATGAAGCAGCTGGGCATCACCGCCAAGTTTGTGGGCGGCGACGGCCTGTGCACCGGCGAGCTGTACAAGCTGTCCGGCCAGTCCTTCGGCGACAACCAGGTCTACTGCGCCGAAGCCGGCGGTGCCGATGGCGAGTACAAGACCAAAATGGACGACTTCAAGAAGCGCTTCAAAGAGAAGTTTGGCGTGGAAGTCCAGATTTACGCCCCGTACGTGTACGACAGCGTGATGATGCTGGCCAATGCCATGAAAGAAGCCGGTTCGTCTGACCCCGCCGTCTACCTGCCCAAGCTGGCTGCAACCACGGGCTACAAGGGCGTGACCGGCGAGTTCTCCTTCGACGAGAAGGGCGACAACAAGAACGCCTCCATGACGCTGTACACCTACAAGGGCGGCAAGCGCGAAGTCCTCGAAATCCTGCACTGATCCAGACGCAGGCCTTCGGGCCTGCGAACGGATCGGATTCCGTTGTTTGACAGCCGCTCCGGGTTCGCGCCCGGAGCGGTTTTTTTACGCCCCGGCCAGCGGCGCGCGGGCTGGCGCCAGGCTGGCGAAGCGGCGCACCTCCCAGCCCAGAGCCTGATGCAGGCCGTGCCAGTCAAAGCCTGGCCCGGGATCCAGCTTGCGGCCCGGCGCGATGTGCTCGTGCCCGGCCAGGCTCTCCAGCGGCCATTGCCGGTTGATGGCCAGCAGCAGGCGCACCAGCACCTCGTACTGCACGGGCTCGAACAGCTCGCCCTCCAGCCCTTCCATTTCAATGCCGATCGAATGGTCGTTGCAGTTGTCGCGCCCCTGCCAGTGCGAAGCGCCCGCGTGCCAGGCGCGGTCGTTGACCGAGACAAACTGCAGCGCCTGCCCGTCGCGTCGGATGACAAAGTGCGCCGACACCTGCAGGTTGCGCAGCGGGCCGAAATAGGGGTGGGCGTCCGGGTTCAGCTGGTTGGTGAAGAGCTGGGCGATGTAAGGCCCGCCGTACTCGCCCGGCGGCAGGCTGATCGAGTGGATGACGGCCAGATCAATCTGCCCCCCGGCTGGGCGCGGCCCAAAGTTGGGCGAGGGGATGGCGCGGGCGGGCGTCCACCAGCCGTTGCGCCACTCCTGTGGCGGCCTGTCCTGCGCCAGCACGCTGTCGGCATCCAGCCCCAGCCGTGACATGCGGTAACGCATCTGGCGCAGCGACAGCCCCAGGTGCTGCCCGGCCGCTGTGCGGTTCATGCCGTAAACCTGCAGCGCGCGGCGCAGCACCTGGCGCTCGATGTCGTCCAGATAGGCCTGAAGATCGGTGGGCAGATCGACCGGCAGCGCATCATCGGGCGACCGGGCCACTGGCGCTGGGGCCGACACCGGCGCAGAAGCCGCAGGGGGCGGTGGCTGGGGTGACAGGGGGGGAGACGCGGGTTCGCTGTCGGGCAGATCCAGGCCCAGATCGAATTCGGTGATGACCGCGCCGCTGCGCAGCGCCAGCGCGCGCTGCAGGCAGTTTTCCAGCTCGCGGACATTGCCCTCGAAGCTGTGGGCCTGCAGCGCAGCGATGGCGCCAGGGCTGAGCGTGGGCATGTCCTCGCCGTTGCTGCCCGTCTCGCCCGCAATCCGCGTCAGCAGAGCACGGGCCAGCAGCGGGATGTCGTCGCGGCGCTCGCGCAGGGGCGGCACGATGATGTCGATGACGTTCAGGCGGTAGTAGAGATCCTGGCGGAAGCGGCCTTCGATGACTTCCTGCCCCAGCGTACGGTGCGTGGCGCTGACGATGCGCACGTCCACCCAGGTTTCCTGCGTGTCACCCAGCGGCCGCACTTTGCGCTCCTGGATGGCGCGCAGCAGCTTGGACTGCATGGACAGCGGCAGCTCGCCGATTTCGTCCAGAAAGAGCGTACCGTCGCGCGCCGCCTGGAAGAATCCGCCCCGGTCCTGCTGCGCGCCGGTGAACGCGCCTTTGCGGTAGCCGAAGAATTCGGCTTCGAGCAGGTTTTCGGGGATGGCGCCGCAGTTGACGGCGATGAAGGGTCCGGCGCGCCGGTCGCTGAGCTGGTGGATGCCGCGCGCGACCAGCTCCTTGCCGGTGCCCGATTCGCCGTGGATCAGCACTGGCGCCATGCTGCGCGCCACTTTGGCCATGCGCGCGCGCACCTGGCGCATGCTGGTGGAATCGCCGACCATGTGGCGCAGTTCGGGCGGATCGTCGCGCGGGCCCAGCCAGTCGTCCTGCAGCGGCAGGCCCTGGCTGTCCAGCGCGTCACCGCCCGGCTGGACGGGGGCGGTGGCCGGACGCGCAGCGGCGGTCGACGGGGCCGGGGCGGCCGGGCGGGGCTGGCTCCGCAGCGCGGGCGCCGCCGCTGTTACCGACGGCGAAGTGGCTGGGGTGGTGGCCGCCCCCGCCGTGCTGGACGGCGCACTGGCGGGCGGCACGCCGGTGAGCGCGCCGCGCACGATGCGGCGCAGGTCCTTGAGGTCCACCGGCTTGGTCAGGTAATCGTAAGCCCCGGCGCGCAGCACTTCGACGGCGTTTTGGGGTGAGCCGTAGGCGGTGATCACCATGGTTTTTTCCTGGCGGCCGTCGCGCTGCAGGCGCTGCAGGAGATCCAGCCCCAGGCCGTCGGGCAGCCGCATGTCGGTGATCAGCAGATCGTAGCGCGCCGCCTGCAGCCGCGACCAGGCCGCCGTCACACTGCCCGCCGTATCGACGGCGTAGCCTTCGCGGCGCAGCGTCATTTCGTAGAGCGCGCACAGGTCGGGCTCGTCGTCCACGATGAGCAGGCGGGCGGCAGCGGAAGGGTCAGGAAGCGTCATCCAGTGATTGTGCCCAAAATCGGCTGGGACGATATCCGGAAAAAGTGTTGGAAAAGCGCATAGCCGGGATCACACGCGGTTCACATCCGGGCCAGGGCGCTGCCGATCAGCTCCCAGTGCGGCGGCGGGGTCAGGACGGACAGGCGCAGCCAGGTGCTGTCCTGGCGCTGCGGCGAAAACAGGCTGCCCGGCGCGGCGACCACGCCCGCGCTGGCCAGGGTCTGGCTCAGGGTCAGGCTGCTGCGGCCGGTGTCCAGCCACAGGAAGGGGCCGTGGCTGGCTTCGGGGTGAGCCGGATGCAGGCCCAGCCGGGCGGCCTGCGCCTGCGCGACCCGCCGCGCCTGCTGCAGCCGCGTCTGCAGCCGCTGCAGGTGACGGCGGAACTGCCCTTCGGCCAGCACCTGGTGGACGACGGCCTCGCTGTGCGCGCAGCTGGTCAGCCCGGTCAGCAGCTTGAGCCCGGTCAGCGCCGCGATCTGTTCGGGCGCCGCCGCCAGGTAGCCCACGCGCAGCGTTGGCGAGATCAGCTTGGCGTAGCCGCCGGCCAGCAGCACGCGGCGGCAGCGGTCCAGCGCGGCCAGGCGCACGGGCGGGCGCGGCAGCAGATCGCTCCAGGTGTCGTCCTCGAAAATCAGCAGATCATGCCGCTGGGCGATGTCCAGCACATCGACCGCGTGGCCCAGCGACAGGCTGTAGCCGGTCGGGTTGTGCAGGCCGCTGTTGACAATGAAGAGGCGGGGACGGTGCTCGCGCGCCATGTCTTCCAGCTGCGCCAGATCAGGCCCCTGCGGACCGCGCCGGATGCCGATGACGCGCGCCCCGGCCGCCTGCAGCCGCCCGAAAACCACAAACCAGGCGGGATCTTCCACCAGCACCGTGTCGCCCGGCTGCACGTGGTGGCGCAGCACGAGGTCGAGCGCATGCGTGACGCCGTGCGTCAGCAGCAGGTTGCGGTCGGGGTGGACGGGGATATCAGCGGCAGCGAGCTGGCGCGCCAGCTGAGCGCGCAATTCAGGCAGGCCCAGCGGGTGGCCGTAGGCGGGCGCGTCCTCGTCGTGGCTGTGGCGCAGCACGGAGCGCTGGGCGCTGCGCAGCAGGCGCGAATCGAGCAGCGCAGGCGGCAGGGGCAGCTCGCGCTGCAGCACCTGCTGCAGCAGCCACTGCACGTCCTGGCGGCCGGTGTCGAGCTGGCGCGGTACTGGCTCGCTGCGCGTTTCGGGCTCAGGCTGCGGCGGGCGGCGCACGAAAAAGCCCATGCCCTGGCGCGCCTCGACCACGCCGCGCGCCATCAGGCGGTCGTAGGCTTCGACCACGCTGAAGCGGCTGGCGCCTGTCTGGCTGGCCAGGCGGCGGATGGACGGCAGGCGGCTGCCTGCGGGCAGCTGGTGCTCGTCCATGTGGCGCAGCAGGGTGCGCGCGACCTGCTCGGGCAGTGGCGTGTCGCCGCCCCGGCTGACGGCCCAGCCGGGCAGGGGGCTGTCGCTCATGGGGGATTTCTCGGGCGGGTTCATGGGCTCTGTGCTGTACTGGTTGCGGCGCCGGGCCAGTGGTGAATATTCTGGCTGCGACTGTACAGGAACCCTGCCGGTTTCTGACCTACATTGGCTGACATACCGTGACGCTCACGGGGTTCAAGGAATCCGCCATGACCGCTTCTGCCCTGTGGGCGCTGGCCCTGTTCAGCTTTGTGATGTCCGTCACGCCCGGCCCCAACAACATGATGCTGCTGGCGTCTGGCCTGAACTTCGGCTTCGCCCGCACCGTGCCGCACATGCTGGGCATTGCGGCAGGCGCCGGGGTGATGCTGGTGGTGCTGGCGCTGGGCCTGGGCGCACTTCTGGTGCGCTGGCCGCTGCTGGACGCCCTGCTGCAGACGGTCAGCGCGCTGTGGCTGATCCATCTGGCCTGGCGACTGGGCACGGCCACCACGCCCCTCGCCGCGCTGGCGCAGCCGGATGGGCCACCCTTGGAATCTCCTGCGGCCCAAAGCGCAAAAACGGCAAAAACCGCCCGCCCCATGACGGCGCTGGGCGCGGCTGCCTTCCAGTGGGCCAACCCCAAGGCCTGGATGATGGTGACCACGCTGGTCGCCAGCTACCTGCCCGCGGCGCCAGGCGGCGCGCTGCTGGCGATGGTGGTGCTGGTTTTCATGGCCATCAACCTGTGCAGCGTGTCGGTCTGGGCCTGGGCGGGCCGGGCGCTGCGCCGCTGGCTGGCGCACCCGGTGCGGCTGCGCTGGTTCAACCGCGTGATGGCGCTGACGCTGCTGGCCTCACTGTGGCCGGTGGTGTCGGGTGCGCTGCAGCATGTTCGGGCCTGACCCGGACACGATCATGAGCGATTCTTCTTCCCACTTTGCCCTAGCGGCACGCACCGCGCGCAGGGGCCGACGCCCCGCTGTCAGGCCATAGCGGCTGCAGGCGCAGCGGCAGGCGCAGGCGCGATGCCTTCGCCCTCGACAAACACCTCCTGCAGCGCCAGCGCCTCGTCCAGAACGACCAGGTCAGCGAACTGTCCGACTGCAATCTGCCCACGGTCGGGCAGCTGCAGGAACTGCGCCGGGTGGCGCGACAGTGCGTGGCTGGCCTCGGCCAGGCTCAGGCCCACGCCGTGGACCAGGTTGCGCAGCGCCTGATCCATGGTCAGGCAGCTGCCCGCCAGCGTGCCGTCGGCCAGGCGCACGCCGCCCAGGCATTTGTGCACCGTGTGGCTGCCCAGGCGGTAATCGCCGTCGGGCATGCCGGTGGCCGACGTGGCGTCGGTCACGGCGAACAGGCCCGGGATGCAGCGCCAGGCCGCGCGGATGGCGCCGGGGTGGACGTGCAGCAGATCCGGGATGATTTCGCTGTGCGTGGCGTGCGCCAGTGCTGCGCCGACCAGGCCAGGCTCGCGGTGGTGCAGGGCGCTCATGGCGTTGAAGAGGTGGGTGAAGCTGCTGGCGCCCGCGTTCAGCGCGGCCACGGCGGCCTCGTAACTGCCCGTGCTGTGGCCCAGCTGCGCACGCGCGCCCCGGCTGACCAGGTGGGTGAGCATTTCCAGGTGGCCGGGCATTTCCGGCGCGATGGTGCAGACGCGGATGGGCGCGATGGCGTTCCAGGCGTCGAACTCGGCGGCGCGGCCCGGCACGGCGTTGGGCGGCTGCGCCCCCAGTTTGTGCGGCGAAATGTAAGGCCCTTCCAGATGCACACCCAGAATGCGCGCGCCCCCTTGCGGACGCTGCGCCACATGCGGCGCCAGCGCCCGCAGTGCGGCCTCGATGTCTTCGGCGGGCGCTGTCATGGTCGTCGCCAGGAAGGATGTTGTTCCGTGGCGCGCGTGCGTGCGTGACACCGCCGGGGCCGCATCGCCGCCCTGCATGATGTCGCGCCCGCCGCCACCGTGGCAGTGCAGGTCGATGAAGCCCGGCAGCATCACCGGCAGACGTTGCCCGGCCTCGGCGGCACGCGGCACGATGGCGCGGATGCGGGTATCGAAAGTGATGTCGGCATCGAGCCAGCCGCAGGGGGTGAGGAGGCGGGCGTGGCGGGTGGTGGACTGCATTCAGAACTCCTTGCGCAATTGGTCGGCGGTAATACGCACCGGTTTTCCGCCTTGCACGACGACGATGGCGGTATTGGTCTGTATCGCCACCTGCCTGGCCGTGGCGGCAGCGCGCTGCATGGCGGCCAGCGATGCACGCAGATCCGGGTTTCGGGCTTTGAACAGGTCCTGTCTCATGTGTTTTCTCCCCAGTCGATCAGGATCGGTGTGCGGCCTGCGTTGTCATAGACGGCCCAATCGCTGACCGCGTCACGGTAAAACTGTTGGAAATTTTGCCAGCCTGCGGCAAAACGGCGACGTACGGTCTGCTCCGGAATGTGATGGCCCCCTTGGCGCACGCGCTCGGCGACTCTGGCCAAGGCCGTTTCGGCATCGGGGAGCGACAGAAAAAACAGGCTGACATGGTATCCGTCGCTGCGCCAGCGCTGGATATGGCGCAGATACGATAGTCCGGCCAGTGTCGTTTCAAACGCAAAGCTGGCTCTCTGCAGGGCGGCCGTATTGATTTCTTCCAGCATCAAGCGTCCTGCCTTGATGGCGGCTGCTTCCGGCGCAAAAGGCGAAAGCCCAGCGGCAATCAGGTCAGCATTAATGAAACGTTGCAGCTGGGCTTCAGCCGGAAGGAAAGATCTGGCGAAGACAGTTTTTCCTGCCCCGTTGGGCCCGGCAAAGATGATGATTCTTGGATGCAAATCAGGCGGACGCATTGTCATGCCCCCCCGCCAGATCCCCCCGCGTCAGCAGCAGCACCTGCTCCTCGCCCGCGCTGGTGGGCAGGCCGATGGCGGGCAGGCCGGGGAAGGCGCGCACAAAGTGCCCGATCTCGTGGCCGATCTCCAGCACCAGCACGGCCTGCGGCGACATCAGCGCGGGCAGGGCAGGCAGGGCGCGGCGCAGGATGTCCATGCCATCGCGCTGCGCGGGCGGGGCGTGGTCGTGCGGATTGCCGTCCAGCGCCAGGCGCGGCTCAGCGCGGAATTCGGGCGGCAGGCGATCCATGCTGTCCTGGCAGACGTAGGGCGGATTGCACAGCACCAGATCGAAAGGACCGTCGGCACGCACCGGATCGAGCAGATCACCCTGACGCAGCGTGACGCGGCCCTGCAGATCGTGGCGCTGCACATTGCGCGCGCCCAGCGCCAGCGCGTCGGCGCTCAGGTCGCAGCCGACCACGCTCACGTCCGGCCAGGCCATGGCGGCCAGCACGGCCAGGCTGGCGTTGCCGGTGCACAAATCCAGCACGCGGCGCGTGTTGTCGCCCAGCCAGGCGTCGAAACCGCCGTCGGCGATCAGTTCGGCGATCAGGCTGCGCGGCACAATGCTGCGCGCGTCGCTGTAAAACGGCACGCCCTGCAGCCAGGCTTCGCCCGTCAGATAAGCCAGCGGCTGGCGCGTGGTGATGCGCCGCTGCAGCAGATCGTGCACGGCGGCCTGCTGCGCGGCGTCCAGCGGCTGACTGGCGATGTCGTCAAATGCATCGAGCGGCTGGCCCAGCGCGGCCAGCACCAGCCAGACGGCCTCGTCGCGCAGGCTCAGCGTGCCCTGGCCCAGATGGACGTCCGCCGCACCCAGCGCGGCTTCGGCGTGGAGCGCCAGTTCCTGCGCCGTCATGCCAGCAGGCTGACCAGGGTGCGCTGGTAAATGGCTTTGAGCGGCGCCAGATCGGCGACGGCCACCTGCTCGTCGATCTTGTGGATGGTGGCGTTGATGGGGCCGAACTCGACGACCTGCGGGCAGATTCGCGCAATGAAGCGGCCATCCGACGTGCCGCCGCTGGTGGACAGCTCGGGCGTGACGCCGGTTTCGGCCTGGATGGCGGCGGACAGCGCATCGACCAGCGGCCCGGGCGGCGTGAGAAAAGGCAGGCCGCTGAGGTTCCACGCCAGGTCGTACTGGATGGGATGCTGGTCCAGCAGCGCCAGCGTGCGGGTTTTGAGGCTTTCGGGCGTCGATTCGGTCGAGAAGCGGAAGTTGAAATCAATCACCAGCTCGCCCGGGATGACGTTGGTCGCGCCCGTGCCGCCGTGGATGTTGCTGATCTGGAAGGTGGTCGGCGGGAAGTGCGCGTTGCCGCCGTCCCAGACGGTGCGGGTGAGTTCGGCCAGCGCGGGCGCCACGTCGTGGATGGGGTTGCGCGCCAGGTGCGGGTAGGCGACGTGGCCCTGCACGCCGTGCACGACCAGGCGGCCCGACAGCGAACCGCGCCGCCCGTTCTTGATGATGTCGCCCAGGCGTGCCGTGCTGCTGGGTTCGCCGACGATGCAGCAGTCCAGGCGCTGGCCCTGCTCCTGCAGCCAGCGCACCACCTGAACGGTGCCGTCGACCGAGGGGCCTTCCTCGTCGCTGGTGATCAGAAAGCCGATGCTGCCCCGGTGATCGGGGTGTTCGCGCACGAAATCGCGCGCGGCCAGCGTCATGGCGGCGATGCTGGTTTTCATGTCGGCTGCGCCGCGCGCGTAAAGCACGCCGTCGCGCACCTGCGGCTCGAAGGGCGGCGAAGCCCAGCGCGCCGCATCGCCCGTGGGCACCACGTCGGTGTGCCCGGCAAAGACCACGACCGGGCCGTCACGCGGGCCCTGGCGCAGCGCCCACAGGTTGCTGACGCGCGCGCCTTCGGGGCCGAAGGGCAGGTCGGTGCAGGTGAAACCGGCGGGTTCCAGCTCCTGGCGCAGGCGGTCCTGGCAGCCGTCGTCGTGCGGGGTGACGGAAGGGCGGCGCAGCAGGTCCAGGGTCAGGCTGAGAACATCGTCGGTCATGGCGGAGGGGTTTACTGAAAGGTGAACAGGGGCTGTTCGTCGCGGCGCGCAGGCACATCGATGAACAGCTCCTGGTAGTCGGTGACATGCTGGCCGGGCCGCACGGCAGGCTCAGCTCGGGCGTTGGCTTGGGCGGCTTTTTTGCTGCTCTGGTCGTTGTCCAGGCGCCAGATCAGGTTGGCCGAGGAATCGGCGTGGGCCAGCGCTTCTTCGCGGGTGATGATTTTGCCCAGGATGAGCTTGACCAGCTCGTCGTCAAAGGTCTGCGAGCCGTCGCTCAGCGTGGTCTGCATGGCGTCGCGCACGCCGTCGATGTCGCCCGCGTGGATCAGTTCGGACAGGCGCTGGCTGTTGATCAGGATCTCGACCGCCGGGACGCGCCCGCCGATGGTGCTGCGCAGCAGGCGCTGCGTGACCACCGCGCGCAGGGCGGTGGACAGGTCGTGCAGCATGGGCTCGCGCACTTCGGCCGGGAAGAAAGAGACCACGCGCGACAGCGCCTGATAACTGTTGTTGGCGTGCAGCGTGGCGATGACCAGGTGGCCCGACAGCGAATAGGCGATGGCATTGGCCATGGTTTCGCGGTCGCGGATCTCGCCGATCATGATGCAGTCCGGCGCCTGGCGCAGGGCGTTGCGCAGCGCGGTGTGCAGCGATTTGGTGTCGCGCCCGACCTCGCGCTGGTTGACGATGGAGCGGTTGTTGGTGAACAGGTACTCGATCGGGTCTTCGATGGTCAGGATGTGGCCGGTGACCTTGCGGTTGCGCTCTTCCAGCATCGCCGCCATCGTCGTGCTCTTGCCCTGGCCGGTGGCGCCGCAGATCAGGATCAGGCCGCGTTTTTCCAGGATCAGCTGGCCCAGCACAGGCGGCAGGCCCATGGCCTCCAGCGAGGGGATTTCAGCGGTGACACAGCGCAGCACGGCCGCGATGGTGCCGCGCTGGCGGAAAGCGCTCAGGCGGAAACTGCCCACGCCCGACAGGCCGATGCCGACGTTGAGCTCGCCCTGCTCTTCGAGTTCGGCGATCTGGTCGGGCCGCAGCAGCTCGCTGATCAGAAGAAAGGTCTGGTCGGGGCGCAGCGCCTCCTCGCTCAGCTGCATCATCTGGCCGCTGATGCGCACCAGGATGGGCGTCTTGGCCGACAGATAGACATCCGACGCCCCGCGCTCGGCCATGAGCCGCAGGATGCGGTCCATGGTTTTGGCCTGCGGATTGCCGATCTGGTCCAGCGAGAAAGGGATCTGCGAAGAAGTCATGGCGGTGCGCCCTGGTTGGGCCTGCCGTCGCAGCAGCGGGACTTCAGCTGCGCAGCAGGTCGTTGATGCTGGTTTTGGCGCGGGTCTGGGCATCGACTTTCTTGACGATGACCGCACAGTAGAGGCTGTATTTGCCGTCGCTGCTGGGCAGGTTGCCGCTGACCACCACCGATCCGGCCGGGATGCGGCCGTAAGTGACCTCGCCGGTGGCGCGGTCGTAGATCTTGGTGCTCTGGCCGATGTACACGCCCATGCTGATGACGGAGTTTTCCTCGACGATGACGCCTTCGACCACCTCGGAGCGTGCGCCGATGAAGCAGTTGTCCTCGATGATGGTCGGGTTGGCCTGCAGGGGTTCCAGCACCCCGCCGATGCCCACGCCGCCCGACAGGTGGACGTTTTTGCCGATCTGCGCGCACGAGCCCACGGTGGCCCACGTGTCGACCATCGTACCTTCATCCACGTAGGCGCCGATGTTCACATAAGAGGGCATGAGCACCACGTTTTTGGCCTGATAGCTGCCGTGGCGGGCCACTGCGGGCGGCACCACGCGCACGCCGGTGGCGCGCAGTTCGGCGTCCGACAGGCCGCTGTACTTGCTGGGCACCTTGTCGAAGAACTGCAGCTCGCCCGCGTTCATGACGCGGTTGTCGTTCAGGCGGAAGGACAGCAGCACCGCCTTTTTGATCCACTGGTTGACGTGCCAGTCGCCCACGCCCCGGCGTTCGGCCACGCGCAGGCTGCCGCTGTTGAGCGCGTCCAGCACGCTCTGGACGGCGTCGCGCACGTCGGACGGGCAGTTGGCGGGAGAGAATTCGGTGCGCAGTTCCCAGGCGTTTTCGATCAGGCTTTGCAGTTGGGATGTCATGGTGGGGCTCGTGTTGGGCGGTGGGTCAGAAAGGGAAGAAATCGGGGAAAGAAGGGGGCAGGGGCGGCTTCAGCCCAGGGCGTGCACAAAAGCCGCCAGGCGCTGCGCGGCCTGCACGGTCTCGTCCAGCGGACTGACCAGCGCCAGGCGCAGGCGGTTGCGGCCCGGGTTGACGCCCGCGCTGGTTCGCGCCAGCAGGCTGCCGGGCAGCACGGTGACGCCGGTCTCGGCCAGCAGCGCCAGCGCAAAGACGATGTCGGGCGAAAGCGCTGTCCCGTGCTCGTCCAGCGGCTGGCCGTAGCGGCGTTGCAGCGCGTCCAGCACGGACGGGGTCAGGCCCGCCCAGAGATAAAAACCGGCGGGCGGGCGCTGGACGTCCAGCACCGACTGGACCAGCGGCGTCACGGCACGGAATTTGGCGTCGTACTGCTGGCGGTTGTCCTCGACGTGGGCCTCGTCGGCCCAGGCGGCGGCGCTGGCGTGCTGCACCGGCAGGCTCATGGCGCTGCCGTGGTAGGTGCGATACAGCAGGTATTGCGCCAGCACCTTCGCGTCGCCCGCCACGAAGCCCGAGCGCAGCCCCGGCGCGTTGGAGCGCTTGGACAGGCTCGTGAACACCACCAGGCGCTCAAAGCCCCGGCCCAGCTCTTGCGCGGCCTGCAGCGCGCCCAGCGGCGGGGGGCTGCCGGGCGGGTAGATTTCGCTGTAGCACTCGTCGCTGGCGATGACAAAGCCGTGGCGGTCGGCGCGTTCGAACAGCTCGCGCCAGCCATCCAGCCCGGTCACCGCGCCGGTCGGGTTGCCCGGGCTGCAGGTGTAGAGCAGCTGCACGCTGGGCCAGACGCCGTCCGGGATGCTGGACCAGTCGGGCTCAAAACCCGGCGCCAGGCAGTTGGCATAGACGGGCTGGGCGCCCGCCAGCAGCGCGGCGCCTTCGTAGATCTGATAGAAAGGGTTGGGCGCAATGACCGTCGCCGGGGCCGTCGAAGGGGCGCGCACCGGATCAACGAGGGCCTGCGCCAGCGAGAACAGCGCCTCGCGCGTGCCCAGCACGGGCAGCACTTCGCGCTCCGCATCCAGCGCCACGCCGTAGCGGCGCTGCACCCAGTCCGCGCAGGCCTGACGCAAAAAGGGCTCGCCCTTGGTCGCGGGGTAGCTGGACAGCCCGGCGCGGTGCGCATCCAGGGTCTGCGGGATCAGCGCGGGCGTGGCGTGTCGTGGTTCGCCCATGCCCAGCGAAATGGGGGAGGGCGCGGACACGGCAGGCGCGCTCTGGCTGGACTGCCAGTGCGCCACCAGCTGGCGCCAGCGCTCGAAGGGGTAGGGCTGGAGCGCATCCAGCCGGGGGTTGAGCGCCATCGCGGCTTACAGGCCCGAGCCGGCCAGCAGGCCTTTTTCGCTGCCGAGGCTGGCCGTGGCGTCCAGCACATCCATCTTGCCTGGCTTCCAGCCCTTTTTGCGGTGCTGCGCGACCACATTGGTGTAGATGCCGCCGCGCACATACCAGCGCGCGGTGATGCGCACGAAGCGCGGATCGGTGGTCTCGACGATCTTGCCCAGAATGTCGTTGGTGACTTTCTCGTGGAAAGCGCCCTCGTTGCGGAAGCTCCACATATACATCTTCAGGCTCTTGAGCTCGACGCAGTGCTGGTCGGCGATCATGTCGATGATGAAGTGCGCGAAATCGGGCTGGCCGGTCAGCGGGCAGTGGCAGGTGAACTCGGGGATCTGGAACTGGATCAGGTAATCGCGCTCCGGGTTCGGGTTGGGAAAGGCGAGCAGATCCTTGCTGGGTTCGCTGGGCGGGTTGACCGGTTTGGCGCGCTGCGCGGGGGCCGCCTTGGCTTTGGCGGCGGCCGTGGCGGCCGGAGCGCGGCGTGTGCGGGTCGCGGATGCGGCAGGCGCTGGGGCCGCCGAAGCGGCCGGGGCCGATGCTGTCGCGGCCTGATTCACCGAAGCGGTCAGCTCGGCGATGGCTTTTTCCGGATTGATGTTCTGGCTGATTTTTTTGCTGCGCGCAGTGGCCATGATGTGGTCGGTCCCGCTTCGGTTCCGCTGTGGTCAGATGGACCCCGATGGTATCATCCCGGCCCTCCGGGACAGACGGGCTGCCCATGCGTCTTCAACACATCAAGCTCTCGGGATTCAAGTCTTTCGCGGACCCGACGACCTTCGCCCTGCCCGGCCAGCTGGTCGGCGTGGTGGGGCCCAATGGCTGCGGCAAATCCAACATCATGGACGCGGTGCGCTGGGTGCTGGGCGAATCCAAGGCCAGCGAACTGCGCGGCGAATCCATGCAGGACGTGATCTTCAACGGATCCGGCCAGCGCAAGCCCGCCGGGCGCGCCAGCGTCGAGCTGGTCTTCAGCAACACCGACGGCCGCGCTGGCGGCCCCTGGGGCCAGTACGCCGAGATTGCCGTGCGCCGCGTGCTGACGCGCGACGGCACGTCCACTTATTCCATCAACAACCAGGTGGTGCGCCGCCGCGATGTGCAGGATGTCTTTCTGGGCACTGGCCTGGGTCCGCGCGCCTACGCCATCATCGGGCAGGGGACGATCAGCCGCATCATCGAATCGCGGCCGCAGGATCTGCGCCTGTTTCTGGAGGAAGCAGCGGGCGTCTCCAAATACAAAGAGCGCCGCCGCGAGACCGAACACCGCCTGGAGAACACGCGCGACAACCTGGCCCGCGTGCAGGACATCGAGCAGGAGCTGACGCACAGCCTGTCGCGGCTGGAGCAGCAGGCGCAGGTCGCGCAGCAGTACCAGTCGCTGCAGGATCTGGGCCTGCGCCGTCTGCACCAGCTCTGGTTTCTGAAGTGGCGCGACGCGGCGGGCGAAGAAGCCCGCGTGCGCGCCGATCTGGCGCAGGCCGAGCTGCGGCTGCAGGAGCAGTCCAGCCAGCATTCCGAAGCGATGGCGCAGGTCGAGGCGCTGCGTCAGCAGCATCTGGACGCGGGCGACGCGCTGCACGCCGCCCAGGGCGAGTTGTCCCAGGCGCAGCTCGCCGTCAGCGTGCTGGAAGAGCGCCTGCGCCACCAGGCCGACAGCCGCCAGCGCCTGCATCGCCAGCGCGAGCAGCTGGCGCAGCAGCAGGCGCAGTGGCAGACGCGCCAGGACGACGCGCTGGCCCAGATCGAGGCCCTGCAGGACGAGATCGCCCGTGGCGAAGACGAGGTGCTGACCTTGCAGGCGCGCTGCGACGAACAGGCCGACAGCGTGCCCGCGCTGCAGGATGCGCAGCGCCAGGCGCAGGACGCCCTGCAGGCGCAGCGCCAGTCGGCCAGCGCCGTGCAGCAGCGCATGCAGTCGCTGTCGCAGGAGACGCGCCACACCCAGGACCAGCTGCGCCAGTGGACCGAACGCGGCCAGCGCCTGCGCCAGGCCCGCGCTGCGCAGGCCCGCCCCGACGACGGCCAGCAGGCGCTGCTCGACGCCGAACTGCAGCGCGCGACCGCCGTGGAGCAGGATGCCCGCGCCGCGCTGCAGGCGCTGCAGCAGCAGATCGACGATCTGGGCCCGCAGCGCAGCCAGGCGCAGGACACGGCGCGGCGCGACGACAGCCAGCTCGCCCGCCTGCAGGCGCGGCTGGAGGCGCTGCAGGCCCAGCAGGATCAGGCGGGCGCCGACGGGCAGCTTCAGCCCTGGCTGCAGGCGCAAGGGCTGGATGGCCTGGCGCCGCTGTGGCCGCTGCTGCGCGTGGCGCCGGGCTGGGAGAACGCGCTGGCCGCCGTGCTGCGCGAGCGCCTGCAGTCGCGCGGCGTGTCGCGGCTGGAGCTGCTGGCGGGGTTTGCGGGCAGCCCGCCGCCGGTGCGCCTGGTGTTCCACGAGCGCGAAAGCGCGGCGGTGAGCGCTGAAACCCCTCCTGCAATGGCCCAGCCGCTGGCGCAGCAGATCGGCCTGGCGCCGGGCGCCGACCCTTCGCAGGCGCGCGCGCTGCAGGCCCTGCTGGCCGACTGGCTGGCCGGCGTGGGCACCGCGCCCGACCTGGCGCAGGCGCTGGCGCAGCGTCATAGCCTGGCGCCGGGCCAGGGGCTGGTCACGCCCCAGGGCCACTGGGTGAGCCGCCACAGCGTGGCGTTTTACGCCGAGGGCGGCGGAGCGGATGGCGTTCTGGCGCGGGCGCAGGCCATCGCCGATCTGGAGCGCGAACTGCGCGCCCAGCACCTGCTGTGCGAAACCGGCCGCGCCACGCTGCAGCGCCTGGAGGCCCAGCACGCGCAGGCCAGTGCCGCCCTGACCGAATCGCGCCGCCAGCAGGGCGAGGCCCAGGCCCTGCTGCACCGCCTGCAGCTGGAGCGCACGCGCTGGCAGGAGCAGACCGAGGCCGCCCGCCAGCGCGAGCAGCAGTGGCTGGAGGACGAGGACGACATCGCCACCCGCCTGGCTGAACTGACCGAGCGCCAGTCCGAGCTGGAAGCCCAGTTCGAAACGCTGGACATCGAGCTGGCGCAGGTCCAGGAGGACGAGATTCGCCTGGACGCCGCCGCCCGCGCCGCCAGCCAGGCGCTGGAGCACGGGCAGGCGCAGTGGCGCAGCCTGGAGCGCCAGTCGCAGGAAGCGCGCTTCGCCTGGCAGGGCCTGCACGCCCGCCAGGCCGAGCTGCAGCGCGGCCTGCAGACGGCGGCCGAGCAGCGCGAAACCCAGGCCCAGGCCTTGCGGGCGCTTGAGGAAGAAATCAGCCAGCTTCAGGCCGACGGCCAGGACGAGGCCCTGCAGGACGCGCTGGCCCAGCGACTGGCCTGCGAGGAGCGCCTGGCCGACGCGCGCCGCCGTCATGACGACATTGGCCACAGCCTGCGCGACGCCGACGGCCAGCGCCTGCAGGCCGAGCAGGCGCTCGAGCCCCTGCGCCAGCGCATCGGCCAGCTCCAGCTGGAGCAGCAGGCGGCCGCGTTGGGCGGCGCGCAGTACCGCGAGCAGCTGGATGCCGCGCAGGTCGACGATGCCGCGCTGACCCAGTCCATCGACGCCGAGCAGGTCCGCCTGCACGGCCTGCAGGCCGAGATCGACCGCATCCACCGCGAGATGGCGGCCCTGGGCGCCGTCAACCTCGCCGCGCTGCAGGAGCTGGCCGCCGCCCGCGAGCGCCGCGACCAGCTGGTGCTGCAACTCGCTGATCTGGGCAGCGCGATCGAGACGCTGGAAGACGCCATCCGCCGCATCGACCAGGAAACGCGCGAGCTGCTGGGCGCCACGTTCGAGCGCGTCAACAGCGAGTTCGGGCGGCTCTTCCCCGGCCTGTTTGGCGGCGGTCAGGCGCGTCTGGTGATGACGGGCGACGAGATTCTGGACGCGGGCGTGCAGGTGATGGCGCAGCCGCCGGGCAAAAAGAACCAGACCATCCACCTGCTGTCGGGCGGCGAGAAGGCGCTGACGGCCATCGCGCTGGTCTTTGCCATGTTCATGCTCAACCCCGCGCCCTTCTGTCTGCTGGACGAGGTGGACGCGCCGCTGGATGACGCGAACACGGCGCGCTACGCCCGCCTGGTGGCGGAGATGTCGCAATCGACCCAGTTTTTGTTCATTTCGCACAATAAAATCGCCATGGAAATGGCTGAGCAGCTGGTCGGCGTCACCATGCAGGAACAGGGCGTGTCACGCGTGGTGGCCGTCGATATGGCGCAGGCGCTGGACATGGCTCCCACGCCCTGACGCCCGCACAGAAACAGGAAGCGACGGATGAAACTGGTCTTTGGCTTGAGCCTGGTGGCGCTGGGGGTGCTGGTGGCGCTGTACGCGCACGGCTGGTGGCAGGCGCGCGCGCTGGCGCCGCGCAAGGCCCAGCGGGCGGCGGGAGCCACTTCTGGCGACGGCAGCGACGAAGAAGCCATCACCCTGGCGCGTCTGCCCAACAAGCTGCGCCTGCGCCCGCGCATTGATGTGCTGATCGATTCGGTGGCGACGCTGGGCTTTGATCAGCCCACGCCGGGCGAGCGCATCCGGCCTTTTCTGCCCAAGACCTGGCGCGTGGGCACCAAGCCCGTGCTGTTTGAAGGCCTGGCCGAGGGCTCGGTGCGCTGGGAGCTGATCCGCCCCGGGCGGCGCTACCGCCAGCTCCAGGCGGCGGTGCAGCTGGCCAACCGCTACGGCCCGCTCAACGAACTGGAGTTCTCCGAGTGGGTGCAGATGCTGACGGCGTTGTCCGACAAGATCGAAGCGCGCCTGGACGTCCCTGACATGATCGACGAGGTCGGCCGGGGCCGCGAGCTGGACGCCTTCGCGCAGGAAGTGGACGCGACGCTGACGCTCTACCTGCACGCCCGCCGTGCCGTCTGGACGCCCGGCTATGTGCAGCAGCGTGCCGCGCGCTGCGGCTTTGTGGTGGGCGCCACGGCGGCGCGCATGGTGCTGCCCGGACCCGGCCTGCTGGACGCCAGCTTCGCCGAATCGTATTTCACGGGGGACGAGAACGACACCCCGGCCACGCAGGAACTCGCGCCCATCCAGCGCTGGCCCGAAGTGCCGACGCTGGTGCTCAAGTTCGACACCCAGAGCGCGCTGGCCGACCCCGAAGGCGCCAGCATCGACGTGCTGGAGCTGGCGCTGGACGTGCCGCTGGTGGCGCAGTCGCTCGAGCCCTTCGCCACCTGGAAACACATCGCGCAGCAGATGGCCGCCGATCTGGACGCCGAGATTCTGGATGCCCAGGGACAGCCGCTGGGCGATGCCAGCTTTGACGAGATCGGCCAGTGGCTGCAGCAGGTTTACGCGCTGATGGCCCAGCACGACCTGGCCGCCGGTTCGCCGCTGGCCCGCCGGGTCTTCAGCTGATGGCTGCCCCCAGCCCCGAGGAGCGCGCCCGCGGGCTGCGCGACACCCTGCACCATCACGCGCACCGCTATTACGTGCTCGACGACCCCGAAGTGCCCGACGCCGAGTACGACCGCCTGTTCACCGAGCTGCAGGCGCTGGAAGACGCCCACCCCGGCCTGCGCACGCCCGATTCGCCCACGCAGCGCGTGATTGGCGCGGTGCTGCCGGGCTTTGCGGCGGTGCGTCACGCCGTGCCCATGCTGTCCATCCGCACCGAAACCGACACCCGCCCCGAAGGCGCCTGCGCCTTTGACGCCCGCGTGCGCCGTGAGCTGGGCCTGCTGGAATCCGACCCGCCGCTGGAATACGCCGCCGAGCTGAAGTTCGACGGCCTGGCCCTGAGCCTGCGCTACGAGCACGGCGTGCTGGTGCGCGCCGCCACGCGGGGCGACGGCGAAACCGGCGAGGACGTGACGCAGAACATTCGCACCATCCGCCAGATTCCGCTGCGCCTGCAGGGCGACCCCGCCGCCTGGCCCGAGGTGCTGGAGGTGCGCGGCGAGGTCTACATGCGCCGCGACGATTTCGAGGCCCTGAATGCCCGCCAGCTTGCCCTGATCGAGGGCGGCGAGCGCGGGGCCAAAACCTTTGTCAACCCGCGCAACGCGGCGGCCGGGGCGGTGCGCCAGCTCGATCCGGCCATCGCCGCGCAGCGGCCTTTGAGCTTTTTCGCCTACGGCCTGGGCGAAGTCACTGGCTGGGCGCTGCCGCCCACGCACAGCGCCCTGCTGGACGCGCTGGCTGCGCTGGGCCTGCCGGTGTGCGCGCACCGCATCGTCGCGAGCGGGCCGCAGGCGCTGGTGGATTTCCACGCCGCCATGGGCGAGCTGCGCGCCAGCCTGCCGTTTGATATTGACGGCGTGGTCTACAAGGTCAACGACCGTGCGCTGCAGGCGCGTCTGGGCTTTGTCAGCCGCGAACCGCGCTGGGCGGTGGCGCACAAATACCCCGCGCAGGAGCAGGTGACGCGGCTGCAGGGCATTGATATCCAGGTCGGCCGCACGGGCCGTCTGACGCCGGTGGCCAAGCTGCAGCCGGTGTTTGTCGGCGGCACCACGGTCAGCAATGCCACGCTGCACAACATCTTCGAGCTGCGCCGCAAGGGCGTGCGCGTGGGCGACGAGGTCATCGTGCGGCGCGCGGGCGACGTCATCCCCGAAGTCGTGGGCCGCATCCCGGCGGTGCGCCCGGCTTATGTGCCCAACCTGCGCATGCCCGCGCAGTGCCCGGTCTGCGCCAGCCCGACCCGGCGCGACCGGGGCGGCATGGATTACCGCTGCACCGGCGGCCTGTTCTGCCCGGCGCAGCGCAAGCAGGCCATCCTGCACTTCGCCAGCCGCCGCGCCATGGACATCGAAGGCCTGGGCGACAGGCTGGTCGACCAGCTGGTCGATGGCGGTCTGGTGCAGACCCTGCCGGACCTCTACCGCCTGGACGCGCCCACCCTGGCCGCGCTGGACCGCATGGCCGACAAAAGCGCCGCCAACCTGGTCGCCGCGCTGCAGGCCAGCAAGGCGACGACGCTGGCGCGCTTTATTTACGGCCTGGGCGTGCGCCAGGTCGGCGAAACCACGGCCAAGGACTTGGCCCGGCACTTTGGCGCGCTGGACCGCCTGATGGACGCTCCGCTGGACGCGCTGCAGCAGGTGCCCGATGTGGGGCCGGTGGTGGCGCAGAGCCTGGTCGATTTCTTCGCCCAGCCCCACCATCGCGAGGTGGTCGAGGGCCTGCGGCAGGCGGGCGTGACCTGGCCCGAGCACGAGGGCGCGGCCCTGGCCGACACGGCGGATGCAGATGCGTCCGCGCTACCGCTGGCCGGGCAGACGCTGGTCGTCACCGGCACGCTGCCCACCCTGAGCCGCGAAGACGCCAAAGCCCTGATCGAGGCCGCAGGCGGCAAAGTCGCCGGGTCGGTCTCGAAGAAAACCCGCTGGGTCGTCGCGGGCGAAGCCGCCGGCAGCAAACTGGACAAGGCCCGCGAGCTGGGCATCGAGGTGCTGGACGAGGCCGGGCTGCGCGCCCTGCTTGACGGCGCTGCGGGGCCGTCGGAGGCGGTTTAAGCGCTCAGTCGCTTCGGTTCTGGCCCTGGCGCAGGTAATCGGCGCAGCGGTTTTTCTGGCTCCAGTTCAGCGTGAACACCGGCGGCACCGGCCCCTGCTGCGGCACATTGGGCACAGGCGGCACCACTTTCTGCCCTTTGACGGGCTCGACATCTGTAGTGTTGGAGCGCGCGGCCGTGGCGCAGACGATGTTGCCCTGGACGTCGCGCACCGTGCCGTTGTCGAACCAGCCCAGGTGGCGGCCATTGAAACCGACCACGCTGTCGCGGCCGTACTCGTTCAGCAGGTAAGCCACCGGCAGCCCGCCCCACAGGTAAATCGTGCGCTGCGGGCCCTGCGTGATGTAGGCGCGCGCCTGGCCCGCTCCGTCAAACAGCGATGTTTCGCTGGGCTGGGCCAGGGCGGGGGCGGCGAGCAGGGCTGCGGCGAGGAAGAGGGTAGGGCGCAGGAGCATGCAGGAATCTGGTGAAGCTGGAAAGAGGCGTCAGGTTAGCATGCGTGTAACCTCGTTTTCTGCTCACAGGGCGCAAGCAGGTCGCCGGTTGGCCGCTCAGCCGGGAGACAGTCCCAGCAAAGCACAGTGGTCCGGACTGGGAGTTCCTTTGAAGGCAATGACCTCCACCTCCAGGTTGCGAGTGCAGCCGAAAATCGTTGAAAACCCACTGCGTTCGAGTTGCTCGGTCATGCTTTTCAGACTGAATCCTGTTTTGTGGGCGTAGAAGTCTTGTCCACTTGATTCAATTTCTGGGCCATAGCCATAAATTACATCAGAAACAAGGATAGGGCCTGCTGCTGAGCGATAAAGCTCGTCATTAATGTCCAGCTGCCGTTCTATGACTTGACGCATGAGCTCTTGCATATCTGGTACACGAATATGAGCGAATCCCCCCTCTTTCAGAACATGAACAAACCCACCAAGCACCTTGGGGACATCGTGTTTGTAGTAATGCTCCAGATTATGCGAGCAGTAAACGGCGTCAAAAGAGTTCGATCCAAGGCTTTTCAGTTGTCTGGCATCGCATATGACATCGGGGTTGCCGCTTGCGCTGATATCGAGCAGGAGATGCTCAAATGAATCAAAGTGGGGTGGAATAGCGATTGATTTGCTGCCGCCGCCCACATTGAGAACTTTCTTTTTCATAGGTCTTTCACAGAAAATATGAATGGCTTATTGGGTGTTGGAAATTTTTTTCTGCCAAAGTAATCTCATGGTTTTTTCAAGCTCTTGTGCGCGTGCAGCGTGATTCATCCACGGGCTACCGAGCATCCGATCGCGGATCGTCTCGCGGAAGATCTGCAGTTTCTCGGGGTTCTCGATGAAGTCAAGAACAAGCTGGATGTATTCTGCATGTGTTTTTGCAATGTATTTTTCAAGCCCGAATTTTCGCAAAATAGATGCGGTCAGGCGCTGGTTGGACAATGTGCCCTCCATGCAGACAACAGGCAACCCCATCCAGAGTGCATGCAGTGATGTTGTCAAGCCAGAAACAGGAAATGTATCCAGCAGGATATCTGCAATATGTCCACTCTCCATATACTGTTCGAGTGGCTGGAAGTTGAGAAAATCGATCTGATCCAGGTTGAAACTGAATTCTTCAAGACGGGGCTTAATTTGCCCAAGAGCTTCGTTATCCAGCGTGGCCGAAGTCATCATCAGCAACCTGGCTGCTGGTGCTTCACGCAGAATAAGTGACCAAGTTTGAAGACATTCGGTCGATAATTTGCGAAGATTGTTCAGTGATAAAAGAGTGGTATGGCCTTTCTCCAGGGATGGAGATTTTGTTTTCAGTGGGCTGTACCTTGGTGGGGTGTAGCTTGCCAGACAGGACATGCGGATAACCTGCTCGCTGTGCTGCTCATCGTACTCTGCGGGATCAATATCGTGTTCACTGATCCTGAAGTCCATTTCCCGGGTGCCTGTTGTTTCTACAGCCCCCATCCATGTGGCCTGAATGGGGGCGGCACGACGTGCAATCACATCCATCCGGTTGCCTTTGGATTGGCCTGACAGATCAAGAAGAATATCAATCTTATCTTTTCGAATCAGTCGGCACGCTGCCTCCGGACTCATTTTCCGGATATTTTTCCACCCGGCAGCGTGCTTTTTGATTTCATCGGTGGCCGCGTCGTTGGCCTCGTTGCCACTGTAAATGAAAACCGGATAATTTTCGGGATCGTGGTTCCTGATATAGCCTAAAAAAAAGAATAGAACGGAGTGCTCGCGCAAGTCGGCGGACAAAATACCGATCCGCAGTGGGCGATCCGGAGTGGAGTCAGCAGTAGTCAGCGGAGCGATTTTGGGTTGCGGCAGCTTTTGTTTCACCCAAGCTAAGCGGGCTTCGCGGACATCGGTTGCCGTGGAGCGCATGTGCAGTAATGAGTCGGAACGAATCTGCAGGCATTGTGTGTCAGTGGGGAAATGTTCCAGAACAAGATTAATGTGCCTTAGCGCACTTTCCGCATCGCCCACCCTGAGTCTGGCCATGGCAATAAGAATTCTGGCAACGAAAAACTTTTTTTCGTCGATTTCCAGCGCACGGCGGGCAAACATCTCCGTTTTGTACCATTGGTTGGTCGTGGACATCAGGTTGCCCAGGCAAATCCAGAATTCACCTGTGTTCGGGTATTTTTCCACCAGCCCGACGCAGCGCTCGATGGCGGCTGATGTGTTTGTCTGGCCGAGTTTGTCGATAGCGAGAACTTCTTTGCCAATGTCCATGGGTCTGCAGTGTGGGCTGTGTTCAGAGTGATTAGGGTATCAGTCGCCTAAAATAATCAGTGCGGCGGCTGAACTATTGAGTTGATTGTTTTTCAGGTTGCGTATCCAGTCTGCGTGCAGAGCGGTGTTGTGCTCGATATGTCGCGATAGCAGATAGGTTATTCTGACAACATCGCTTAATACAGGGGAGTTGTTTTTTTGGAGTGCGCTTGCGCACAATAGCATGCGGGTCAAAGTGTATTTAAGGGCCAAAGACAGGAAATTGGATTCCAAGTCTTCGGCACTGAGTACATGGGTGTACCACATGTTTCGCCACAGATCATTGCGGATCAGATTTTTAAGCGCCCAAGGTGATTTTTTTTCAAGCTCATGCACTCGCTCTGCGCCTGATTGAAAAACTGCAGACCAATTCTGTACGCTGCCCAGCAGCAGCTGAATCTCTGATGATGCAGGCAAATATTTTTGGATGAGGTTGATGCTGGCCTGCATGATGGCCAGCTGGACGCTGCGGTTTTCTGCTGCATTCAGGCTGGCGATAGAATCCAGATGGTGTTGTATTGTCGCTTCATTCCAGCTTTCGAGCAGATCGGCCAGCTGACCTGTATAAATCTGCATCGACTGTTCCATGTGCTCTTCGGGGTGGGCTTGGTTATATGCCTTCCAGTTGCATTGCCATTGGGCCACCTGTCGGACCAGGAGCGCCCAAAGCTGCATGGCCTGCAGGCTTGTCGGGGCCATGTCGGTGATCCAAAGCAGGCGGTCGCGCAAGGCTATGGCACACACACTGTGCACTTCCCGAAGGATTCCGCTGCCTATTTCCAGTTCGTGCGGGCGCGGCATGTCCAGCGGGGTCTCAAACTGCTGCAGTGAGCACAGGTCCAGGGTCATGGCGTCGGCACTGTCGAGCGCCAGGCGTGCCGCTTCGGGGCAACTCAGGGTGGCGGACACGTGGACCTGCCCGGCGATGCTGTGAAACAGACGTGGAAAGTTGCGGCAAGTGGCTGACAGGGCCTGCTCACCCATGCTGTTCTGAATATCGCACAGCCCCTGATCGTTGTGCATGGGGCAGCGTCCATCCGGTCGCATTACCAGCTTGCCCGCAATCTCGTCTTTGCTACCCTTGTCAGCCAGAGGCTCAAGGTGCTGGTTTACCGGGTGGAGGGGGATCGATTTATACCGGTTCCAGGTTTGTCGATCCAGTGTCACGGACCAGCCACCGTCGCAGCAGCTTTGGGGACAACTGCCTCCGATGCAGGCAAAGCGTTGCAGGTAGCGTGGAGTTTGAGCTTGGGGGCTGAAGCGGGACATGGCAGGACACACATTTGTCAGAGTGGTGCTTATTGTCTGGCTTGGCCGGAGGGTGTGAAGCGGCGATCACTGATGCTTTCCGGACTCAGTTCCTGGGTCGTCAGGCCTGGACTGTACAGCGCCGCCGCCCACAAAAAAACCCGCCTTACGGCGGGTTTTAGAGGGACTGTGCCGTGATCAGCGCAGCAGCTGCAGCACCGACTGGGGCGCCTGGTTCGCTTGGGCCAGCATGGCCTGTGAAGCCTGCTGCAGCACTTGGCTGCGGCTCAAGTTGGCCGTTTCCATGGCGTAGTTGGTGTCCATGATGCGACTGCGGGCTGCCGACTGGTTTTCAGACGATACCTGCAGGTTGCTGATGACGGCATCCATGCGGGACTGAGCTGCACCGAAAGTCGCACGAGTCGAATTGACTTTGTCGATTGCCGTATCCAGAGCATTAACCACGGCATCAATTGAATTATTATCACCCGATATGCCGCTGCCGGCGGTGGTGCCAATACGAAGCAGCAAGCTATAAGCTGCACTACCTTTGTCGAATTGCGATACCGTGGCTGTGGCGGCTGTCGATTGCGTTGTTGCAGCGTTGATGGCCTTGCCTTGCAGTGCCTCCCCCACCAGTCCTTGAACAGTCGAGGCACCATTTACCGAGCTGTTGCTAGCATAACCAAGTTTTTGCAGTAAAGTGGATTGGCTGTCACGGCTCAATTCACTCCATTTGCTAGTGGCTGTCGCAGCTGTAGTGCCGTCGGTAGCCTTAAGTGTACCTGCTAGTGTACCTACGACAGTTGCTGCGGTATCGGTCGCGTTAACTGCAGTTCCTGTGCCAGGCGCTGTAATTGCTGTCATCGCCGGATCCTGAGTCAGATCAACCCCGGCGATATCAATTTTGTCACTAGCGGAAGTTCCTGCCCCCACTTGGAAGGTGATGTTACTGTCGCCACCTAAAACTGCTTTGCCGTTAAATTTAGTATTTGCAATAACGCGGGTAATTTCTTCGCGCAGCTGACCGTATTCGGAGTTCAGAGAATCTTTGTCAGCTTGACTGTTTGTGCCGTTGCGGGCCTGAATGGCCAGTTCACGCATACGCTGCATATTGGAGCCGATTTGGGACAGGCCGCCTTCAGCCGTCTGTGCCATCGAAATGCCATCGTTGGCATTGCGCTGGGCGACATTCATGCCCTTGACCTGAGCGTTCATGCGCTCTGCAATCGCCAGACCGGCGGCGTCATCTTTGGCGCTGTTCACGCGCAGGCCCGACGACAGACGGTTCATGGTGGTCGCAAGGCTGGCCGAGTTGGTCATCAGGTTGCGCTGCGAAGTCATCGACATGATGTTGGTATTGACGCCGGACATGGTTTTCTCCTAAAAAGAAAGAAAGTAACAGTGAGTGGATGCTTGGGTTATCGACGCTGGGCGGGTGGACTTTAGGAATTTTCTTGGGTGAAAAACTCTTTAAGTTCAATCGCTTGCTGCCGAATGCTGCGCGCTTCACTGGCTGGTTGGCAGGAGGGTGGCCGTGTGTGTTGTGGCCGGGTGTGGGTCCTGCGCCAGGCGGGTGCCGTGTGCTGCATGAACCTGTTATCGAACGCTTGTGCGGGCGACTTTAGGGCTGATTTTTTGCCGACATCATCGTCGGCACATCCGAAATTAACCAACTTGCCAATAACAGGTCATCGCGCTAGAGTAGCACCCATGGAAAAGTCAACCCCGCACTGCAAGCTGGCTGTAGTTAAGGCCCTCGTGACTGCGGGCCATGTCCGCACAACGAACGCAGCGCGGCAGGGTGCCACGGCTCTTGGGCTGAATCTGGCCGACATGCTGGCGGTCGTCCTGTCCCTGCGGGCGGCGGATTTCTACAAGAGCATGACGACGTACGCCGATCACACGGTGTGGCAGGACGTCTATCGGCCGCGTACCCAAGTGGGCGATGTGTACCTGAAGCTGACGGTCATTGACGATGTCCTGATCGTGTCATTCAAGGAGTTATGACGATGAAATGCCCTGTCTGCGGCGCTGCGGCGCTGATCCGCGACACCCGTGATCTGCCCTACACCTACAAAGGGGAGAGCATGGTGATTGCAGCGGTAACTGCCGATTTTTGTCCGGCCTGCGGCGAGTCAGTGACCGATCTGGCCGAGTCTGACCGCGTGATGCAGGAAATGCGAGCGTTCAACCGGCAGGTCAATGCCGCCTCGGTGGACTTGGACTTCATTGTGAACGTGCGTCGCAAGCTGGGCCTGGGGCAGCGCGAGGCGGCCGAGATTTTCGGGGGAGGCGTCAACGCTTTTTCGCGTTACGAAAACGGCAAAACACGGCCACCTGTGGCGCTGGTCAAGCTGCTGAAGCTGCTGGACCGCCATCCTGATCTGTTGGGTGAGCTGCGTTCACACTGATCCCGTCCCTCACCGCCACACCCCCAGCATCTTCTCCATCGCAAACACAAAGGGCTGCTGCATGCCGGGCAGCGAGAAGGTCAGGGCGACCAGGCCCAGCGTCACGGTGAGCGGAAAGCCGATGCTGAACAGATTCATCTGCGGCGCCACGCGGGTGATGATGCCCATGACCAGGTTGATGAAGAGCAGCAGACCCACGATGGGCAGGGCGCTCCACAGCCCCAGGCGGAAGAGCTCGGCGCCCCACAGTTCGGGGCGCACCTGGGCCAGGAAGGCGAAGGGCTGCGCGCTGACGGGGAAAGCGTCGAAGCTGTGGATGACCGCTGCGATGACCAGCACATGCCCGTTGATGGTGACAAACAGGAAGTTGGCCATATTGGTGTAGAGCCGCGTCACCGCCGTGGACTGGCTGGCGCTGACCGGATCGAAAAAGGCCGCGAAGTTCAGGCCCATCTGCAGGCCGATGATTTCCCCGGCCAGCTCAATGGCGGCAAAGACCAGGCGCACCGAAAAGCCGACGGCGATGCCGATCAGTACCTGCTGCAGCACCAGCTGCCAGACCATGGGCGCATCCAGCGGCAGCAGCGGGGCGGGCGCCAGCCCGGCCTGAGCGGCCAGCGCGATGGCAAAAGCCAGACCCACGCGCACCCGCATGGGCACCATGCGCGAGCCCAGCAGCGGCATGGCCGACAACAGCGCCAGCACGCGCAGGAAAGGCCACAGCACCGGGGTCAGCCAGCCCAGGATCTGGGCTTCGGTCACGGTGAACATGGTGGCGGAGCGTCTGTGTGCAGGGGGCCGTCAGCCCACCACCTGCGGAATCATCATCAGCAGGCGACGGATGAAATCGACCAGCGTGGTGATCATCCACGGCCCGACCAGCATCAGCACCAGCATGGCCGCGACGATCTTGGGCACGAAAGACAGCGTGGCCTCGTTGATCTGCGTGGCGGCCTGGAAAATGCTGATCACCAGGCCCACGCCCAGCGCGGTCAGCAGCAGCGGTGCGGCGACCGTGAGCAGCTGGGTCAGCGCCTGCTGTCCCAGGGTGAAAACCAGTTGCGCGTCCAGCATGGGGGCTCCGGGGGCGGTTGGGTCTAAGTGGCGAAGGAGGCGGCCAGCGACCCGATGAGCAGGTTCCAGCCGTCGGCCAGCACGAACAGCATGATCTTGAAGGGCAGCGCGACCATGACCGGCGACAGCATCATCATGCCCAGCGACATCAGCACGCTGGCCACGACCAGGTCGATGATCAGAAACGGAATGAAGACCACAAAGGCGATCTGGAAGGCGCTTTTCAGCTCGCTGGTCACGTAGGCGGGGACCAGCACGCGAAAGGGCACGGCCTCGGGCGCGGTGGCGGGGTTTTCCTTGGCCAGATTCAGGAAAAGCTGCATGTCCGACTGACGCGTCTGGCGGATCATGAAAGTGCGCAGCGGCACCTGCGCGCGCGCGGTGGCTTCCTCGAACGTGATGGTCTGGTCGCTGTAGGGCTTCCAGGCGTCCTGGTAGACCTTGTCGATGGTCGGGCCCATGACGAAAAAGGACAGAAACAGCGCCAGCCCGATGATGACCTGGTTGGGCGGTGCCGACTGCGTGCCCAGCGCCTGGCGCGTCAGGCTCAGCACGATGACGATGCGCGTGAAGGGCGACATCAGCAGCAGCAGCGCCGGGATGAAGTTCAGCGCCGTGAAAAACAGCAGCGTCTGGATGGGCACCGAGTAGCTGGTGCCGCCGCCCGATTGCCCGACCAGCAGCGGCAGCGTGGCCTGCGCCAGGGCAGTTCCCGGCAGCGCCAGGAGCAGTGCGGCGGCGCCAGCGGCAGCGGCACCAGCCCTCCAGCGGCGGGCGCTCATGAGGGCGCGCCCGGTCTGGCCTGCGCGAGCGCCTGCTGGAAATCCACCGGATCCGCGCTGGGGGTTAAAGGCGCGCCATCGACCGCGTACTGCTGCAGCAGCGTCACACCGGCGCTGCTTTGGCCCAGCAGCAGGTGGTGCAGGCTGCCGTCCGGGCGGCGCAGCTCGACGCGCATCAGGCGCTGCCCGGGCGCCAGGGCCAGGACGTCCACCAAGCGCAGGCCTTTGGCCTCGCCCCGGCGGGAGGCGGGCAGCCCGGTGATCAGGCCGCTGCGCTTGAGCCCCCACAGCACCAGCGGCACCAGCGCCAGCACCAGCAGGAACCACAGCACAGACAGCCCGGAAAACCCCGGTGTGGCGGCAGTGGTCAGGGGCGTGGCTGGGTTCATGCGTGGGCGCTCAGTCGGGTGTGTTCAGGGGAGATCAGGTCCGGCTCAGGCGGCGCATGCGCTCGCTGGGCGTGACGATGTCGGTCAGGCGGATGCCGAACTTCTCGTTGACCACGACGACTTCGCCCTGGGCGATCAGGTAGCCGTTGACCAGCACGTCCATGGGCTCGCCCGCCATGGTTTCGAGTTCGACGACCGAGCCCTGGGCCAGCTCCAGTACGTTCTTGATGGGAATGCGCGTGCGGCCCAGCTCGACGGTGAGCTGCACGGGGATGTCCAGGATCATGTTCAGATCGCTGGCGCCCGGCGCGGCCGCCGACGAAGTCAAGCGCGAGAAGGACGCGGGGGCGACCTGCTCCGATTCCACCTTCTGGGCGACCTCGCGCGGGGCGGGGGCCGGAGCGGGCTCGGGCGCGGCGGCCTGCTGGCCTTCCAGGGCGGCGGCCCATTCGGCGGCCAGGGCGTCGTCTGCGGACAGGTTTTCAGTATCCATGCGTGTCTCCCAGCCAGTTGGCGTTCAGGCCGGCCGTCAGTTGCCTGTCGATCTTGATGGCGTAGCGTCCGCCGGAGGTGCCGTAGGTGCAGTCAAACACCGGCACGTTGTTCACCTTGGCCTTGACCTTGGGGCTGAGGTCCAGCTCGACGAAATCGCCGGGCTTCATGGCCAGCAGCTCTTCCACGGTGGCGTGCGCGCTGGCCAGGTCGATGACCAGTTCCAGCTCGGCATCCTGCAGCTGGTCGCGGATGAGCTGCACCCAGCGCTTGTCGCCGTCGTCGCCCTCGCCGTGCATGGTCGAATAGAGCACGTCGCGGATCGGCGCCAGCGTGGCGTAGGGCAGGCAGAAGAAGATGGAGCCGGTGCTGTGCCCGATCTCCACGTTGAACGAGGTCACCACCACCACCTCGCTGGGGTTGGCGATGTTGGCGAACTGCGGCTGCATCTCGGAGCGCTGGTGCTCCAGCTCCAGCGGGTAGACCCCGGCCCAGGAGCGCTTGTACTCCTCGATGATGACTTCGATCAGGCGCTGGATGACGCGCCGCTCGGTCTGCGAGAACTCGCGCCCTTCGATGCGCGTGTGGAACTTGCCGATGCCGCCATACAGCGCGTCGATGATGGCGAAAATCAGCGTGGGTTCGCACACCACCAGGCCGCTGCCGCGCAGGGGCCGGATGCCGACGATGTTGAAGTTGGTCGGCACCACCATTTCGCGCAGGAAGGCGCTGTACTTCTGCACCTTGACGGCGCCCACGGAAATCTCGGGGTTTTTGCGCGTCAGGTGAAACAGCCCGGAGCGGATGTTGCGCGCAAAGCGCTCGTTGATCAGCTCCAGCGTGGGCATGCGCCCGCGCACCACCTTTTCCTGGTTGGCCAGATCGACGGGACGCGCCTCGCCGGGCGCGCTGGTCTCCGGCGCGGCGGTGGCAACGGGGTCGGCCTCGTCGCCATTCATGCCCCGCAAAAGGGCATCGACTTCGTCCTGCGAGAGGATCTGCTGGCTCATGGAATGCGTGCGGCCTTACTGGATGATGAAGCTGGAAAACTGCACGCCGCGCACAGGCGCGTCTTTCTTCTCGCGGGCCGTTTCCAGGCGGTTGCCCATGGGCGCCAGCGCGGCGCGGCGGATTTCTTCGGCCAGTTTCTGCTTGCCGTCGAAAGTCTGCAGCTCGTCCGAGGTCTTGGACGCGATCAGCATGATCACGTTGTTGCGCACCGAGGGCATGAAGCTCTTCACTGTGGCTTCGTCTTTGGCGTCTTTCAGTTCCAGGACCACGCCGATCTGGGCCATTTTTTCGCTGTCCTTGTCGTTCAGGTTGGCCACGAACGGGTCCAGTGGCATGTAGATGGGGGCCTTGGGTGCTTCACTGTCGTGGCTTTCGGCGGCTGCTTCGCCGCCTTCCTCGCCCGCCTGGGCGTGCTTGGCCTTTTGCAGCTGCGTCCAGTAAAAATAGCCGCCGCCCGCTCCACCCAGCAGCACGAGCACCAGCACGATCAGCAGGATGAGCTTTTTCTTGCCGCCCTTGGCTTTGGCGGGGGCGTCGGTTTCGGCGGCAGCCGGGGCTGGGGTCGCGGACATGGAAAACTCCAGGGCAGACATCGGTGGACTTGCCCGGATTGTCAGTGCCCCCCCGCCAGGACGGTGGGTGGAATAAGCGGTGAAATTGCGGGCAATCCGGGTGGGGTGGGGACTTGAACCTGCGCAGGCCTGGCGTCTTGCGTCCGCGCGTTCTTTTCCGGTCCGTTTTCTTGCCATAACCACTGGATAGCGCTAACATTTTGATTCGTCTGTCCGAATCCGCCATCTGCCGGGAGTCCCGCTTGAACACCACTGCGCTGAACGCCACTGTCCACGACGTCACCGAACGCATCCGCCAGCGCAGCGCTGGCCCGCGTGCGGCCTACCTGCAGCGCGTGCAGCAGTGGGGCGACCGCGCGCCCAGCCAGGACCGCATGGGCTGCGCCAACATCGCGCACGCCTTTGCGGCCATGCCGTCGTCCGACAAGTTCCGCGTGGTGGCCGAAAAGGCCGTGCACCTCGGCGTGGTCACGGCCTACAACGACATGCTGTCGGCGCATCAGCCCTACGAGCACTACCCGGAGCAGATCCGCCGCACCGCTGCGCGCCTGGGCGCCACGGTGCAGGTCGCTGGCGGCACGCCCGCCATGTGCGACGGCGTGACGCAGGGCATGCCGGGCATGGAGATGTCGCTGTTCTCGCGCGACACCATCGCCATGTCCACCGCCGTGGCGCTGTCGCACGATGTGTTTGATGCGGCGCTGTTTCTGGGCATCTGCGACAAGATCGTTCCCGGGCTGCTGATCGGCGCGCTGCACTTTGGCCACATCCCCTGCGTGTTTGTCCCGGCGGGCCCGATGTCCAGCGGCCTGTCCAACAGCGAAAAAGCCAAGGTGCGCGAACAGTTTGCGCGCAAGGAAGTCGGCCGCCCTGAGCTGCTGGAGGCCGAATCGAAGGCCTACCACGGCGCAGGCACCTGCACCTTCTACGGCACGGCCAACTCCAACCAGATGCTGCTGGAGGCCATGGGCCTGCACGTGCCGGGCGCGGCCTTTGTCCACCCGCACGATCCGCTGCGCCAGGCGCTGACCGACAGCGCCGTCGAGCACGCCGTGGGCATGGCCCGCCGCAACCGCTACACGCCCATCGGCCAGCTGGTGGACGAGCGCGTCATTGTCAACGCCATGGTCGCGCTGCTGGCCACTGGCGGCAGCACCAACCACCTGATCCACTGGGTGGCGGTGGCGCGCGCGGCCGGCATCCAGATCAGCTGGACCGATTTCTCCGACCTGTCCGCCGTGGTGCCGCTGCTGTCGCGCGTTTACCCCAACGGCGCGGCCGATGTGAACGCCTTCCAGGCGGCGGGCGGCCCCAGCTTCGTCATCCGCGAACTGCTCGGCGCGGGCCTGATGCACGCCGACGTGCTGGCCGTGAGCGCCGGCGGCATCGCCGATTACGCCCGCTGGGCCACGCTGCAGGACGGCGCGGTGAAGTACGAGGCTTTTGACGAAGCCCCGCGCAACCCCGACGTGGTGCGCACGGCCGCTGCGCCCTTCTCGCCCACGGGCGGACTGCGCCTGCTCACCGGCAACCTGGGCCGCTCGGTCATCAAGGTGTCGGCCGTGCCCGAGGACCGCCACATGGTCGAAGCGCCCGCGCGCGTGTTTGATTCGCAGGAGGCTTTCCTGGCCGCTTTTGCCGCCGGAGAAATCGGCGACGCCGACATGGTCGCCGTGGTGCGCTTCCAGGGCCCGCAGGCCAACGGCATGCCCGAACTGCACAAGCTGACGCCGCCGCTGGGCGTGATGCAGGGCAAAGGCCTGCGCGTGGCGCTGGTCACCGACGGCCGCATGAGCGGCGCCAGCGGCAAGGTGCCCGCCGCCATCCACGTTAGCCCGGAAGTCGTCCAGGGCGGCCCGCTGGGCAAGGTGCGCGATGGCGACATCATCCGCCTGGATGCGGTCGCGGGCACGCTGGAGGCTCTGGTTGACGCCGCCGAGTGGGCGCGCCGCGAAGTCGCCGTCATCCCCGAGGCGCAGCGCATCGCCAACGGTCACGGCCTGGGCCGCGAGCTGTTCGCCGCCTTCCGCCGCAGCAGCAGCACCGCCGAAGAAGGCGCCTGCAGCTGGTAAATACCCCCAAGGCCGCGCTGGATGCGGCCTTTTCCTTTTCTCCCCCTCTTTTTCAGGATGTCCGCCATGAACACGCTGGATCTGTGCCAATACGCCCCCGTCATCCCCGTCATTGTGCTCAACAGGGTCGAGCACGCCGTGCCCATGGCGCGCGCCCTGGCTGCGGGCGGAGTGCGCGTGCTGGAAGTGACGCTGCGCACGCCGCAGGCCCTCGATTCCATGCGCCAGATCGCCGCTGAGGTGCCCGACGCCATCGTCGGTGCAGGCACGGTGCGCAGCGCCGCCGATGCGCGCGCCGCCAAAGAGGCGGGCTGCCAGTTTGCGGTCAGCCCGGGCTTCACGGTGGAGGTCGCCCAGGCCTGCCAGGAGCTGGATCTGCCCCTGCTGCCGGGCGTGGCCACGGCCAGCGAGGTGATGCTGGCGCAAAGCCACGGCTTTCGCTTTCTGAAGTTCTTCCCGGCGACGGCGGCGGGCGGCATTCCGCTGCTCAAGGCGCTGGCGGGCCCTTTCCCCGACGTGGTTTTCTGCCCCACAGGCGGCATCACGCTGGCCACGGCCCCCGATTTCCTGGCGCTGCCCAATGTGAAGGTGTGCGGCGGCTCCTGGCTGCTGCCGCAGGACGCCATGGACGCGGGCGACTGGGACCGCATCACCACCCTGGCCCGCGAAGCCTGCGCCCTGCGCCGTCCCTGAATCCCGGTGGTTCCGTCCGGGGCGCTGCGGTCAGCTGCTGCGCATCGGAGTATCATCGGAATCGCTTTTCACTGGACGGTGTCCACCCGGCGGCCTGAAGGCGGCCGGTCCAGGCACACTGCGAAGATGGGGTCATCATGAAACACGGCTATCGACTGGTCCCCGCGCGGGACGATGATTTCGAGGCCTTGATGGGGTTGCGCTGGTGCGCCATGCGCGAGAGCATGGCCGATATGGGACGCATTGATCCCGATCACGCCCGCGCCCGCATGAGCCGGGGTTTTGCGCCGCAGCACACACACAAGATCCTGGCCGACACGATCAACCCGCTGACAGGCCAGCCCGACCTGATGGGCTTCGTGGTCGTGCTGCCCAGCGAACCGGGCTGGATCATCGACCACCTCTACATCCACCCGACCGGCCAGCGCCGGGGTTTGGGTTCGTGGGTGCTGGGTCAGATTCTGGAGCACGCCGACCGGCGTCAGCGCAGCGTGTCGGTCGTGGCCCTGCGTCACAGCGCGGCCGTGCGCTTTTACGAGCGCCACGGCTTTGTCGCCACGCTGCAGGGCGAGTGGGATGTCCACATGCAGCGCGCCCCGCGCCAGCCTGCACTGGCCGATGGCCCCGAAGCCGTGGCAGTGAGACCCGCGCCGCTGTCACGTCCGGCGCCCGCCGTCGTGCCGGACCGCCAGCCTGCGCTCAAGCGCTGACGATTTTCTGCATGGATTCCCGGGACAGCCTCTGGCTGGAGCAGCTGCGCGATCCTGACGCCCCGGCCGCGCGCCGCGCGCTGGCCAAAATCATCACCCTGCTGGAATCGACCCGGCCCGATCACCGCGAACGCGCTGGCCTGCTGCTGGATGCCCTGCTGCAGCGCAGCGGGCCGACCACGCGCATCGGCATTTCCGGCGTACCGGGCGTTGGCAAAAGCACGCTGATCGAGGCGCTGGGCCTGCACGCCATCGCCCAGGGCCACCGCGTGGCGGTGCTGGCGGTGGACCCGTCCTCGACGGTGCACGGCGGCTCCATCCTGGGCGACAAGACGCGCATGGAGCGCCTGAGCGTCCACCCGCGCGCCTACATCCGCCCCAGCCCGTCGGCGGGCCATCTGGGCGGCGTCGCCAGCCAGACGCGCGAGGCACTACTGGCCTGCGAGGGCGCGGGCTACGACGTCATCCTGGTCGAAACCGTGGGCGTGGGCCAGAGCGAAGTCGCGGTGGCCGGCATGACCGACCTTTTTGTGCTGATGCAGCTGCCCAACGCGGGCGACGAGCTGCAGGCGATCAAGAAAGGCGTGATGGAGCTGGCCGACCTGATCTGGGTCAACAAGGCCGATGTCGATCCGGTGGCCACCACGCGCGCCTGCGCCCAGATGAGCGGCGCGCTGCGCCTGCAGGCGGGGTTGCGCGGGGGCGATGCGGCGCAGGTTCAGCCCATCAGCGCGCTCAAGGGCGACACCCTTGCGCAGGCCTGGCAGGGCGTGCAGGACTGGCTGGCGCAGCGCCGCGCCGATGGCCGCTGGCTGGCGCGCCGCCAGCGCCAGAACCGCGACTGGATGTGGGAGCGCATCCACCGCGGCCTGCGTCTGGCCTTCGAGGCCGATCCGGCGGTGGCGCAGCAGCTGCCGGACATCAGCCGCCGCGTGCTGGCGGGCGAGCTGGCTTCTTCGACCGCGGCGGCCCGCCTGCTGGCCCTGCACGGCGTGGATGCGTCCCGGCTTTCGCCGACCCCGTCTTCACCGGCTGGCTGATGTCGGCCAGCAGCAGCGTGGCGCAGACCAGGTCTTCCACCAGATCCTCGGCCTGCATGGGCGGCTCCAGCGCTTCGATGGCGTCCTGAAGTTCGGGTTCCAGGTCGACATCGTCCGGATCAAGATGGCGGTAAAGCAGCGCCAGCGCATCGACCATCTGCTGCGCTTTGGCGCTGCCGCCCGCACTCAGCAGACCCTCGAAGGCGTTGGTCGCCACCGAAAAGCCCGCCACCCAGGCGGCCACGGCACCGCCCAGATCGTCTTCGTCCTCGGGGTCGGCCATCAGCCAGGGGTCAAACCACTGACGCTCGCGGATGGCCTGCTGCAGCTGCGCCAGGCGCTGGTGCGCGCTGCGCGCCAGTTCGTCGCGCTGGGCCAGGTTCAGCCCGGCGTGGCTGCGGGCGCCTTCGGGCCAGGGTCGGCCGTCGGCGTCGTGCAGGAAAGGCAGCCACTGCGCGGGCGGCACGGGGCGCGGCTGCAGTGCCACGCCGACCAGAAAACCGTCCAGCGCCGACAGATCGAAAGCGCCATCGTCCGGGGTGATGCGCTGCAGCAGATCGTCCAGGCGCTGCAGGGCGTCGTCGTCCAGAGGGGGCAGGGGCGCTTCGGTCATAAAGGTCTCGGGGGTGGGGATGAATCAGCTTTTGGGCGCTGCGACCGGCCAGCTCAGCCGCACGCGCGCCACGCCGTGGACGCCCAGTTTACGGGCACTGGTGCGCGACAGGTCGATCACCCGGCCGCGTACATAGGGGCCCCGGTCGTTGATGCGCACTTTCACGCTGCGGCCGGTGCGCAGTGCGGTCACTTCCACCCAGGTGCCAAAGGGGATGGTTTTGTGCGCGGCGGTCATGGCGAACTTGCTGTAGCGCTCACCGCTGGCGGTGCGTCGCCCATGGAAGCGGCCGCCGTACCACGATGCCACGCCCGTCTGGTGGTGTTTGGCCTTGGCTTTTTTGGCGGCTTTGCGGCTGGTGTGGCCCTTGTGCGGGACCGCTTTGCGGGCCTTGGTGCCGGAGTGAGCGGTTTTGGCCTTGACCGGGGTGCTGTGCCGGTGCGGTTCCGCGCTCTTGGCCAGGGCCGGCGGCACGGCCAGCGCCAGACCCAGCGCGATGCTCGCAGCGCCCAGACGCCAGCGGGAAAAAGTGTTCAACATATTGATTTAGGCTGTTTTTTACACGGTCCGCCATACTAACCGAAAGCCCTGGACCTGTATCTCAGGGTCCGCCCGGGGAGCGGGCATAAGACGCAGCAGCGTGGTGCGTGGGCTGCGCTGGCGGGACATCGTCGCCGTTCTGTGGGGGCGGTACCCGCCTGTGGTGCCCGGAGCGGGAATCGAACCCGCACGCCGTGAGGCTCCGGATTTTAAGTCCGGTATGTCTACCAGTTCCATCATCCGGGCGATGCCGTGCTGTGACGGCGCAGCCATTCTAGCGGACGGCGTCGTGGCCAGAAGCCCGGGCAAAAGGACAAAAAAAACCCCGGTGCGTTGGCGCCGGGGTTGAATCCATCCGGGGAGGATGGAGGAGACATTCGATCACAATGTACTCATTCTAAGGGTAAACCCAGGGGTGCGCAAGCGTTCTGACCCGGTTTTGCTGCGCTGCGGCAAAAATAAATCACAAACGTTGTTTTAATGAGAAGTGTGAACCGGGGCGATAGGCCGGATTCTGTTCGCCGGGTTGCCCCGGCGTGACCGCCATTCCTCTGGGCCGCCTGTCGCCAGAACGGCTCGATGCCACCTACCCGCACACTCTCCGGGCCAGATCATCGTGTGCCTATTTGGTGTTGCTGCGCGCAGAGATTGCCCGTTTCACCCGGACTGAACCGGCTCGTCTCTGTTGCTCTGATCCTCACCTCGCGGTGGAGAGGTGTTACCTCCTGCGCTGCCCTGTGCAGTCCGGACCTTCCTCCAGTGCGCCCTTTCGGGACTTGCACCAGCGGCGGTCTGCCCTGGTTCACGGGCGCGATTCTACGCAACAATAACGTCAGATTGGGGCCGTTTCAGGAGAAGGCGATGCGTCAGGCGGTGCTGGTGATCGATGTGCAGCAGGGTCTTTGCGAAGGCGAGGGCGCTGTGTTCGACAGCGCGGGCGTGATTGCGCGCATCAACACGGTGACGCGCCGGGCGCGAGCGGCTGGGGTGGCGGTGATCGTGATCCAGCACGAATCGGGCCCCGGCTATCTCGAACACGGCACAGCGGCCTGGCAGAGCGCCCACGGCCTGGAGGTTCAGCCCGGCGATCACCGTGTGCGCAAGACCACGCCCGATGCCTTTTTGCGCACCAGCCTTGCGCCGCTGCTCCAGGAACTGGGCGTGCAGGAACTGGTCGTTTGCGGCATGCACACCGAGTTCTGCGTGGACACCACCACGCGCCAGGCGCTGGCCCGGGGCTATCCGGTGGTGCTGATCGCCGATGGCCACACGTCGGCCGGCAATCCGGCGCTGGATGCCGCGCAGGTGATCGCGCACCACAACCACACGCTGGCGAACATCGAGAGTTTTGGTCCGCGCGTGCGGCCTGTCAGTGCGGCCGATTACCGCCCGGACGCGGGCTCCACCATTTCCAGCGGCAGGCCGTCCGGGTCGGCGAAGAAGGTGTAGCGCGCGCCGGTGAACTCGTCGATGCGCACGGGCTCGACCGCCACGCCGTGCTGCTGCAGGTGCGTGATGCAGGCGTCCAGGTCGCTGACGGTGAAGGCCAGGTGACGCAGGCCGCAGGCTTCGGGGCGGCTGGGCCGCTCGGGTGGCGCGGGGAAGGAGAAAAGCTCGATCTGACCGCCATCCGGCAGCGCCAGATCCAGCTTCCACGACTGGCGCGCGGTGCGCAGGTTCTCGGCGACGATGCGCAGGCCCAGCACTTCAGTGTAAAAGCGCTTTGATGCCGCGTAATCGCTGCAGATGATGGCGGTGTGGTGGATGCGTTGCAGGCTCATCATTCGGAATTCTCCAGGCGCAGGGGCCGAAACACGGCCGCATCCTCATAAAAAGCAGGATCGACGCTCGCGGGCCACCAGCCCGGAATGCCCAGCACGGGCAGGTGCAAAAAGGGCTTGGTGGCCAGACGCTGTGGCGTCAGGCTGCCGGGCTGTGGCCAGACCCACACATGCGCGGTCAGGCTTTTGTAGGGCGCGGCCAGCTTTTCCAGCAGGGCGTGGCCCAGCAGGGTGAAGCGCACCTCGCGCGGCCAGCGCGGGCGCTGGCCGTGCAGCAGATCGGCCCAGCGGCGCTGGCGCAGCAGATCGATCAGGTCGGGCGGGGCGTCCAGGATCAGGCCGTTTTCGTCCAGCAGCGTCAGCGCATCGCGCACCGGGCCGCGCGTCTGCACGCCGCCCGCACGGGCGATTTCGGCCGCCTGCAGCGCGTTGAGCTGGCGCTTGAAGCCGGGGTGATGCAGCCACATCAGCCCGTTCAGAAAGTCGTGCAGGTTGTCGCGCGTGGGCACGCCGCCGGTGCGGTAGATGAAGGTCTCGTAAGCCTCGCCAGCGGGCAGATCGCCCTGGGGCACAAAGTGCAGGGGCTGGCCGGGCGCATCGCCAAGGAGTGGCCTGTGGACATATCCGGCCGCTTCTTGCTGTGCCATCACGGCGTTCAGGCCGTCAGACACGCAGCCGCCGCGGGCGTCAATCGTGCGGACCAGCGCCTGGCCCAGCGGCGCGTAGGGCGCGAACCAGGGCGCGGTCCAGTCCAGCGCGGTCCAGGGCATGGCGCTGCGCGCGGGGTAGGCGATTAGGCGGCCAGCGACCAGGCCAGCTGCTCGCCCGCGCGCAGCGGCGTGAGCTTGCCTTGGCCCAGCGCCAGTGCATCGGGCACGTTTTGCACCTGGCGCACCAGGGTGATCTGGCCGCTGTTGCGCGGCAGGCCATAAAAATCGGGGCCATGGTGGCTGGCGAAGGCCTCCAGGCGGTCCAGCGCGCCCACGCTGTCGAAGGCTTCGGCGTACAGCTCCAGCGCGTTCAGCGCGGTGTAGCAGCCTGCGCAGCCGCAGGCGTGCTCCTTCAGGTGCGTGGGGTGCGGGGCGCTGTCTGTGCCCAGGAAGAAGCGGTCTGAGCCACTGGCGACGGCGGCCAGCAGCGCCTGGCGGTGGGTTTCGCGCTTGAGCACCGGCAGGCAGTAGTAGTGCGGCCGAACGCCCCCCTGGAAGAGGGCGTTGCGGTTATAGAGCAGGTGGTGCGCGGTGATCGTGGCGGCGGTGTGCGGCCCGGCCTGCGCCACGTACTGCGCGGCGTCGCGGGTGGTGATGTGCTCGAAAACCACCTTCAGCTCGGGGAAATCGCGCCGCAGCGGCACCATCACGCGGTCGATGAACACGGCTTCGCGGTCGAAGAGGTCGATCTCGCTGTCGGTGACTTCGCCGTGCACCAGCAGCGGCAGGCCGTGGCGCTGCATGGCCTCCAGCGCGGCCCGGGTGTGGCGGATGTCGGTCACGCCCGCGTCGCTGTTGGTGGTCGCCCCGGCCGGGTAGAGTTTCAGCGCCACCACGCCCGCGTCGCGCCCCCGGACGATCTCATCAGCCGGCGTGTTGTCGGTCAGGTACAGCGTCATGAGCGGCTGGAAACCGGCCCCCGGCCCTGATGTGGGCCGCGCTGCCAGGATGCGCTCGCGGTAAGCCAGCGCCTGCGCGGCCGTGGTCACGGGCGGGCGCAGGTTGGGCATGACGATGGCCCGGGCGAACTGGCGTGCGGTGTGCGGCAGCACGGCGGCCAGGGTGTCGCCGTCGCGCAGGTGCAGGTGCCAGTCGTCAGGACGGGTCAGCGTGATGGACTGGATCGGCGACTGAATCGCGTTCGGGGGGGATTTTTCAGCGGTCATGGCAGGGCCTTTTCAGACCCGGATTGTCGCAGAAGCCCGGGGGTCGACTGTGTGGCCATCAGGCCATGGCGTCTTCGCCCTGCAGGCGCTGGGCAGCCAGCCAGACCTGGAAATCGCCAAAGGGCAGCGGCTTGCTGAACAGGTAGCCCTGGCCGTAATCGCAGCCCATGTTGCGCAGCAGATCGCGCTGCTGCTGGGTCTCGACGCCCTCGGCAATCACCTTCAGGCCCAGCTTGTGGGCCATGACGATCATGGCTTCGCACAGGGCGCGGTCGCTGGAATCGGCGCGCAGCGACTGCACGAAAGCGCGGTCGATCTTCAGGTAATCGATGTCCAGATCCTTCAGGTAGGCCAGCGAGGAATAGCCCGTGCCGAAATCGTCCAGCGAAACCTGGATGCCCGCATCGCGGTAGGCCATGAGGCGGCGCTTGACGTGCGGGTTCATGTCCATCATGACGCCTTCGGTGATCTCGACGCAGACGCTCTGCGCGCCCAGACCGTGCGCGGTCATGCTGTCGATGACGCCGTCCTTGCCGTCAAAGGCGGTGAACTGGCGCGGCGACTGGTTGATGCTGACCTGGAAGGGATTGCCAAAGAGGCGCTGCAGCAGCCGGGTGTCGCGCGTGGCCTGGTCGCACAGCCACTGGCCGATTTCGCCGATCAGGTTGCAGTCTTCGGCGATGGGGATGAACTCGGCCGGGCTGATCAGGCCGCGCTGCGGGTGCGGCCAGCGGATCAGCGCTTCGGCCTTGGTGACCTGGCCGCTTTCCAGTTCGACGATGGGCTGGTAGGTCAGGTAAAACTGGCTGGTGCGCACGGCTTCGCGCAGATCCAGCACCAGCTCGCGGCGCTGGCGGGCGCGGGTCTGCATGGCCGGGACGTACATCTGGCAGACGTTGCGCCCGGCTTCCTTGGCGGCGTACATGGCCTGATCGGCGCAGACAACCAGCTCGGCCGGGGTTTTGGCGTCGCTGGGGAAGGCGGCGATGCCGGCCGAGGCCGTGACCAGCAGCCGCGCCTCGCCGATCTGGAAGGGCTGCGCGAAAGTGTCCAGCAGCTTGCGCGCAATGGGCTGGGCATGCGCGCTGTCGTCGGTGTGGCAGACGATGATGCGGAACTCGTCGCTGCCGATCCGCGCCAGCGTGTCGTACTCGCGCAGGCAGCTGCGCAGGCGGCGCGAGGCCTCGATCAGCAGCTGGTCGCCCACATCGTGGCCAAAGCCGTCGTTGATGTCCTTGAAGTTGTCCAGGTCCAGACAGATCACGGTGAAGGCCTTGCCGCTGCGCTCGGAGCGCTTGACCTCGGCGGCCAGGCTCTGGTCGAAGCTGACGCGGTTGTGCAGTCCGGTGAGCGCATCGAAGTGCGCCATGTGGCGGAAGCTCTCTTCAGCCAGCACCTGCTGGGTGATGTCGGTGCTGACGCCCACGGTGCGGATCGGCATGCCCTGGCCGTCGCGCGACAGCACGGTGCCGCGTGTGCGCACGTGGCGGTAATTGCCATCGGTGTGCCTCAGGCGGTACTGCATGACGAACTGGTTGTTGCTGGCGCTGGCCTGCACCTCTTCAATGCTTTTGGCCAGCGTCATCCGGTCATCGGGGTGGATCAGGCTGTACCACAGGCCAAAACCATCGGTCACCGGCGTATCCGGGGGCAGACCCACCATGGTCAGCCAGCGTGGGGTGTTGTACCACTCGCCCGTCTGGGCGTTGAAATCCCACATGGCGTCGTTGGTGCTTTCCACCGCCAGACGCCAGCGCTCCTCGCCCTTGGCCAGCGCCTGGGCGGCCGTGTCGGCCTGCTGCTGGCTGCGCCGCATGATGTAGCCGCCGGCCACGACCAGCAGCAGCCACAGGCCCAGCTTGGTCCACCACAGGCCCTGGGCCATATTGCGCGACATGGTGTCCAGGCTCATCGACAGGTTGCGCGAGACCGCGCCGGATTCGCTGCGCAGGCCGCTGAGCCGGTCGGTGAAGGCGTCGCGGTCGGCCTGGCTCATGCCGCCGTCATCGAGCAGGCTGCGCTGGATGTCGCGCGCCAGGATCTGCGTGTCGCGGGTGATTTCCGCCGCCTCGTCCCACCAGTGCAGCGGCGCGACCAGCAGCCCGGTCGGCCGGAAGAGGCGTGTGAACCAGCTGATGCGCTGGACATCGTCCGGGTGGCTGCCCGCGCGCACCAGCACGGCCGACGCGTAGGGCGTGGTCACCGGGCGGGTGTCGCTGCTGCTCATGGACTGGTCACGGCCCTGCAGGGATTCCATGAACTGGATCTGCGCCATGGGCAGCTCCATGCTGGCGTCGAACTGCGTCTGGAAATCGGAGGGCGGCAGGGTATTGCCCAGCAGGCTGCCGATGGTCAGCATGGCGTTGCGCTGGTTCAGAAACCAGTTCGAGCCCGAGCTCATGCTCGCACGAATGCCGTCCATGATCTGCACGCCGACCAGCCCCAGCGAGAGCTGCAGCAGCATCACGCAAAAGAAAGGTGCCAGCAGCGCGGCCCATTTCCAGCGTCCGTGACCGGCGGAGGCCCTGGCCTGTTTTCCGGAGGAGTTCATGATCGGTTGCCTGCGGGCCTGTTGCGCACCGCCCCATGCGGCTGCCCGACCCAAAACCATCATAAGCGGCAGGGTTTGATCTTCAAGAGGACGGCGCCCGGCCGGAGGCGCCAGCCCGGTACTATGTCACGCTGGCTCGGGTTGCGGGCGCAGGTGATGAAAGGCGGCCTCGGTGGCAGGCAGGCCAAACACATACGACTCCATCGAAAGTACGCCCAGCTCCATGCCGCCCGGCAGCGCCGCGACGCAGTCGCCCGCCGCCGCTCCGGCCGCCACCAGCAGCGGCAGGAAGTGCTCGCTGGTGGGGTGGGCCCGAGCAGCCTGCGGGGCCAGTTCCAGCGCGGCTGCCAGACGGGTGCTGTCGCCTTCTGCCAGCGCGGCGCGGATCCAGTCCACAAATCCTTGCGCGTACGCTGTGTCTTCGGCCTGTCCGCTGAAAACTTCATACAGATTGTGTGTCAGGCTGCCGGATCCCACGACCAGCACGCCCTGATCGCGCAGCGGTGCCAGCGCCTGGCCCAGCGCCCAGGCCTGCGCGGCGTCCATGCGCTGAGGCAGCGAGACCTGCAGCACCGGCACATCCGCCTCGGGGTACAGGTGCATCAAAGGCACCCAGGCGCCGTGATCCAGCCCGCGCTGGCTGTCGGGCTGCGCGGCCAGGCCCTGCGCCTGAAGCAGGGCGATGACCGCTTGAGCGATGTCCGGAGCGCCCGGCGCCGGGTACTGCAGCGTGTAGAGCTGCGCCGGAAAGCCACCGAAATCGTGAATGGTCTGCGGCTGAGCGCTGGTGCCCACGCGCAGGCCGGGCGTCATCCAGTGCGGCGAGACCACGAGCACCGCGCGCGGTGCGCCACAATCGCGCGCCAGCACCTGGCCCAGGCGGTTCAGCAGCGGCCCGGCCGTGCCGGGTTCGACGGCGAACATCGGCGAGCCGTGCGAGACAAACAGCGTGGGCCAGCGCGTGCCGGTGGCGGTGGTGGACTGAAGGGACATGGACAACTCCGTGAAAGAAACTGTCCCGGACTCTACGCCGCAGCGCCTGCGCGATAAACCGCCGCCGTCTGAATGCAGTGTTGCATCCTTGGCAACAGCGCGGGCAACAGCGCAGGCTTCAGCCGCCCAGACCCGCCAGCGCCGCCAGGTGCACTTCAGCGGCGCTGCAGTCGCCAAACTGCGACTGGACCCAGGCGTCGTCGTGGTAAGTGGCGGCGTAACGTTCGCCCGCGTCGCACAGCAGCGAGACGATGGAGCCGCTCTCGCCGCGCTCTTTCATCTGCTGCGCAAGCTGCAGCATGGCCACCAGGCTGGTGCCGGTGGACGGGCCCACGCGCCGCCCAAGCAGCCGCCCCAGCAGACGCATCGCCGCGATGGAGTCCCCGTTGCTGACGGGGGTCATGCGGTCGACCAGGCTGGGGATGAAGCTGGGTTCGACGCGTGGGCGGCCTATGCCTTCGATGCGCGAGCCCGGCCCCGTGATCGCGCCATCGCGGCTGGCGTGATAGGCCGCGAACACCGAGCCCTCCGGGTCGGCGACGCACAGCCGCGTGTCGTGCCCCCGGTAGCGCACGTAGCGGCCCAGCGTGGCGCTGGTGCCGCCGGTGCCCGCCCCCGCCACGATCCAGCGCGGCACGGGGTGGCGCTCGCACTGCATCTGCTCGAACAGGCTGTGCGCGATGCTGTTGTTGCCACGCCAGTCGGTGGCGCGTTCGGCGTAGGTGAACTGATCCATGTAGTGCCCGCCGCAGTCGCGCGCCAGGCGGGCGGCCTCGGCGTAGACCTGGCTGCCGTGATCGACAAAATGGCACTGGCCACCATAAAAGCGGATCTGTTCGATTTTCTCGGCCGAGGTGGTGCGCGTCATCACCGCCATGAACGGCAGGCCGATCAGGCGCGCAAACCAGGCCTCGCTGATGGCGGTCGAGCCGCTGGACGCTTCGACCACCGTCGTGCCCTCGCGCAGCCAGCCGTTGCACAGGGCATACAGAAACAGCGAACGCGCCAGCCGGTGCTTGAGGCTGCCGGTAGGGTGGGTCGATTCGTCCTTCAGGTAGAGATCGATCCCGGCCTGCGCCAGCGCGGGCAGCGGCAGGGCGATCAGGTGCGTGTCGGCGCTGCGGCAGACATCGGCCTCGATGCGCGCCAGCGCGCCGCGCAGCCAGCGGCTGTCCGAGGCCGCTTCAGGAGTCTGCTCAGGCATCGCTGCCGGGCTGAATGTGGCGTGCGAGGAAAAGGCCCTGGCCCACGACAAAGGCCAGCGTCAGCCCCAGGCTGCCGAACAGCTTGAAGTTGACCCAGGCGTCGGTCGAAAACTGCGCGGCCACAATCAGGTTGAGAACACCCATGGCGGCAAAAAAGCCCACCCAGGACAGCAGCAGCTTGGTCCAGGCGCTTTCGGGCAGCCGCATCGAGGCGCCCATCACCGTCTGAACCAGGTTCTTCTTCCAGATGAAACGCCCGCCCAGCAGCGCCAGGCCCATGCCCCAGTAGAGCAGGGTGGGTTTCCACTTGATGAAAGCGTCACTGTGGAACCAGATCGTGGCGCCGCCCATGACCACGACCAGCACCAGGCTGACCCAGACCATGGGCTCGACGCGGCGGCGCAGCGCCATCAGCACCAGCACCTGAATCAGGGTTGCGATGATGACCACGCCGGTGGCCAGCACGATGGGCGCCTGCTCGGGCGTGAACACGCCGCCTGCCGTCAGAAAACCCAGCGACTGCGTGGCCAGCGCGGCCGCCTGCGCCGGATCGCCGTGGGCGATCTTGTAGGTGACAAAGAACAGCAGGACGGGCAGGAAATCGAGCAGCAGTTTCATGACTCAGGCGCCGGATGGGGGAGAGGTTGCGGGCGGCGCCTCGCCCTCGAAGGCGATGGAGGCCGAATTGATGCAGTAGCGCTCGCCCGTGGGCTGCGGGCCGTCGGGGAAGACGTGGCCCAGGTGGGCGCCGCAGTGGCTGCAGCGCAGTTCGGTGCGCTCCATGCCGTGGCTGGCGTCGCGCAGGCGCTCGATGCCCGCACCGGCCAGTTCGGCCCAGAAGCTGGGCCAGCCGCAGCCCGCGTCAAACTTGGTGTCGGCGGCAAAGAGGGCGTGGCCGCAGCAGACGCAGCGGTAGTGGCCGTCCTGCCAGAAATCCCAGTAATCGCCCGTGAAGGCGCGTTCGGTGGCCGCCTGGCGGGTGATCTGGTACTGCGCGGGCGTCAGGCTGGCGCGCCATTCGGCGTCGCTGCGGCGCACGGGATAGCGGGGGTCATCGTGATCGTGGCTCATGGCGGGCCGTCCTTCACTGCAGGGTGGGTGTGAAGCCGGGCTCGAAAGCCGGGCCGCGCAGCTTCAGGCGCTTGAGATCGAGCTTTTTGCTGGCGAACCAGCCCTGGTTCACTTCCAGCACATAGCGCACCGGCTCGGACGAGCAGTGGCTTTGCAGCGTCAGCGGCTGCATGTCAGCGGTGTTGACGATGCGGCCATCGTCCGCGACGAAAGCGGCTGTGAGCGGCAGCAGGGTGTTGCGCATCCAGAAGCACTGGACGCCCGGCTGCGGGAAGATGAACAGCATGGCCTCGTGATCGCCCATGTAGCGCCGGTTCATCAGACCCAGCTCGCGCTGCTGCGGGGTATTGGCCACCTCGGTGACCAGGCTGTACATGCCAATGTGCAGCGGGGTGGTCGGCAGTTTCGGGTTGGCTTCCTGCGCCTGCGCGCCGGTTGAAACCACTGCCAACAGGGCCAGGGCCGTCAGCGCCAGCCGTCGGCCGGGCCAGAAGGTGGGGAATCGGATCATGGGGCGCTCTCCTGCCGCAAATCAACAGCGCCGCATGATGACACAAGCGGGCGCGGTGAGCGCGGCAGGGGCTGATCCGTGACCCTTTTACCGGGTCAATGCGGGCGGGGCCCGCAGCCAAACTTCAGTGCCTGGCGATCAGGCCTTGAGCAGACCGGCGGCGGCCAGCAGGTCGTCGGCGTAGGACGGCTGGGTATCGCGGTACAGGTCGGCCAGGCGCTTGAGCTCGGCCACCGTGCGGCGGCTGGGCTTGCGCGCGGCGGGCGCTGCCGGGGCGGCGTCGCGGGCTGTCAGGCTGGCCAGCAGGCGGCGCAGCAGTGACGGCGTGGCGGGGGCGTCCATCGTAGGCAGGTAAGCGATCATCGTGGTCATGGGAAACTCCTTTGCGACAAATCCAGGGTAAACCCTAGGTATGAAGCGAAGTATAGGGTAAACCCTAGGCCGTGTTAGCGCTAAACAGCTGTGCCGTTGTTGCGGTGCAACATAAGCGGCGCAGCCGCCCTGAAGGCAGCGACTTTGTGCACGCCCGCTTTGCCGGGCGTCCATGAAAAAAGCGGCCGAAGCCGCTTTTTCTGTCCGGGGAGCGCGCAGGAAGCGCGCTGTGTCGCTCAGCCCATGTGCAGGCCGCCGTTGCAGCTGAAGTTGGCGCCTGTGGTGAAACCGGCGTCATCCCCCGCCAGCCAGGCGACCACGGAGCCGATTTCATCGGGCGTGCCCAGGCGCTTGACCGGGATGGTGGCGACGATTTTTTCCAGCACGTCGGGGCGGATCGCTTTGACCATGTCGGTGCCAATGTAGCCGGGGCTGACCGTGTTGACGGTCACGCCTTTGGCGGCCAGTTCCTGCGCCAGCGCCATGGCAAAACCGTGCATGCCGGCCTTGGCGGCCGAGTAGTTGGTCTGCCCGGCCTGGCCTTTCTCGCCGTTCACCGAGCTGATCTGGATGATGCGGCCCCAGCCGCGCTCGGCCATGTCGGGCACGACCTGCTTGGTTACGTTGAACATCGAGGTCAGGTTGGTGCTGATGACGGCGTTCCAGTCGTCCAGCGACATTTTCAGGAACATGCGGTCGCGCGTGATGCCCGCGTTATTGACCAGCACGTCGATGGGGCCGTGCTCGGCCTTGGCTTTGCTGAAGGCTTCGACGGTGGATTCCCAGTCGGCGACGTTGCCCACGCTGGCGTGGAAGTCGTAGCCCAGCGCCTTCTGCTCGTCCAGCCATTTCTGGAAATCGCGCGTGGGGCCGCAGCCGGCGATGACGGTGAAACCGCCTTTGGCCAGACGCTGGCAGATGGCGGTTCCGATGCCGCCCATGCCGCCGGTGACGTAAGCGATGCGTTTTTGAGTCATGGTGTGTCCTGTTGTCCGATGTAAGGGGTAGAAAGAGGGGAAAGAATCAGCGCTCGACCGTCAGGGCCACGCCCATGCCGCCGCCGATGCACAGGCTGGCGATGCCTTTTTTGGCGTTGCGACGCTGCATTTCGTGCAGCAGCGTGACCAGGATGCGGCAGCCGGACGCGCCTATGGGGTGGCCGATGGCGATGGCGCCGCCGTTGACGTTGACCTTGTCCAGATCCCAGCCCATTTCGTTGTGCACGGCGCAGGCCTGCGCGGCAAAGGCTTCGTTGATTTCCAGCAGATCCAGATCGGCGGCCTTCCAGCCTGCGCGCTGCAGCGCTTTCTGCGCAGCAGGCACGGGACCCATGCCCATGATGGCCGGGTCCAGACCCGCGCTGGCGTAGCTGGCGATGCGCGCCAGCGGCGTCAGGCCCAGGGCGCTGGCTTTGGCTTCGCTCATCAGCATCACGGCGGCGGCGCCGTCGTTGATGCCCGAGGCGTTGCCTGCGGTCACACTGCCCGACTTGTCAAACGCGGGGCGCAGCCCGGCCAGAACGTCGGCGGTGGTTTTGCGGTTGATGAACTCGTCGGCGTTGAAAACCAGCGGATCGCCCTTGCGCTGCGGGATCAGCACATCAACGATTTCGTCCTTGAAGCGGCCCGCGTCCTGGGCGGCGGCGGCTTTCTGCTGGCTGGCCAGCGCCAGGGCGTCCTGCTGTTCGCGGGTGATGCCGTATTTTTTGGCGACGTTCTCGGCGGTGATGCCCATGTGGTACTGGTTGTAGACGTCCCACAGGCCGTCGTTGATCATGGTGTCGACCATGCTCCAGTTGCCCATGCGCTGGCCGTCGCGGCTGCCGGGCAGCACGTGCGGGCTGGCCGACATGTTCTCCTGGCCCCCGGCGATAACGATCTCGCTGTCGCCGTCGCGGATGGCCTGGGTGGCCAGCATCACGGCCTTGAGGCCCGAGCCGCAGACCTTGTTGATGGTCATGGCGGGGGTGTGCTGGCTCAGGCCACCCTTGATGACGGCCTGGCGCGCGGGGTTCTGGCCGCAGCCGGCGGTCAGCACCTGGCCCAGGATGACTTCATCGATCTGCTCGGGCGACAGGCCCGAGCGCTGCAGCAGGCCCTTGAGCACGGTGGCGCCCAGTTCGGCAGCGGGGATTTTGGCCAGGCTGCCACCAAACTTGCCCACGGCGGTGCGGGCGGCGGCGACGATGACGATGGAACTCATACTCTCTCCTTGAAAACGGGACGGTTCAGGTTGGGGGAAACCGGCTGGGGCACGGGCCTCAGCTGGCGGGCTGGCGCACGTAGCGCCCGGGGGCAGGTTCGATCACCGGGTAGCCTTTGGCGCCGGGTTTTTTGGGCGCGGCAACCAGTTTGCCGCCCGCGCCCGCCAGCCACTGGCGCCAGTCGTTCCACCAGCTGCCGGGGTGCTGGGTGGCGGCGTCCAGCCAGGCCTGCGCGGTGTCGGGAGCGGCTGTGCGGCCTGTGCTGCGCGTGCGGCTGCGGGCGGTGACGGGTTTGTCGCTGGCGACGGGCTCGCTGCCGTCGTTCCAGAAATTGCGCCGGTTCTTGCTGGCCGGGTTGATCACCCCGGCGATGTGGCCCGAGGCGCCCAGCACAAAACGCACCGGCCCGCGCAGCAGCCGGGTCGAGGCCCAGGCCGAGTTCCACGGCACGATATGGTCTTCGCGCGAGGCGTAAAGGTAAGTCTGCGTCTGGATTTTGCCCAGATCGACCGGCACACCGCACACCGTGGCCGCGCCGGGCTGCGCCAGGCGGTTTTCCAGGTAGGTATTGCGCAGATACCAGCAGTACATGGGGCCGGGCAGGTGGGTGGCGTCGCCGTTCCAGTAGAGCAGGTCAAAGGCGGGCGGGGGCTCGCCTTTCAGGTAGTTGCTGACGACGTAATTCCAGACCAGGTCGTTGGGCCGCAGGAAGTTGAAGGTGGAGGCCAGTTCCTGGCCCTTGAGCAGGCCGGGGCCGCCCGGCGCTTCGGGGCCGATGGCCATTTCGCGCGAGCGCACGGCGGCTTCGTCGACGAAAACGTCCAGCACGCCGGTGTCCTCGAAATCGAGCATGGTGGTCAGCAGCGTCATGCTGTGCGCCGGATGCTGGCCGTGCTCTGCCAGAACCGCCAGCGCGGTCGCCAGCAGCGTGCCGCCCACGCAAAAGCCCAAGGTGTTGATGCGCTCCTGGCCAGAAATATCCTGCACCGCCTGGATGGCGCGCACGACGGCGTGCTCGATGTAATCGTCCCAGGTGCGGCTGGCCAGACTGTCGTCGGGATTGCGCCAGCTGAGCACGAAAACGCGGTGGCCCTGCTCGACGGTGTAGCGGATCAGCGAGTTCTCGGGCTGCAGATCCAGGATGTAGTACTTGTTGATGCACGGTGGCACGAAAAGCATCGGGCGCTCGTGCACCTGAGCGGTCAGCGGGGTGTATTCCAGCAGCTGGAAAAGCGCGTTCTCGAACACGACGGCGCCCTGCGTGGTCGCCACATTGCGGCCCAGCTCGAACACGGTGGTGTCGGTCTGCGAGACGCGGCCCTTCTGCAGATCGGCCAGCAGCTGCTCCATGCCTTTTTGCAGGCTTTCGCCCTGGGTGGCAATGGCTTTGGCCATGGCTTCCGGATTGGTCGCCAGGTAGTTGGCCGGGCTGGCCGCATCGATCCACTGCTGCACGGCGAACTTCAGGCGCGCGACGGTTTTTTTGTCGCCCTCGAAGGCGTCGGCCATGGCCTGCAGGCTCTGCGCGTTGAGCAGATACAGCCGCGCCGCCATTTCGCTGGCGGGGGACTGCGTCCAGCTGGCGTCGGCAAAGCGGCGGTCCTTGAGCGGAGGCAGCGGGGTGGCAGGCGGTGCGGCGGGCACTTCAACACCCGGCATGGGCGGCATGGCGGCCGTCATCTGACCGGACAGGGTGCCCCAGAGCTGCTGGGCCTGCTCCATGTACTGCTTCTGGATCGCGGCCATGCGCTCCATGTTGACGCGCAGATCGGGCAGGGCGCTGGGAGGGATGTCGCTGGAGCTCATGGGGACCTCGCGGTGGGTGGCGTCCGCAGGAGGGCGGACCGACCGGTTCAGCCGATTGTGCCCTGGCTTTGACTACGGGTTTTCCTCAGGGCGGGTCTGTGCGGAGGGCGAAACAGATGCTGGCCGCCATGCGCCCGGTGACGCCCGCGTCGCGCCGGTATGAGAAAAACCGTGCCGCATCCCCGTACGTACACCTGTCGCCGCCGCTGACCTGCGCCACGCCCGCCGCCCGCAGCCGCTGGCGCGCCAGTTCGGGCAAGTCGGCCAGGAAGTGGCCGGGGCGATCCGCCTGCGGCACAAAGCAGGACGCGGCGCAGGCTCCGGCGTCGCCGCCGGGGGCGCTGGCCAGGAAGGCCTCGCGCACTTCGGGGCCGACCTCGAACGCCTGGGGGCCGATGCAGGCGCCCAGCCAGGCGTGCCAGGACAGGGCGAACAAAGACGGGGCGGACAAAAGCCGGGCTTCTTCTTCCAGCGCGTTTTTCAGGGCGGCCACCGTCTCCTCCAGCACCCCGCCGGCCAGGCCGCGCCAGCCCGCGTGCGCCGCGCCCACGCCGCGCACCCGGCCGCCAGCGTCCACCGCCCAGAGCAGCACCGGCAGGCAGTCGGCGACCAGCACCGTGCAGACCACGCCCGGCGCGGTGGTGATGGCGGCGTCGGCCTGGGGGCGGCTGTCCAGCGGCGCGTCGAAGGCGGGCACGGGCTCCTGCCCTGTCCAGCGCACCACGCGCGTGCCGTGCACCTGGTGCAGGTAGCGCACGGGCGCGGCCACCGCCGTCTGCCACAGGGCCTGGTTGCGCGCGATGCAGTCGGCTTCGTCCGCCCGGGTCGTCGGGCCGTAGTGCACCGGCCTCAGGTTGAGCCCGGCGAAATCGCCCGTGCTGACGCCACCTGCGCGCGTGCTCATCAACGCGGTCAGGCCGGCGGGACGGTGGCTGGCGTCAGGCCGCAAGGGAGCGATGGGCGCGGCCACTGACGGGGAGGGCGGCTGTTTTTGGAGGGGCATCATCGGGTCCGCAGAAATCAGGGGGAAGAAAGAGTGCAATAGCGCCGAAACTGTGCGGCGGGCGCCACGTCCCTCCCTGAACTGCGGGGGGAGGGTTGCATAATGGCCCCCGGTTTGAATCACAGCGAGGTCCAGGCACCATGTCCACATGGGACCAGAATGATACGGCGCAGCCCAGACACTGCCGCACCTGCGGCACGGTGGTGGAGCGCCGTGTGCCAGACGGCGACAACCGCCTGCGCGACGTCTGTCCGGTCTGCGGCGCCATCCACTACGACAACCCGCTCAATGTGGTCGGCACGCTGCCCTGGCGGCGCAACGGCCAGGGCGAGGTCGAGGTCCTGCTGTGCCTGCGCAACATCGAACCGCAGCTGGGGTTCTGGACCCTGCCTGCCGGATTCATGGAAAACGAGGAATCGGTCGCCGAGGGGGCCCTGCGCGAGACGCAGGAAGAGGCCGGCGCCGACATCGTCCTGGGCGAGCTGCTGCTGCTGTGCACGGTGCGGCGCGCCAACCAGGTTCACTTTTTTTACACGGCCGAACTGCAGTCAGACCGTTTCGATCCGGGCGAGGAAACGCAGGCCGTCGGCCTGTACACCCGGGAGTCCCTGCCCTGGGGCCGCATCGCCTTCGCCAGCGTGAAGCTGGCTTTGGAGGTCTTTTTTTCGCAGATCAACGACGGTGGCTTCCACCTACATTGCGCCGATATCCCGAGCTGATTTTTCCAGGCCCCCATCCTGGCCTGTCGGCGGGGCAGCGGCCACAACCATGAAGCATCACGCATGAACAATCCCAACGAGAACCCTGGCGCAACGCCTGCGCCAGCCGGTCCGGCGTCCACGCCTGAATCGGATCAGGCTGCGGCAGCCCGCCGCGCCCAGGCGCTGGCGGCCCAGCGTCAGGCTCAGATGCGCCAGCAGGCCGCCGCCGCGCAGGGGGCCGGCCAGCCCGCTGCGGCATCGCCAGTCCAGCCAGCCGCCATGCAGGCAGCGCCTGCTGCTGCGCCTGTCGTGGCGCCTGTGGCGGCCTCCCAGCAGGCTCACCCGGCCCCGGCGCAGCCTGCGCCAGCCAACCCGGCTGCGCCGGCCCAGACGGCCCAGACGGCGGCGCAAGCGGCCCAGGCCGCCCAGCAGCGCGCCCAGGCGCACGCCACGGCGCGCCTGCGGGAAGATCTGATGAACCCCGATCCGCTGCTGGACTGCCTGGTCGAAATCTGCCGCCTCAACGGCCAGAAGGCCTCGCGCGCGGCGCTGACGGCCGGTCTGCCGCTGGTGCAGGGCATGATGACGCCCTCGCTGGCCGAGCGGGCGCTGGGCAAGGTCGGCATGTCCGGCCGCCTGCAGCGCCAGTCGCTGGAGCGCATTGACCGCACCGTCTTCCCGGTGGTGCTGATGCTCAAGGACAACAAGGCCTGCGTGCTGCAGACGCTGGACCCCGAGCGCGGCGAGTGCCGCGTGCTGATGCCTGAAACCGGGCAGGGCGCTGTGGTGCTGCCGCTGGCCGAGCTGCAGTCGCGCTACACCGGCGTGGTGCTGTTCGTGCGCCCGCACTTCCGCTTTGACAGCTCGACCCAGGAAACGCGCAAGACGCTGTCCGGACACTGGTTCTGGTCGGCGATTTTCTCGCAGCGCTTCGTTTACAAGGACGTGCTGTGGGCGGCCATGCTGGTCAACTGCTTCGCGCTGGCCATGCCGCTGTTCACCATGAACGTCTACGACCGCGTGGTGCCCAACAACGCCATCGAGACGCTGTGGGCGCTGGCGCTGGGCGTCGGGCTGATCCTGCTGTCGGATCTGGTGATGCGCAAGATGCGCAGCAAGTTCGTGGACGAGGCCAGTGCGCGCATCGACGTGCAGATTTCCGCCACGCTGATGGAGCGGGTGCTGGGCATGCGCCTGGAAGGGCGTCCGGCTTCGGTGGGCTCGTTCGCGTCCAACCTGCGCGGTTTCGAGCAGGTGCGCGATTTCATCGCCTCCAGCACGGTGACGGCGCTGATCGATCTGCCCTTCGCGCTGCTCTTCCTGGCGGTGATGTTCTGGATCTCGCCCTACATCGTGGCGCCGGTGATCATCGCTTTCATCATCATCCTGATCGTCGGCTACATGTTGCAGCACCGCCTGCACGAGCTGTCGGAGACCACCTACCGCGCTGCCGCGATGCGCAATGCGACGCTGATCGAGAGCCTGTCGGGCATCGAGACCATCAAGTCGCAGGGCGCCGAAGGCACCATCCAGGGCAAGTGGGAGTCGGCCAACGTCTTCCTGGCCAAGACCAACGTGCGTATGCGCTCGATCTCGTCGGGCGCCACCTATATGACCAGCTGGATGATGCAGATGGTCAGCGTGGTGACGGTGTGCATCGGCGTGTTCCTGATCTCCGAGCGTGAAATGACCATGGGTGCGCTGATCGCTGCCAACATGCTGGGCGGCCGCGCGCTGGCCCCGGCCGGCCAGATCGTCGGCCTGCTGATGCAGTACCAGGGCGCACGCACGGCGCTGGAGGGCCTGGAGAAAATCATGGCCTCGCCCATCGAGCGGCCCGAGGGCACGACCTTCATCCACCGCCGCGAACTCACCGGCCTGATCGAGTTCCGGGGCGTGAGCTTCAACTACCCCAACCGCGATGACGCGGCGCTGGACAACATCAACCTGAAGATCAAGCCGGGCGAGCGCGTCGCGCTGATCGGCCGCATCGGTTCGGGCAAATCGACCATCCAGCGCCTGATCATGGGCCTGTACCAGCCCACCGACGGCGCCGTGCTGCTCGACGGGATCGACCTGCGCCAGCTGGACCCGGCCGACGTGCGCCGCAACCAGGCCTATGTGTCGCAGGACGTGACGCTGTTCCAGGGCACGCTGCGCACCAACGTGGCCTACGGCCTGCCTTACGCCGACGACAACGCGGTGATCGAAGCCGCCGACATCGCCGGTCTGACCGAGTACATCAACCGCCACCCCAAAGGCTTTGACATGGAGGTCGGCGAGCGCGGGGATCTGCTCTCCGGCGGGCAGCGCCAGAGTGTGGGCATCGCCCGCGCGGTGCTGAACAACGCCCCCATCCTGCTGCTGGACGAACCGACCAGCGCGATGGATTTCTCCACCGAAGCGACCATCACCAAACGTCTGACGACCTTCGCCCAGGACAAGACCGTGGTGCTGGTGACGCACCGCACGTCGCTGCTGAGCATGGTCGACCGGGTGGTGGTGCTGGATGCCGGGCGCATCGTGGCTGACGGTCCGCGCGACCGCATCCTGGAAGCGCTGCAGACGGGCCGCATTGCCCGCGCCGCCTGACCGCCCGGCACCCCGACGCAAGGAACACCTTATGAGCCAGACTCCTTCTCCTGCCGGCCAGCCCCAGGCCGCGCCACCCCAGCCGCAAGCCATGCCTCAGAGCATGATGATGCCCCCGCCCACGCCCATGCATAAACCCAAAGGGGCGATCTTCAGCGTGGGCCGCGTGTTTGTGGGCTTCATGGAAATCATCCGCAAGATGCTGGAGCCCATTTTCGGCCGCATCCTGCCTTCGACCAAAAACGAAGAGCCCGACGCCATGCCGGGCATGCGCACCTTCGAGGAAGACGCCGACGCGGCCATGAGCGCCAAAGGAACGCGCCGCGCGCAGAACATCGTGCGCGCCGCCATCCTGATCCTGATCGGTCTGGTGGTGTGGGCACACTTCGCCATCCTGGACGAGGTCACCAAGGGCCAGGGCACGGTCGTGCCGTCGCAGCAGATGCAGGTGATCCAGTCGCTGGACGGCGGCATTGTGTCGCAGCTGCTGGTGCGCGAAGGCCAGGAGGTCAAACCCGGCCAGGTCCTGCTGCGCATCGACCAGACGCGCGCCCAGTCCAGCGCCGGTGAAAGCCAGGCGCAGCAGTTCGCCCTGGAAGCGCGCCTGGCCCGCCTGCGTGCGCTGGCCAACGACGTGCCGTTCAACCCGCCCGTCGCCACCAACCCCGGCGAGAACCGCATCGTGGACGACGAGCGCCGTCTCTACGATTCCAAGCGCACCGAGCTGGCCACGCTGCTGTCGATCAACACGCAGCAGCTGGCCCAGCGCCAGCAGGAACGCGCCGAAGCCGAGGCCCGCGCCACCGCCGCCCGTGCCACCATCGACAGCACGCAGCGCGAACTGGCGCAGACCCAGCCCCTGGTCGCCACCGGCGCGGTGTCGCAGATCGACGTGCTGCGTCTGCAGCGCGACATCGACCGCGCCAAGGGCGATCTGGGCCAGGCCCAGGCGCAGATGCGCCGCGCCGAAGCCGCTGCCAACGAGGTCAACCGCAAGGTCAACGAGATCAACGTCAACTTCAAGAACGAAGCGCGGCGTGACATCGGTGATGCCATGGGCCGGCTGGCGGCCCTGCGCGAAGGCGCCGTGGCGCTGCAGGACAAGGTCAACCAGTCGGTGATCAAGTCGCCGGTGCTGGGCCGCGTGCAGCGCCTGCTGATCAACACGATCGGCGGCGTGGTGACGCCGGGCAAGGACATCATGGAGATCGTGCCGCTCAACGACGAGCTGGTGCTGGAAACCAAGGTGCAGCCGCGCGACATCGCCTTCATCACGGCCGACCAGACGGCCAAGATCAAGTTCACCGCTTACGACTTCAGCATTTACGGCGGGGTCGAGGGCAAGGTGATCGACATCAGCCCGGACGCCAGCAAGGACGAGAAGGGCAACACCTTCTACATCGTGCGGGTGAAAACCTCGCTGACGCCCGAGCAGCACAAGCAGTTCAAGATCATTCCCGGCATGACCGCCGAGGTGGACATCCTGACCGGCAAGAAATCGGTCTGGACCTACCTGATGAAGCCCATCCTGCGCGCGCACTCGTATGCGCTGCGGGAGCGGTGATCTTCGCCTGAGCCCCCCGCTGCTCTCAAGCCCCTGCCGCCTCAAAAGCGCAGGGGCTTTTTCATTCCCCTGTCGGGTCCAGGGTTTACGCCAGGGGCCTGGCAGGCTCCGCTGCCCTGTGGCGCCCCTAGAATCGCCGCAGGTATTATTTTCTGGAACCTGCCATGTCAAAACGTTTTGCCCCCCTGTGCCGCCGTACCCTGCTGTCGGCTGCTGTCCTGTCCCTGGCTGCTGTGGCCGCTCCGGCCTGGGCGCAGGCGCCCATCGTGATCAAGTTCAGCCATGTGGTGGCCGCCGACACGCCCAAGGGCAAGGCGGCGGAAGTTTTCGCCAAAAAAGCCGCCGAGCTGACCAAAGGCCGCGTCAAGGTCGAGGTCTACGCCAACTCCACGCTCTACAAGGACAAGGAAGAGATGGAGGCCCTGCAGCTGGGCGCCGTCCAGATGCTGGCGCCCTCGCTGGCCAAGTTCGGTCCTCTGGGCGTGAAAGAGTTCGAAGTGTTCGATCTGCCCTTCCTGTTCAGCAGCTACGACCAGCTGCACAAGGTCACCACCGGCGCGGTGGGCAAACAGCTGCTGGCCAAGCTGGAGCCCAAGGGCATCCGCGGCCTGGCGTACTGGGACAACGGCTTCAAATCGTTCTCGGCCAACACGCCCATCAAGCTGCCCACCGATCTGAAGGGCAAGAAAATGCGCATCCAGTCCTCCAAGGTGCTGGAAGAGCAGATGCGCGCGCTGGGTGCGCTGCCGCAGGTCATGGCCTTCTCCGAGGTTTACCAGGCGCTGCAGACCGGGGTGGTCGATGGCACCGAGAACCCCATCTCCAACCTCTACACGCAAAAGATGTACGAGGTGCAAAAGCACCTGTCGCTGACCGAGCACGGCTACCTGGGCTACGCGGTCATCGTCAACAAGAAGTTCTGGGACGGCCTGCCGCCCGACATCCGCACCCAGCTGGACAGCGCCATGGAGCAGGCCACGCGCTACGCCAACCAGATCGCCCAGGTCGAGAACGAAAAGGCGCTGGATGCAGTCAAGGCCAGCGGCAAGACCACCGTTTACACGCCCACCAAGGAAGAGCGCCTGGCCTTCAAGAAGGCGCTGGTGCCCGTGCACAAGGCCATGGAGAGCCGCATCGGCCGCGACACCATCCAGGCCGTCTACAAGGACATCGGCTTCAAGCCTGACAGCCTGTAAGAGGCTCCGGGCTGGATCAACCATAAACACCGGGGGCCATGACCCCCGGCTTTTTTTCTGGCATGAACGGAGACTCTCATGCTCAACAGACTGTTGAACCATCTGGAAGAGGCGCTGGTGACCTTCCTGATGGGGGCGGCCACGGTGATCATTTTTGTGGCTGTGATGCACCGCTACCTGGCGGGGGCGCCCATTCCGGGTCTGCAGGACTGGCTGCTGACGCTGAACTTCGGCTGGGCCCAGGAGCTGTGCATCATCATGTTCGTGTGGATGGCCAAGTTTGGCGCCGCCTACGGTGTGCGCACCGGCATCCACGTGGGGGTTGATGTGCTGATCAACCGCCTGGGCCCGCGCAACCGGGGCCGTTTTGTGGTGTTTGGCCTGCTGGCTGGCGCACTGTTCACCGGGGTGGTGGCGGCGCTGGGCGCTGATTTTGTCTGGGAAAACGGCGCGCACTACGGCATTTTCCACGCGCTGGGCATCCCGACGGGCGATCTCTACGAAGGTCCGACCACGCCCGATCTGGAGTGGCCGACCTGGGTGGTGTACAGCGCCATTCCGCTGGGTTCGTCGCTGATGTGCTTCCGCTTCCTGCAGGTGGCCGTGGGCTTCATCCGCACCGGCGAACTGCCCCACCACGACCACGGCCATGTCGATGGCCTGGACGAAGAAACCGCCCCGGAGAAACACGCATGAGCGCGCTCGTTATTTTTTCGCTGCTGGCGGTGCTGATGCTCACCGGCATGCCGGTGTCGATTTCGCTGGGACTCACCGTCCTGACCTTCCTCTTCACGATGACGGATGTGCCGCTGCAGTCGGTGGCGCTCAAGCTGTTCACCGGCATCGAGAAGTTCGAGATCATGGCCATCCCTTTCTTTATCCTGGCCGGGAACTTCCTGACCCACGGCGGGGTGGCCAAGCGCATGATCCACTTCGCCACCGCCATGGTCGGCCACTGGTACGGGGGCCTGGGCCTGGCGGGCGTGCTGGCCTGCGCACTGTTCGCGGCGGTGTCGGGCTCCAGCCCGGCGACGGTGGTGGCCATTGGCTCCATCCTGCTGCCGGCCATGGTCAAGGCGGGTTTCCCCAACCGCTTTGGCGCGGGCATCATCACCACTTCGGGCGCCCTGGGCATCCTGATCCCGCCATCCATCGTGATGGTGATGTATTCGGTGGCGACCAACACCTCGGTGGGCGCGCTGTTCATGGCCGGGGTGATCCCGGGTCTGGCGCTGGCTGCCGTGCTGGGCGGCGTCACCTGGTACCGTGCGCGCAAGTTCAACTACCCGCGCCAGCCCAAGGCGACCTGGGCCGAGCGCTGGGTGGCGTTCCGCCGTTCGGTCTGGGGGCTGCTGCTGATCGTGGTGGTCATGGGCGGCATCTACACCGGCGTGTTCACGCCCACCGAGGCGGCGGCCATGTCGGCGGTTTACGCCTTCGTCGTGGCGGTCTTCATCTACCGTGACATGAGCCTGAAAGACGTGCCGCGCGTGCTGCTGAGCTCGGCCAACATGTCGGCCATGCTGCTGTACATCATCACCAACGCGGTGCTGTTCAGCTTCATCATGACCAACGAGAACATCCCGCAGGCGCTGGCCAGCTGGATGCTGGGCAATGGCCTGGGGGTGATCACCTTCCTGCTGGCCGTGAACGTGATCCTGCTGCTGGCGGGCAACTTCATGGAGCCCTCGTCCATCGTGCTGATTTTCGCGCCCATCCTCTTCCCGGTGGCGACGGCGCTGGGCATCCACCCGGTGCACTTCGGCATCCTCATGGTGGTCAACATGGAGGTCGGCATGTGCCACCCGCCGGTGGGGCTGAACCTCTACGTGGCGTCGGGCATCACCAAAATGGGCATCACCGAGCTGACCGTGGCCGTCTGGCCCTGGCTGCTGTCCATGCTGGGATTCCTCGTGGTCATCACCTATGTACCGGAGATCAGTCTGTGGCTGCCCCGGATGCTGGGCATGATCTGAGCGGCACGGCGCGCGTATAATCTGGTTCGCTGAGCGCGGCGGGTGTAGTTCAATGGTAGAACGGCAGCTTCCCAAGCTTCATACGAGGGTTCGATTCCCTTCACCCGCTCCAGCCTGTTTCAGCCTGGCCACTTCGCCAGATCCCTTCCCGCTAACCAGACGAGGATCCCGGCGCCTTTGGCTGTCCGCTGCCCCAGCGCCGCGAGCTTAAGCGGCTGGCTGGTGCCTGCAGCCAGGTCCGATTGTGCTGAGCCGTTGAGCCAGCCTCCTGAATCAGCCAAGCGCTTTTTCGTCTTTGGCCAGATTGGCATCCTTCATGGCCTGATCAATGATTGTGCGGATACGAGGGATCACGGTCATTAACTGGCTGTTCGTAAAGATCAGGGTCTTTTGGATGACAACAGGCATTTTGTTGATCATGGCCTGTCCTGCGGGCGAGCTGTAAAGCCGATCAGTCCGTCGATTTCGTCCTGGTCAAAGGTGTCCTGATAAATACGGACATATTGAGCCTTCAGTTTGGGCCAGCTGACTTCTTCGCGCAGGACGCCGATGAATTTGGCGGGCAGCCCGTCGAAGATGCGCTGCTGAGCCGCGTTCAGGGTTCGGCCTTCTGTCGCTTTCTGCAAAGACTGCTGGAATATTTTTTCGGCGCTGACATACGTTGAGTCAATCAGCGCTTCGCTGCGCGTCAGCGTCAGCAGTTTTTCGATGGATTCCTGCGAGGGAGGTGCTGCAGTTGCGACTGATGCGGCGGCAGCAAGAATGAAGGAGAGAATGTATTTTTTCATGAGATATGTTGCTTTGACTGAGTTCAAATGATCGGATCTGCTTCGGTTGGTAAAAATTCTACCCGCGTTGCCCAAGTTGCATGGGTACTGAAAAAGGCATTGGTTTGGGGTTGCGGTTCAAGGGGTTCGTGAAAATGAATCAGCTATTTTGTGTTTGCCGGAGAAATGTCATTTATTCGAGGCGTGTGCTGAAGCTTCAGCCAAAGCTCACCCGGGCATGGTCCTCAATCACGAATGGGATCTTCTGCTGCTGACACCAGGTCGACAAGTCTGCTCTGACACGCTCCCACTGCTGTCTTGCCCACTCAGGTGCTAAAGATTCCCACCTGGTTTGCGTCGGGAAATAAACTGTGATGACACCTGTCGACTGCTCGATGATAAAACTCATGCCATCCATTGTGCAAACCAGCTCCTCTTTCCACTTCGGCTGAAACTGGACTTTAGAAGTTGCGGTCATGTGATGCCTGCTGTTGACGTTCTGGGTGCGCGAAGGGTTTGATCTCACTGTGCGACTCGATGGCATACCGCTCAAGGCCCTGGACAAGAACCGCCCGGCGCGTCAACAAGATCGCAGTTGCAACGAGATAGAGCCATACCGCTGGCTGTAATGAATCAAACACCAGAATGGCTGCAGCGGTGCTTGCAGAACATAAACCCTGAAGAAATAAAATTCCAGCGAACTGCGACTTTAATCGGCCCGCGCCTGGAAGTGATCGGTTCCCAAGGCGAACGAGATCAACTCTGCCCCTAAAGTTAATTTGGAAAGCGTTCCAGCCTAGCCAAAACGCCAGCACAAGGAAGAGCAGGGCTACAGTTTCGGTTAGATTTTCCATAGGACCGTTTAGAAATACTTGATTGTGATGGAATGGACAACGCATTCAAAAGTCACGTCGAGCTCGCGAGATGATGATTTGGATGCCGAACAAGGCATTTCACAGTCCAGAACTCGCCGCACAGCGGTATGGCACCCGGTGTGAAAAAATCATGATGGGAACTCGGCATTTTTCATTTGTTCCGCTGTTCAAAAGAGGAAGTCCATGGCTATTGTTGCAGTTGGCGTTGATCTTGCCAATAATATTTTGACGTTCATGGCATTTATGAGGCTGTCGGCGGCGGTCCTACGTTCGAGCCAGTCGGTGCTTGGGGCGTACTTCCGGCGCATGTGCGATGCTCCATCTGGAAGGATTCAATCACGCCGCGCATCACATCCCTGGCCCGGAAAAGTGCCCAGCTTCGACGGGGGATATGATCGACCTGGGCTTGACATGCTCGACATATCCCTGCTTCCTCAACCTATCCACAAGCCACTTTTTGCCGTAGAGGCCACAAAAAATCATGGTCAGAAGATATGCCAGGGCACAGATGACTGTCGTCATGTTCAAGATTAACGCGATGTCAGCAAGTGAGCGTCGCTTAAATTCTATTGCTGCTTCGGCGCTTACGCTCATGAGTTTTATGAAAAAAGCTGTGAAGGCGAACTGACGCCACAAACCTTCCGAAATAGCCCAAAGACCCGGGAGAAAGAAGCCGACCCAGCAGAAGCCCATCGTCACTATTCGATGGTTGCCGTTGGGGTGGACAAGGTGAACTGACTCTTTCATAGATTTGAGAGTGCGATTTTGAAGCAGGAAGGACGATACCGAGATGTCTGTTGTCTGTACTCACCGTCCTGCGCGGGTTTACCGCGCCAGTCCGTGCTGAATGATGGGTTGGCGCACTTACATGAACTTATGCTCAAACTTCAATGCACCATCAACTGCCTTCAGCATATATACACGGTTGCTAAGCCCTCCCGATGGAAACGGGTATTTGGCCGAAAAAATGAAGAGACGATTGTCATCATCGTCATTTCGAAATATCTCGATGTGGCTAAGAAGACTCCAGTTGTGACGAGGATCGCCCGATATGGAGCAAGGGACGTAGTAAAGTGCAGGGTTGCTCCAGTACTTCCGGTGAATGACAGTTTTTTCTGCGATTGATTGTGCGACGTACTCTGAGTAGTCCTCTCCGCTTTCCATGACCGATTTGTCTCTCACCTCGGTTTCATATAGTTCAGCGAAGTATGCGTGCACGGTTTTAACTACCGCCTTGTCTGCATTAAGATAGATTTCGGGCAGCGACTGAAGTCGCTGCATCATGTTTATAGTGTTGATGATGTCCATGGGCAGAGTGCACTGAGGTTTAAAAGGTGAGATGACTGAAGACGTGGCCTTTTGATCATCCCATCGACAGAAGGATCAGGAATCTCTGACCTAAAGCGGTTCTTCAGCGGTTGCGTACTGATAATGAGTTGTTATTTCGTATGGATTTTCGTCGGAGCCGAAAAAAATCCACAGGCCAAGACAGTTTATGATCTACGAACTTGGGGCGGCATCAAAAGCGACTACAAAATAAGAGCGTGCTGTCCGGGTGGTAAAATAGAAAAGGAGTTATTCAAATATTCTGCCGCTTCGCGGCAGGTTGCGGGGTCTATCGCTTGACAGGTTGGGAAGTCCTTGTAGCCCAAGTTAACCGGCGCCGGAGCGCGAAGCGCGTAGGGCACCAATACTGGCAATGAAAATCGCGAAGCCATGGCCAGTGTTGGCGTCCGCGTTGAACGCCCAGTTAGGCCAGCGTTGCCTTGGAGCTTTGATGTCAAACATTGATGGTTCTATGGTTCTTCTTCTGTTTCTTTGATTCACGCCACACTTCAACGCGAAGGTGTGTCGGCAGTGGCCATAATGGCGCGCTTGGCCTGCGGGGCGGGCGATCCCTTTCTGTTTGCTCGCCTGGGTGGCCATCATCTGCACTTTCAAATGGAAGAGGGACTTGTTCGTGGAATTTCGGTGCTTGTGCAAGTGATTCGGCTAGGCTGGACATGAATTCCGGTGAGTCTTTAGCATCCTCACCAATGAGCAACTCTGCCTCTCTGGTGGCTTCTTCTGGCGTTATGTCGCCACGCTGGACCTTAAAAAATAGGCGTTGCAAGGAGCCTAGCGTCTCGCCTCGCTTTCTGGTTCTTGCAGCACTCCGGCTGGGCCAGATTTGCTTTTCTGCTGTTTCCGCGAGCGCGTCACTAACGGTGTTGACTTGATCTCGGATAATTTGAAGGCCCTGAATAAATGAGCCATAACCAGAGACGTCAACATAAACCGCAGCAAGTCCAGCCGCGATTCGACCCTTTCCTTTGATTGACCCTTCCTCTACCTCCAGTAATAAGGAGTAGTCAGGAAGCAAAAGACTGCGTTCGACGCTTTGCTCCCAACGGTCAAAGAGTTGAAGAGTGTATTTCTCCAGTCGCCGCTTGGAAAGACTCGGCACGACGAAGTAAAAGTCTGTTGTCCCTATATCAATCATCTTTTGGTACGTTAGTCGTGGCGTTCAATTTTGTGGGGCCTAACGTTTGAGCTGAGCGGACGCCGCCGGCAAGGCGCTTGGCCCGCGAGACGGATGATGACACTGGCTGGCTCGCGGGCCAAGCGGCTTGCCGGTGGAGGTCCGCTCGAGCGAAGGGTTAGGCCGCACCGCGAACATAGCTCTAGCCGCCCGTGTTTTTCTCGCTTCTGCGGAGGTCGACTTTGTCAATTATCTTGACCAATAGTTCCTGTGTATTTATTGGATAAGAATCGGAGCTGACACGTGAGAAGTCTCGATTTGAGAAGATTCGCGAAGCGACATCTGCTTTTATCTTGTGCTGGCTATCTTCCGGTAGTGAGGCGAGATAGGGAGACAGTGCCTTTAAATCGAGCGACGTTTGGAGGTGCGTATATTGCTGTTCACGATGCTTTCCGGATTCTCGTGCAAGGTATGCCGCTGGCGCGGACAGGAAGACGGCGACCAATACTCGAAACGCCGATCTCTCCCAACTAAATGTGGTTGCGGTCGTTTCCCAGAATGTGTACCCGAGAATGGTTGCGATCAGTAACATGCAGGCTAGGGATCCGTATCGCAACCAGTCTGCCATTGTACGCTCGTCTTTTGCGCTCTTTTCGTAGTCACCAGCGATGGCGCGTCCAGATACCTTACCAAGTAGCTCGTCAATCTCCTTCTGCTTTGCTTGCAGATCAAGTAGTGCAGTCTGATATGCAGATTCAACCTTTTCAATCTGTGCCTTTGCAGAGGCATCAAGATTGGAAAGTCTATCTTCAATCGTCTGAAGTCTCGAATGACTTTGCTCTTGCAGCGATCTTAGTCGGACCTCTTGCTGCTCTAGGGTTTCGGTCAGTTGTCTTGACCTTCTTAGAGCCTGTGATTGCAATGCAAACTTGGTCTTGTCGGAGTCGGCCTGCGGAATGTCGCCTTGTTCGAAGGGCTTTAGTACTGCAGGACTGCTTTCGGCAAGTGTTCGAAGCTCCTGCGCGCGTTCCAATAGGTTGTCTCGGATCAGACGGAGCTCAGGACTAGCGCCAGCTACAACCGACACATGTTGGGCTGTCATTTGCCCGTACACAGCAACCATCTTTGCGGCTTCGGAAATCTTCTCAGGGTCTCCAACTTCTGTCGCCGCTTCATACTGGCTACGGAAGGCCTTTACGGCCGCAACCGCATCTCGAAGCTCCTTGCTGACTGGTGTTGCTCCAACCTTCTTTGTCAGCAAATCAACAATGGAACTGACTTGACCTACGAGGTCCTCTGACCTTGTCCCTGAAAAACGTATCCCTTGC
>NZ_JAWDIE010000013.1:0-94338 GCF_037688875.1 Amphibiibacter pelophylacis
ACAAGGGATACGTTTTTCAGGGACAAGGTCAGAACGCCTGCAGCACTACAACCCCGAAGTCGAGCAGCGCGTGCAAGGCTGGTTTGCCAGCGGCCAGCCGCTGGTCTGGATTCCCATCCTCAGCCAGGAGAACTTCCCGGACGTGCCCCAGCAACTGCTGGAGTTTGCCGACCACTACCAGGAGGCCATGCGCTGGCCTATCCACGAGATGGAAGACCTGTTGCAGTTGCCCAACGGCATCACCGGCTGGTTGATGCCTGCCACAGCCACCGACACCGACGTGGCCTGCGGGGTGTGGGACGGCGAGATCTACATCTTGGGTATTAAGGACCGGCGTACCGGCAAACCGCAGACGCTGCTGGGCGAGCGTTTCGATGTAGCGACAGGGCAAGTCGACGACCCCGAACAGAGCGCGGTTTGACTTGGCTTCTGGTCGCCACAGCGCGTTCATGGACCTGTCTCAACAACAGGATTTTGTGCAATGACAGATAACAAGAACACGGGTATCCAGGCCACGCCCATCTCGACCCAGCTGGCCGCGCTGCCATCCCTGCCCATGGCCGAGCTCTGGGCGCTGTGGGATCAGCACTTTCCCCGGCTGCCCAGCCACCGCAATCGTAATTACGTCGAATCGCGTCTGGCCTACCGCATCCAGGAGCTGACCTACGGCGCGCTGCCCACCAACATCCGCAAGATGCTGGTTGAGGCCGGTGCCAGGCATTCCAAGATCAAGTCCGCCGCCGGTCGCAGCGCGCAAACCCTGCTGATGCCCGGCACCACGCTGATTCGGGAATGGAACGAGCGCGAGTACCGCGTGACGGTCACGCCCGATGGCCTGTATGCCCTGGATGGCCAGGTATTCAAGAGCCTGTCGGCGGCGGCCCGCCACATTACCGGCACCCGCTGGAATGGGCCGAAGTTTTTTGGTCTGCGGGGCGGCAAGGGAGATGGTCAATGAACGCGCCCCTGCTTGTGCCACCGAAACGCTGCGCGGTGTATTGCCGTGTCTCCAGCGACGAACGGCTGGATCAGTCCTTCAATTCCATCGATGCCCAGAAGGAAGCTGGGCACGCCTTCATCAAGAGCCAGAGCCACGAGGGCTGGATCGCGGTGGCCGATGATTACGACGATGGCGGTTTCTCTGGCGGCAACATGGAGCGGCCCGCCCTGCGCCGCCTGATGGCGGACATCCAGATGGGCAAGGTCGACATCGTGGTCGTCTACAAGATCGACCGGCTATCACGCTCGCTGGCGGATTTTGCGCGGATGGTCGATGTGTTCGACCGCCACCGGGTCAGCTTCAGCGCGGTCACGCAGCAGATCAACTCGGCCACCTCGATGGGCCGGTTGATGCTCAACGTGCTGCTGTCCTTCGCGCAATTCGAACGGGAAGTGACCGGCGAGCGCATCCGCGACAAGATCGCGGCCAGCAAGGCCAAGGGGATGTGGATGGGCGGGCCGCTGCCGCTGGGGTACGACGTTCGGGATCGGCTGCTCATGGTGAATGAAACAGAAGCCAAGCTGGTGCGCCGAATCTTCGATGACTTTGTGACCGTGCGCTCGGCCACCCTGATGGCCAAGACCTACGGCGCGCAAGGCATGGTCACCAAGGGAGGCAAGCCCTTCACCAAGCAGACCATCTACAAGATGCTACACAACCGGATGTACCTGGGCGAGATCGTCCACAAGGGGCAGAGCTTCCCCGGACAGCACCAGGCCATCATCACCCAGGCACAGTGGGATGCGGTTCACGCGCTAATCGCCACCGATGGCATCGAGCGGCGGCGCGAGACCAACGACCGCATCCGCGAACCGGTGCTGCTGCGCGGCCTGCTGTTCTCACCCGATGGCGAACGGCTGGTGCCCAGCTACACGGTCAAGAAGGGCAAGACTTACCGCTACTACACGCCGAACAAGCACCGGCGCTTCGGCGCCTGGGCCAGCAGCCACGGGCCGTTGCCAGCGGTGCCCATTGAGGAATTGGTGACGCAGCAAATCGTGGCGGCGCTGTCAGCGCCGCACATCGTGCAGTCGGTGTAGGATCGGATTCGGACAGCCCGCCCAGACCTGTCGGAGCCTGAGGTCGTGCTTCCGATGCGAAATCTGGCGGGCCTGTGGCAACAGCTGTTCCCCGCCGAACAGTGTCGAATGGCGCAGTTGCTGATCGAGCGCGTGGTGATTGCCGACGGCGGGCTGGAAATCATCTGGCGCGATCAGGGCTGGCAGGAACTGGCCGGGGAACTGATGCCCGGCACCATCGGCGCGGAATTGCAGGAGTGGGAGCAGCAGGAGGTGGAGGCATGAAGCCGAAAGTGCAGCCATTGGGGGCAGCAATCGCCAGCGAACGCCGGGATGGCGGCCAAGTCAAGCTGTCCACCTTCATCCCGCTGAAGATCAGAAAGCGCGGCGCCAGCAAGGTGGTGGTGCGGCCGGATGGGGTGGTCGAGTCGCCGGGCATGGTCGCCACCCAGATCGACCAACCCCTGCTGGTGGCGCTGACGCGGGCCTTCTACTGGCAGCAACTGCTCGACGATGGCGTGGTCGGCAGCGGCAGCGACATCGCCCAGCGCGAAGGCCTGCACCACTCGACGGTCAACGAACTGCTGCGGCTAACCCTTCTAGAGCCCGCCATCATCCAGAGCATCCTGGCCGGGCAGCAGCCCAAGTGCATGAGCCTGCTGTGGTTCCAGCGGAATCCGCTGCCGACCGACTGGGTGGCGCAGCGGGAGGTGGTGGCAGGGTTTGATCGATGATCCGAACCGGAGGTCACCAGCCCGCTTCATCAAAGTTTTCGTCATCATCGTCGTCACCCTGCGTGGGCTGCGTCTCTGGTGATCGCTTGGATAGCGGCACGTAACGTTCGAGCGGGGTCTTCCACCCTCGAAAGAAGTCCAGGGGATCCTGGGTGCCGACGAACTCCCGGGCGAGTCGGAGTCGTTCAAGGACAGCCCGACGTTCCGACGCCGGAAGGGGCTGGGCCCGATCTTCGACGCCTCGGAAGAACTCTTCAAGGCGGATGACCTTCGACCAGGCCTGTATGACTTGTTCGAGCTGCTCCCGGCTCTCTTTCACTGACAGCGCGATGCGGCGCCGGTCATCTTCCTGTCGACGACGTTCTTCCTCTGCAAGTCGCTCCAGCCGCCAGATTTCCGCCTGGCGCTCCGCCTCTTGCATTTTTTCGATCATGGGTGCGACTTCCCGCTCGATGGACGTCACGATCTGAGGAATGTCCTGTGTCAGAGTTCGAGCCTTGGTCTCGTGATATGGGGCCGACCAGGAAACGCTGCGGTATGGTGAGTAGACGACCAGTCGCATGCGACCGGACGGCAGATCTCGAGTGGTCGTCCATGTGTGGTCGACGTTGCGCCTGGTCTTTGGGGGCACGTGCTCCGATTCACGGATGTACTTGCCATTGACGTACCGCATCTCGACTGACTCTGTCATCTCAATGACCGCCAGCCCGAAGGCAATCGAGTCGACATAGACGACCGTCGGCCGAAAGGGGGACCAGGGACGGTTGTACCCGTATGGGTCGTATCGGGGCTCTTTCTTTGGCGGCACTTCCTTCTCGTCGATGTGCTCCCGGCGAAACTGAGCGTCCGGCGGCGCAATCACCACGCGGTGGCCTGCAGACTCGAGGGCATTGAACAGGTCATTGGCAAAGTCCAATGCCTTGTCAATCCCGGAACGAGATGCGGTGATGTCGACCAACAGTTTCTTGTAGGGCTTCAGATGGACTTCATCATCGACCTTGCGGCCTGCCAGGAAGCGGGTCTTAGCGCCCCGGATCAAGCCATGAATGCCAACGACGGGCCGGGCTGGACGTGGAATGCGAGGCGTGGACGCCAGGCGCGGCTTCGGCATTGCCGGTGCCGGTAATCCGTCGGCGCGCGACCACACCACGGGATCACCCGGCAGCGGCTCTGGTAGCGCCGGCCGCTGCGGCGCCTTGCCCACGGCCAACTTGGCCCAGTAGCCGCGTTCAGGACGGGGCACGCGAAGCTCAGTGCACACTCGGGCGAGGTAACTTCCCGAGACCTCGAACTTCTCGGCAACCTTGATCATTGGCGTCGACCATACCAATTCGTAGAGTTCTTCCCTCGTCACCATTTTCGACCCCTTCGTCATCGATCTTGATGGACACAAGGGTAATGTGAGTGGTCGATCCGGTGCTCTGGTGACCTTGGTTGACGATGAACCGGCGCGCGTAAGTTGTTGATTTCGCTAGACCTGCATCTGCGCCTACCCGCAGGCCAAACGGAGAATAGAGACGGCTCTGGCGGGGAAAGTGGCCGATTTCAGGCATTTCGGCGGTTGGTCACCCGCAGCACTGATTGCCGGAACCCCGCGTGGCGCGGGGATTTCAGGCAAGAAAAAGGGCCCGGAGAATTTCCGAGCCCTTGTGTATGGTGGAGAGGAGGAGGATCGAACTCCCGACCTCGTCATTGCGAACGACGCGCTCTCCCAGCTGAGCTACCCCCCCACTGCGGTCAAAATTCTAGCATCGTCTGGCGGTGTCAGGCCCAGAAAGTGGTCGAGCATGTGGAAATGGTCGTCCAGAAAATGCGCTTCCAGCGCGGGCAGGCTGGCGACGGGCATCCAGCGCGCCAGCGCGGCGTCGTCGGCGCCTTCGACCAGCGGGCGCGGCCCGGCGCCCAGATCGAAATAGAAGGCGTGCGTGATGGTGCGCCCGCGCAGGCTGCGGTCGGGGTGATCGAACACCGCCTGGCCGCGGTGGGCGGCGCGCCAGTCGTCAATGCTGCGCTCAAGGCCCGTCTCTTCGCGCAGTTCGCGCAGGGCCGACTGCCAGGTGGTTTCGCGCGGGTCGATGAAACCGCCGGGCAGCGCCCACAGCCCCTGCCCCGGCGCCTGGCCGCGCTGCACCAGCAGCACGGCGTCGTCGCAGCGCACCAGCACGTCCACCGTCACGAAAACCGGTGGCCAGGGCGCGCCGGACCAGGAGAGCTGATACTCGCGCAGCATCTCCCACTCGGCGGCGAGCCGGGTGTAATCGGGCCGGTGCGTCCAGGCGCGCAGGAACTCGCGCGTGCTGTCATGCAGCGTATCGGCGCAGGCCGCCAGCGCCGCCTGCAGCCGCGCCGCGAAGGCCGGATGATCGGTGCGGCACACGCCCGGCGCCACCTGCGCGGCGTCAAAATAGCTGGCGCGGATGGCCGTAGCGTCGATGTCTATGCTGCGCGCCACCGGGTGCAACACCCAGCCGGGGAACTGCGCCAGATACTGGCTGCTGGCGTCTTTGAAGTGGCCGACCAGCGCGATGCCGCCCTGCGCTTCATCGACTGCCACGCCCGCATCGGCCAGGCAAGCGGCCACGCCGCTGCGCACGGCCTGCGTCCAGCGGGCGTTGTTGTAATAGTCGCGCACCGGCAGGAAGAGCACCCGCTCGCGCTGCGCTTCGGGCAGCGCCAGACGGATCAGCTCGGCGCGCTCGGACCACGACCACGGGTTCTTGGCCGTGCGCGCCTGGTGGGCGCTGCCTATGACCACGACCACCCGGTCGGCCAGCGCCAGAGCGTGCTCCAGCAACTGGCCGTGTCCCCGGTGAAAGGGCTGGAAACGGCCGATCAGGACGGCCGCCTTGTGTGCGGGCTCGGGCGCGGGCGCGGGCCGGTTCATGGCATCAGGACTGGACTTTTTCAGCCAGCGCCTGCAGTTCGCCGCTTTCAAACATCTCCATCATGATGTCCGAGCCGCCGATGAACTCGCCGTTGACGTACAGCTGCGGAATGGTCGGCCAGTTGGCGTAATCCTTGATGCCCTGGCGGATGGCGTCGTCTTCCAGCACGTTGACGGTGACGACTTTCTGGATGCCGGCCGATTTCAGCAGCTGGATGGCGCGGCCGGAAAAGCCGCACAGCGGAAACTGCGCGCTGCCTTTCATGAACAGGACGACGGGGTTTTCGGTGACGAGCTGCTCGATGCGCTGGCGGGTATCGCTCATGATGCGGGGCCAGAGAACAATCTGGCGATCAGGTGGAACATGGCGCGATTATGCGCGAGGCCCTGCGGCCTTGCCGCAATCAGGGGCAGGCAAAACCGAAGCCCGGGGCTGAACCCCCGCGCATCGGCGGGGTCATACTGGCAACTGTCCACCCCCCGGAGCCCCAAGCCATGACCCACGACCAGCAACGCGCCCTGCTCACCCTGTGCCTGATGGCGGCTTTTGCCGACGCGGGCCAGAACACGCCCGAGCGCGAACACATTCGCCGCATTGCCCAGAGCCTGTCCGGCCAGGGCGAACAGCCCATCGACGTCATGCCCCTGATGCAGGACGTGCTGCTGGGCCGCGCCGACCTGGCCGCCTGCGCCGCGCAGCTGGGCGACGCCAGCCAGCGCCAGCTCGCTTACGAAATGGCGCTGGGCGTGTGCGAAGCCGACGGCAGCACCTCGCCCGCCGAGGCCGATTTTCTGCAGCGTCTGGCCAGCGCGCTGGGCCTGAATAGCGATGCCACAGCGCCCGCCCACGCCGTGGCCCAGCAGGCGGCGCTGGCCGACGCGCCACTGGACGGCCCCTGGCCGCTGGTGCTCGCCCCGCAGACGGGGGCGGGCAGCGACGCCACAGGGACGGGCGATGCGGGCCGCTCGCCGCAGCCCGCCAGCAGCGGCGAGCGGCCCAGCAGCCTGCCCGCCACCGAGCTGCGCAGCATGATCCTGAACGCTTCCATATTGAACGGGGCGCTGGAACTGCTGCCCGAAACCCTGGCCAGCATGGCCATCATTCCCCTGCAGACGCGGCTGGTGTACCGCGTGGGCCAGGCGCACGGCTACGAGATGGATCGCGGCCACATCAAGGATTTCCTGGCCACGGTGGGTGTGGGGCTGACCTCGCAATACGTCGAGCAGTTCGGGCGCAAGCTGCTGGGCGGCCTGCTGGGTTCGCTGGGCGGCAAACTGGGCCGGGGCGTGGGCCAGCAGACGGCCAGTTCGGCGATGTCGTTTGTGAGCACCTACGCGCTGGGCCACGTCGCCTGGCGCTATTACGCGGGCGGGCGCCAGCTGGATGGGGCGTCGCTGAAAGCCGCTTTCAGTGACATGACGGCCAGCGCGCAGAGCCTGCGCAGCGAATACCTGCCGCAGATGCAGGAGCGCGCCCGCACGCTCAACCTGCAGCAGATTCTGGCGCAGGTGCGCGGCGGCTGAACCCCCTCCCCCCGCAGGCCGCCTTCAGGACGCGCCCAGCGCTGCCTTGACCGCCGCGAGCTGGCGGCGCGACACCGGCACCCAGCAGGCGGGCGCAGTGCCCGCCTGAATCTGCAGGATCCAGCCCTGCGAACTGGCCTTGAGCTGACGCAGCGCATGCACCGGCACCAGCATGTTGCGGTGCACGCGCAGCACGCGGTCGCCCAGGTGGTCCTGCCAGGCCTGCAGGCTGCCGTCCAGCAGATGACGCGCGGTGGTGGTCTGCAACTCCAGCAGCTTGCTGTCGGCGCGCCAGTACAGCACCTCGGCCAGCGGCAGGCGCAGCACGCGCTGGCTGTCCTGCAGCAGCACCTGCAGATCGCCCGCCCCATCGGCCGGCCGGGGCACGGCAGCCCCGGCGATCTGGCGGCGCCATTTGTCCAGACACTGCGCCAGGCGTTCGCGGCGCACGGGCTTGGTCAGATAGTCCAGCGCGTCCAGCTCGAAAGCGCGCAGCGCCTGGGCCGGGTCGGCGCTGACCAGCACCACGGCCGGGCGAAGTTCAGGCGACATCGGGGTCATCTGCGCCAGCCAGCTCATGCCATCCAGCCCCGGCATGTGGATGTCCAGGAAGATCAGCGCCAGCCCAGGCTCGCCCAGCAGGCTCTGGGCCTCGTGCGCACTGGCGGCTTCGATCAGGCGCAGGCCGGGCTGGGCCTCGCTCAGCAGGTGGGCCAGACGGGCGCGGGCCAGCGGTTCGTCGTCCACCAGCAGCGCAACGGGCGCGGCGGCAGCGGGGGCGGTAGAAGCGGGCGCGGCGCTCATGCGTCCAGCGGCAGCACCAGCCGCACTTCAAAGTGATCGGCGGCCTGACGCACGTCCAGCGCAGCAGCCAGGTCGTGCATCAGGCGCAGGCGCTGGCGCACATTGTCCAGCGCCATGCCGCGCCCGGGGGGCGGCGCAGGCAGCGCCGGGTCGGGCCGCGAGTTGCGGATCAGCACCTCGGCTGCGCCCAGGTGGCGACGCACCTGAACCCGGATCTCCCCCCCCGCCGGATCGGGATCGACGCCGTGGCGCACGGCGTTTTCCAGCAGCGGCTGCAGCGTCAGCGCGGGCAGGCGGGCGTGGGTGACAGATTCGTCGACCGTCCACTGAACCCGCAAGCGGCCGTCGCCAAAGCGCAGGGTTTCGATGTCCAGATACTGGTGGCCCAGACGCAGCTCGTCGGCCAGGGTGACAGCGCTGGCGGGCTGGTCCAGCGTGGCGCGGATCAGGTCGGACAGGTCTTCCAGCACGCGCTCGGCGCGCGGCGGGTCCAGCGTGACCAGCGCCAGCGCGCTGTTGAGCGTGTTAAACAGAAAGTGCGGCCGGATGCGCGCCTGCAGCTCGTCCAGGCGGCGCTGCGCTTCCAGCGGCGGCTGCACGCGCAGGGCAGCGTCCTGCCACAGCGCCAGCGGCGTCGCCCAGGCCCAGGCCAGTGCCACAGCCAGCAGGGGCTGCGGCGGAATCTGGATCAGGCCCCCCGCCGTGTCCACCCCCAGCGCCACCAGCGCGCACAGCAGCAGCAGCCCGCCCCAGCGCACCCGGGGCGGCCAGGCCGGCCACAGGCGCTGGCTGGCGGCCAGCCCCAGCCAGACCAGCAGCGTGCCGACCAGGATGCGCCACAGCGCGAAGCCGCTGGCGGCCAGAACGTCCAGCGTGGGCCGCCCGTCCGCCATGGCCAGCAGGGCCAGCACGCTGCTGCCCAGCGTCAGCGCCAGCGCGCGCAGCAGGCCCGTCGCCTGCGCCAGGGCGGGGCGGTAGAGCGCGGCAGCGGGTGAAGGTGACGAGGGCATGGTGTGTCCGGGATGCTGACGAATTTTAGCGGGGGGCTTGAGTCGCGGCGGGCTGCGGCTAGAATGGTCTGACCAATACTGCGCCGCGACGGCTTCCCCGCCATGACCGATCCCGATGCGAAACCTGAAAACCTGGCCGTTGATCAGGTCCGGACCGACAGCCAGCGACTGCGCGCGCAGATCAACCGCCAGGCGCTGCCGCACCGCGCCTTTGCCCTGATCGGCGTGGCTGTTCTTGCGGCGCTGTGGTACTGGGTCGCCCGCGAACTTCTGGCGCTGGGCAGCAGCCTGACTTACGACACGATACAGGCCATGGACGGCCAGATCACCCGCTTACTGCAGCGCGCCAGCCCTTATCTGTGGGGCGCGGTGGTGCTGGTCTGGACGCTGGTGATGCTGGCCATCGCCATGGCCTGGCTGCGCTGGCGGGGTCGCGAACTGCGCGCCCTGCCCGTCGATCCGCAGGCCTTCGCCGAAATGGCCCCGAGCCTGTGTGACGAAGTGCTGGACGTGATCGGCTGGTGCTGGACGGCGCCGCGCCGCGAACCGCTGACGCTGGGCGATCTTCAGCGCACGCTGACCGAGATCCGCCACGGCCGCATCGACAAACTGGCGCACATGCGCCGCCAGCAGGACTGGGTGGACGGCCTGCCTGGTTGAAGATCCGCCCGAATCACGCACAACGTACAACGCCCCCGAGAACCATGAACGCATCTTCTGACAGCCAGCTGCAGCGCAAGGACCAAGGCTGGTCCGCGCTGTTTTCCGAACCCATGAGCGAGCTCGTCCAGCGCTACACCGCCAGCGTCGGCTTCGACCAGCGCCTGTGGCGCGCCGACATCCGGGGCTCGCTGGCGCACGCGCGCATGCTGGGCCGCCAGGGGCTGATTTCTGCCCAGGACGTGGCCGACATCGAGCGCGGTCTGGCCGACATCGCCACCGAGATCGAAGCCGGTCGCTTCGAATGGAAGCTGATCCTGGAGGACGTCCACCTCAACATCGAAGCCGCGCTGACGCAGCGCGTGGGCGATGCGGGCAAGCGCCTGCACACCGGGCGCAGCCGCAACGACCAGGTCGCCACCGACATCCGCCTGTGGCTGCGCGACGAGATCGACGGCCTGGCCTCGCTGCTGGCGGCCATGCAGCTGGCGCTGCTGCGCGTGGCCGAACGCAGCGTGGACGTGATCCTGCCGGGCTTCACGCACATGCAGGTGGCGCAGCCGGTCAGCTTTGCGCACCACCTGCTGGCTTATGTCGAGATGTTTGCGCGTGACGCCGAGCGCCTGGCCGACCTGCGCAAGCGCGTCAACCGCCTGCCGCTGGGCGCGGCCGCTCTGGCGGGCACCAGCTACGCGCTGGACCGCGCCAGCGTCGCCGCCGAGCTGGGCTTTGATGCGCTGTGCGAAAACAGTCTGGACGCCGTCAGCGACCGCGATTTCGCCATCGAATTCACCGCCTTTGGCTCGCTGGTCATGGTGCACGTGTCGCGCCTGGCCGAAGAGATTGTTCTGTGGATGAGCCAGAACTTCGCCTTCATCAACCTGTCCGACCGCTACTGCACCGGCAGCTCGATCATGCCGCAGAAGCGCAACCCCGACGTGGCCGAACTGGCGCGCGGCAAATCGGGCCGCGTGGTGGGCCACCTGATGGGCCTGATCACCCTGATGAAGGGTCAGCCGCTGGCCTACAACAAGGACAACCAGGAAGACAAGGAGCCGCTGTTCGACACCGTGGACACGGTGCGCGACACGCTGCGCATCATGGCCGAAATGGTCGGCGGCGCCATCGATCCGGCGACCGGCGATGTCGATCCGAAAAACCCGGGCCTGACGGTCCAGCCCGAGGCCATGCGCAGCGCGGCGCTCAAGGGCTACGCCACCGCGACCGATCTGGCCGACCACCTGGTCAAGCACGGTGTGCCTTTCCGCGACGCGCACGAGGTGGTCGCGCACGGCGTCAAGCTGGCGATGGAACGCGGCCTGGACCTGGCCGAACTGCCGCTGGCTGACCTGAAAGCGCTGCACCCGCAGGTCGGCGACGACGTGCTGTCCGTGCTGACGCTGGAGGGCTCGCTGTCCGCCCGCCAGGTCGTGGGTGGCACCGCCCCGGTGCGCGTGCGCGAGCAGATCGCCCGCCACCAGGCGCGCCTGGCGGGGGCCTGAAGCAGCGGCCTGAATAACTTCATTCCAACAACATCCCAAGGAGACATTCCATGCTGCCCTGCTGCAACCCGACCATCACCAACATCGAAGACCTGCGCCGCCTGGCCCAGCGCCGCGTGCCGCGCATGTTCTACGACTACGCCGATTCGGGCTCGTGGACGGAGCACACCTACCGCAGCAACACCAGCGCCTTCCAGGACATCCAGCTGCGCCAGCGCGTGGCCGTGGACATGACGAACCGCAGCACGGCCACTACCATGGTTGGCCTGCCGGTGCGCATGCCGGTGGCGCTGGCACCCACGGGCCTGACAGGGATGCAGCACGCCGACGGCGAGATTCTGGCCGCGCGCGCCGCGGAAAAATTCGGCGTGCCTTTCTGCCTGTCCACCATGAGCATCTGCTCGATCGAGGACGTGGCCTCGTACACGCAAAAGCCCTTCTGGTTCCAGCTGTACATGATGAAGGACCGCGATTTCATGTCGCGCCTGATCCAGCGCGCCAAAGCCGCGCAGTGCTCGGCGCTGGTGCTGACGCTGGATCTGCAGATTCTGGGCCAGCGCCACAAGGATCTGAAAAACGGCCTGTCCGCGCCCCCGAAGCTCACGGTGCGCAACATCCTGAACATGGCGACCAAGCCGCGCTGGTGCCTGGGCATGGCCAAAACGCAGCGCCGCGAGTTCCGCAACATCGTCGGTCACGTCACGGGCGTGGAGAACATGTCCTCGCTGTCCAGCTGGACCGCCGACCAGTTCGACCCCAGCCTGAACTGGGACGACGTGCAGTGGGTGAAGGACCAGTGGGGCGGCAAGCTCATCATCAAGGGCATTCTGGACGCCGATGACGCCGTGCTGGCGGCCAACTCCGGCGCCGACGCGCTGATCGTCTCCAACCACGGCGGCCGCCAGCTGGACGGCGCGGCACCCGCCATCGAGATCCTGCCGGAGATCGTTTCGGCGGTGGGCGACCGCATCGAGGTCTGGATGGACAGCGGCATCCGCTCGGGCCAGGACGTGCTCAAGGCTTGGGCGCTGGGCGCCAAAGGCACGATGATCGGCCGCGCTTTCCTGTACGGCCTGGGCGCCATGGGCGAGGCCGGGGTGACCAAAGCCCTGGAAATCATTCACAAAGAGCTCGATGTCACCATGGCTTTGTGCGGTTATCGCGACATCCAGCAGGTGAATCACAATATCCTTCGCCATCCCCCGCAAATGAAGAGACCATGATTTCAGCCCTTGCCCGCCGTCTGGGGCAGGCCTTCGAGCGACAGCTCTGGCCATACCCCGACGATGCGCCGCTCACCAGCGCCCAACAGCAGCCCGTTCCCACGGGCTTTTTTGCCTTTTTATGGGACTGCGCCAAAGGCAGCCGCCGCTGGCTGGCCGCCATGACACTGTGCACCGCACTGGTCGGCGTGTTCGAGGCCGTGCTGTTCGCGCTGATGGGCCAGCTGGTCGACTGGCTGGGCCACCTGGACCCCGCCAGGCTGTGGGACGACAAGGGCGCCACGCTGGTCGGCCTTGTGGTGCTGCTGCTGGCCAGCACGGTGCTGGTGGCGCTGGGCACGCTGATCAAGCACCAGGTGCTGGCGGCCAACTTTCCGATGCGGCTGCGCTGGCGTTTCCACCGCCTGATGCTGGCGCAGAGTATGGGCTTTTACCAGGACGAGTTCGCCGGACGCGTCGCCGCCAAGGTGATGCAGACGGCGCTGGCGGTGCGCGACTGCTGGTTCATCCTGGGCGACATCCTGGTCTTCGTCACCATTTACTTCGTCACTCTGGTCGCGGTGCTGGGCGGTTTCGATCTGTGGCTGGTGCTGCCGTTTGCCCTCTGGCTGACGCTGTATGTGCTGGCGCTGTCCTATTTCGTCCCGCGCCTGGGCCGTGTGGGGCGCGCGCAGGCCGATGCGCGCTCGCTCATGACGGGCCGCGTCACCGACGCTTACACCAACATCACCACGGTGAAGCTGTTCTCGCACGCGCGCCGCGAGGCCGATTTCGCCAAAAGCGCCATGCAGGAATTCATGCAGACCGCGCACAGCCAGATGCGCCTGGTCAGCGCAGTCGAGGTCGTCAACCACGCCCTGAGCATCGCGCTGGTCGCCGGAACCGCCGGTGTGGCGCTGGCGCTGTGGGGGCAAGGCGCTGTGGGCGTGGGCGCGGTGGCCGCTGCAACCGCCATGGCGCTGCGCCTGAACGGCATGTCGCACTGGGTGATGTGGGAGATGAGCTCGCTGTTCGAGAACATCGGCACCGTGCAGGACGGCATCAACACCCTGAGCCGTCCGCACACCGTGGTCGATGCCCCCCAAGCCCAGCCCCTGACCGTGCCGCACGGCGAGGTCCGCTTCGAGGCCGTGACCTTCGCCTACGGCGGCAAACAGGCGGTGGTCGATGGCCTGGATCTGACCATACGCCCGGGCGAAAAAATCGGCCTGATCGGGCGCTCCGGCGCGGGCAAATCCACGCTGGTCAACCTGCTGCTGCGCTTTTACGACCCCGAAAGCGGCCGCATCCTGATCGACGGCCAGGACATCCGCACCGTCAGCCAGGACAGCCTGCGCGCGCACATCGGCATGGTCACGCAGGACACTTCGCTGCTGCACCGCTCGGTGCGCGACAACATCCTCTACGGCCGCCCGGACGCCAGCGAGGCCGAGATGGTCGAAGCCGCAGCGCGCGCGCAGGCCTCGGCCTTCATCCCCAACCTGGCCGACGCCAAGGGCCGCACCGGCTTTGACGCGCATGTGGGCGAGCGCGGCGTGAAGCTGTCGGGCGGCCAGCGCCAGCGCATCGCCATCGCCCGCGTCATTCTGAAGGACGCGCCGGTGCTGGTGCTGGACGAGGCCACCAGCGCGCTGGACAGCGAGGTTGAAGTCGCCATCCAGGCCAGCCTGGACCAGCTCATGGAAGGCAAAACGGTGATCGCCATCGCGCACCGCCTGTCCACCATCGCCGCCATGGACCGCCTGATCGTGCTCGACGAAGGCCGCATCGCCGAGGAAGGCGACCACGCCAGCCTGCTGGCGCTGGGCGGCATTTACGCGCGCCTGTGGGCGCACCAGAGCGGCGGCTTCCTGGGCGAGGACTGACGCTGCGCAGCGGCCAGCGCGATAATGCCGTCATCTCTGCCCAAGTTTCTGCCATGACTGATTTTTCCGCTCCCGCCGCCGCTCTCTACCCCGCCGCCCGCCCGCGCCGCCTGCGCCGCACGCCCACGCTGCGTGCGCTGACGCGCGAAAACAGCCTGAGCGCCGATCACCTCATCTACCCCGTTTTCGTGCTGGAGGGCAGCGGCCGCAGCGAGCCCGTGACCAGCATGCCCGGCGTCAGCCGCCACAGCCTGGACGGCCTGCTGCGCGTGGCCGAAAGCTGCGCCGAACTGGGCGTGAACGTGCTGGCGCTCTTCCCCGTGATCGACGCCAGCCGCAAAACGCCTGACGGCGCCGAGGCGCTCAACCCCGAAGGCCTGGTGCCCACCGTGCTGCGCGCGGTGAAGGAGCGCTTTCCCCAGATCGCCCTGCTGACCGACGTGGCGCTGGACCCCTACACCAGCCACGGCCAGGACGGCCTGATCGACGCCAGTGGCTACGTCCTGAACGACGAAACCCTGGCTGTGCTGCGCCAGCAGGCGCTGGTGCAGGCGCAGGCCGGGGCCGACATCGTCGCGCCCAGCGACATGATGGACGGCCGCGTCGGCGCCATCCGCCAGACGCTGGAAGGCGCCGGGCAGATTCACACCGCCATCATGGCCTACAGCGCCAAGTTCGCCAGCAGCTACTACGGCCCCTTCCGCGATGCGGTCGGCAGTAGCGGCAACTTGGGCAAAAGCGACAAGAAAACCTACCAGATGGATCCGGCCAACAGCGACGAGGCCCTGCGCGAAGTGGCCCAGGACCTGGCCGAAGGCGCTGACATGGTCATGGTCAAGCCGGGCATGCCCTATCTGGACGTGGTGCGCCGCGTCAAGGACGCCTTTGCCGTGCCGACCTACGCCTACCAGGTCAGCGGCGAATACGCCATGCACAAGGCCGCCGCCGCCAACGGCTGGCTGGATCACGACGCGGTGATGATGGAATCGCTGATGGCCTTCCGCCGCGCGGGCGCCGATGGCGTACTGACCTATTTCGCGCTGGACGCCGCCCGCTGGCTGCGCGACCACGCCTGAGCGGCCGCGCCCCGCCATGCCGCACTGCGTGCTGGTGCAGGCTGCGCAGGCGCAGCAGATCATCAGCAAATCGCGCTTCATCGCGCTGGTCCAGCCCTGCGACAGCGCGCAGGCCACGCAGGATTTCCTGGACGGCGTCCAGGCGCAGTACCCCGATGCGCGCCACATCGCCCACGCCTGGCGGCGCCTGAGCCCGCAAGGCCTGCAGCAGCGCTTTTCGGACGCGGGCGAGCCCAGCGGCACAGCCGGCAAACCCGTGCTGCAGCTGCTGGAAGGCCGCGAGCTCATCAACACCGCCCTCGCTGTCGTGCGCTACTTTGGCGGCATCAAGCTGGGCACCGGGGGCCTCGTGCGCGCCTACGCGGGCACCGCGCGCCTGGCGCTGGACGCGGCGGGCAGCCAGCCCTGGATCGCCCAGGCGCTGGGCCAGGTGCGGCTGGACTACGCGCGCCTGGCCCCTTTCGAGCGCGAACTCGCCGCGCTCGACGGCCAGATTCTGGAGCGCCTTTTCGACGCCAGCGTCACCCTGCAGATCAGCCTGCCGCTGGCCCACCAGCCCGAACTGGCGCAGCGCTGGGGCTGGGTGAATGCGGGGAACACGGGCTGAGGCCAAGATCGGCGATACTTCTGCGCTGCTGGGCCACGGCCCCCTTTTTTGCGCAGTTCACCTCCTTTTTCTGGCCATGCTCAACTTCCAGCTTCTCAAAACCCACGGCAAGGCGCGGCGCGGCACGCTGACGCTCAACCACGGTGTGGTGCAGACGCCCATTTTCATGCCGGTAGGCACTTACGGCACCGTCAAGGGCGTGGCGCCCGACAGCCTGCGCGCCATGAACGCGCAGATCATTCTGGGCAACACCTTTCATCTGTGGCTGCGTCCGGGGCTGGACGTGATGCGCCAGTTCGGCGGCCTGCACCGCTTCGAGGCCTGGGACAAACCCATCCTGACCGATTCGGGCGGTTTCCAGGTCTGGTCACTGGGCGCCATGCGCAAGATCAGCGAAGAAGGCGTGAAATTCGCCAGCCCCGTCAACGGCGACAAGCTCTTCCTGACGCCCGAAACCAGCATGCAGATCCAGACGGTGCTCAACTCGGACATCGTCATGCAGTTCGACGAGTGCACGCCCTACGAAACCAAAGGGCAGATCACCACCGAGCGCGAAGCACGCGCCAGCATGGAACTCAGCCTGCGCTGGGCCAAGCGCTGCCAGGACGAATTCGCGCGGCTGGAGAACCCCAACGCGCTGTTTGGCATCGTCCAGGGCGGCATGTTCGAGGGCCTGCGCGACGCCTCGCTGGCCGGGCTGGCCGAGCTGGATCTGCCCGGCTACGCCATCGGCGGCCTGTCGGTGGGCGAGCCCAAAGAGGACATGCAGCGCATTCAGGCCCACATCGCGCACCAGCTGCCCGCGCACAAACCGCGCTACCTGATGGGCGTGGGCACGCCCGAAGATCTGGTCGAAGGCGTGTCGCAGGGCGTGGACATGTTCGACTGCGTGATGCCCACGCGCAACGCGCGCAATGGCCACCTGTTCACCCGCTTTGGCGATCTGCGCCTGCGCAATGCGCGCTACAAGACCGACGAGCGCCCCATCGACCTGAGCTGCACCTGCAGCACCTGCGCGCAATTCTCGCGCGCCTATCTGCACCACCTGGACCGCTGCGGCGAGATGCTGGGCCCCATGCTGACCACCGTGCACAACCTGCACTACTACCTGAACCTGATGCAGGAGATGCGCGACGCACTCGACGCGGGCACCTTTGACGCCTGGCGCGCGCAGTTTCACGCCGATCGCGCGCGGGGCCCTGATTCAGCGGTCTGACCAGGGGCTTTCCCTGGCCGAAGGCGGCCTTGCGCGAAACTGACGTCTCCCATCACTATACTGCGCTGCATTCGCAGCCTGACTCTGCCCACGGATCCGTTTTATTCTTTCAAGGAGAACTGCCATGTTCCAGAAAAGCCTGTTCACTGTTGCCCTGCTGGCGGCCGCCACCTCGGCCATCGCCCAGCCTGCGTCCACCCTGGACAAGGTCAAGGAATCCGGCACCATCACCATGGGCGTGCGCGACTCGTCCGGCGCCCTGTCTTACACGCTGGGCGACGGCAAGTACACCGGCTACCACGTCGAAATCTGCCAGCGCATCATCGACAACATCGAAAAACAGGTCGGCAAAAAGCTGACGGTCAAGTACCAGCCCGTCACCTCGCAGAACCGCATCCCGCTGGTGCAGAACGGCACCGTGGACCTCGAGTGTGGTTCCACCACCAACAACCTGACCCGCCAGAAAGACGTAGCCTTCGCCGACACCACCTTCGTCGAGGAAGTGCGCGTTGCGGTCAAGGCCAGCTCGGGCATCAACGGCATCGCCGACCTGAATGGCAAGACGGTGGCGACCACCACCGGCACGACCTCGGTGCAGACGCTGCGCAAGAACGAACGCGCCCGTGGCATCGACTTCAAGGAAGTGTTTGGCAAAGACCACGCAGACAGCTTCCTGCTGCTGTCGTCAGGCCGCGCCGACGCCTTCGTGATGGACGGTTCGCTGCTGGCGGGCAACATCGCCAACTCGCCCAACCCGGCCGAGTTCAAGATCGTTGGCGCGCCGCTGAGCGTGGAGCCCATCGCCATCATGTTCCGCAAGGACGACGCAGGCATCAAGAAAGCCGCTGACGACACCATCGTCGCGCTGGCCAAGAGCGGTGAGCTGGAAAAGCTCTACACCAAGTGGTTTCTGAACCCCATCCCGCCCAAAGGCGTGAAGCTGAACCTGCCGATGTCCGAGAACATGAAAAAGGTCATCGCCAGCCCCAACGACAAGCCGGCTGAGGACTACGCAGCAGCCAAGTGATTCTGGCTCCAGCATCCCCCAGGAGCTGTCTGACAGCCCCTGCGGGGATTTTCTTTTGCTGCGCCTGATGTTCTGAAGGAATCGCCATGGCCCTGGACTGGCACTTCATCTGCAATGACACCATCACCGGGGAGCTGGTCGCCAGCTGCCTGGGCAAGGGTCAGGATTACACTTACCTCGACTGGCTGCTGTCGGCCTGGGGCTGGACGGCCAAAGTGGCCTTCTCGGCGCTGGCCGTCGCGCTGATTGTCGGCACGCTGGTGGGCGCGCTGCGCACGCTGCAGGGCAACCGCCTGCTGGTCTTCATCGGTGACGCCTGGGTCGAGCTGTTCCGCAACATCCCGCTGCTGGTCCAGCTGTTCCTGTGGTACTACGCGCTGCCGGCCATTTTCCCCTCGCTGCAGGCCATTCCCGGCTTCGTGATGGTGGTGTTTGCACTGGGCTTTTTCACCTCGGCGCGCATTGCCGAGCAGGTGCGTGCGGGTGTGTTCTCGCTGCCCAAGGGCCAGCGCTATGCGGGCATGGCCATGGGTTTCACCACCTTTCAGACCTACCGTTATGTGCTGCTGCCCATGGCTTTCCGCATCATCATTCCGCCGCTGACCAGCGAGACGATGAACATCGTCAAGAACTCGTCGGTGGCTTTTGCGGTGTCCATCGCCGAGCTGACCATGTACGCCATGCAGGTGCAGGAAGAGACCTCGCGCGGCATCGAGGTCTATCTGGCGGTGACCACGCTCTACATCATCACGGCGCTGTTCATCAACCGCGTGATGGCCTTCATCGAGAAGCGCGCACGCGTGCCGGGCTTTGTCGCTGCGGGCGGCATGGGCGGAGGACACTGACATGACACTCGACTGGAGCGTACTGAACTGGGACCTGCTCTCCCAGTACGTCAGCAAGGGCTTCTGGTTCAGCATCCAGCTGACGCTGATCGCCACCCTGGGCGGCGTCGCGCTGGGCACGGTGCTGGCGCTGATGCGTCTGTCAGGGAAAGCGGTGCTGGCCATTCCAGCCACCGTTTATGTCAACGGCATGCGCTCGATCCCGCTGGTGATGGTGATCCTGTGGTTCTTCCTGCTGATGCCTTTCCTGCTGGGCCGCCCGCTGGGCGCCGAGCCTTCCGCCATCATCACCTTCATCGCTTTCGAGGCAGCGTATTTCTCCGAGATCGTGCGGGCGGGTATCCAGTCCATCCCGCGCGGGCAGATCCACGCCGGGCAGGCGCTGGGCATGACCTACAGCCAGAACATGCAGCTGGTGGTGCTGCCGCAGGCCTTCCGCAACATGCTGCCGGTGTTCCTGACGCAGACCATCATCCTGTTCCAGGACACCTCGCTGGTTTATGCCATTGGCGCCTACGACCTGCTCAAGGGCTTCGAGACGGCCGGCAAGAACCTGGGCCGCCCGGTGGAGGCCTACCTGATCGCCGCCGTGGTGTATTTCGTCATCTGTTTTGGCCTGTCCACGCTGGTCAAACGCCTGAACAAGAAGATTGCCATCATCCGCTGATGGCCTGGAGCAGTCATGATCGAACTCAAACAGGTTTCCAAATGGTATGGCAAGGTGCAGGTGCTCAACGAGTGCACCACGCAGATCGCCAAGGGTGAAGTGGTGGTGGTCTGCGGCCCGTCGGGCTCAGGCAAATCCACGCTGATCAAGACCATCAACGCGCTGGAGCCCTTCCAGAAGGGCGAGATTTTCGTCGACGGCGTTGCTGTGCACGACCCCAAAACCAACCTGCCCAAGCTGCGCTCACGCGTGGGCATGGTGTTCCAGCATTTCGAGCTCTTCCCCCACCTGTCGGTGACCGAGAACCTGACGCAGGCGCAGGTCAAGGTGCTGGGCCGCAACCCGAGTGACGCCGCCGCGCGCGGTCTGAAAATGCTGGACCGTGTGGGCCTGATGGCGCACAAGGACAAGTTCCCCGGACAGCTGTCCGGCGGCCAGCAGCAGCGCGTGGCGATTGCACGGGCGCTGTCCATGGACCCCATCGTCATGCTGTTTGACGAACCCACCTCGGCGCTGGACCCGGAAATGGTCGGCGAAGTGCTGGACGTGATGGTGGGCCTGGCCAACGAAGGCATGACCATGATGTGCGTCACGCACGAAATGGGCTTTGCGCGCAAAGTGGCCAGCCGGGTGATTTTCATGGACGTGGGCGGCCGCATCCTGGAAGACTGCTCGCGCGACGAGTTCTTCCAGAACCCCGACGCCCGTCAGGCTCGCACCAAGGATTTCCTGGGCAAGATCCTGCAGCACTGATTGCCTGTGCGGCGCCCGTGTCCCCCCACCCGGCACGCCTGGCCCGCCCACAAAAAACCCGGCCACCTTGCGGTGCCGGGTTTTATATTTCAGGACCCGAGAGTCGCGGTCATGCGCCCACCTCACTCACCCAGATAAGCGGCGCGCACGCGTGGGTCGCTGAGCAGATCGTGGCCGGTGCCCGTCATGGTCACTTCGCCCGAATCCATCACGTAACCCCGGTCGGCCAGTTGCAGGGCGCGCGTGGCGTTCTGCTCGACCAGCAGCACGGTCACGCCGCGCTGGTGAATATCGGCGACCACCTCGAAAATCTTGTCGACCATGATGGGCGACAGGCCCATGGAAGGCTCGTCCAGCAGCAGCACCTTGGGCTGGGTCATCAGGGCGCGGCCCATGGCCAGCATCTGCTGCTCGCCACCCGACATGGTGCCTGCGAGCTGGTTGCGGCGCTCTTTCAGGCGCGGGAAAATGGCGAACACCTTGTCGATGTCATCCAGAATGCCCTGCTTGTCGTTGCGGATGTAGGCGCCCATCTGCAGGTTTTCGGTGATGGTCATGCGCGTGAAGGTGCCGCGCCCTTCAGGCACCATCACCAGGCCCTGGCGGACCAGATCCCAGGGGCCCTGGCGGGCGATGCTCTGACCCATGGACTCGATGGTGCCCGACAGGATGGGCTGGGTGCCGGTGACGGCCTTGAGCGTCGTCGTCTTGCCCGCGCCGTTGGCGCCGATCAGGCTGACGAGTTCGCCCTGGCGAACTTCAAAGCTGATGCCTTTGACGGCCTGGATGCCGCCGTAGGCCACGCGCAGGTCGGTGGCCTTGAGCAGCACCGGGGCGCTGGAAGAGGATGGGGATGCTTGATTGGTCATAAGGGACGTCCTGTTCCCGTCTCGTCAGTGGGCCGCGTGACCGGCGCCCAGATAGGCCTCGATCACCTGCTCGTTGCGCTGCACCTCAGCCGGGGTTCCTTCCACGATCTGCTTGCCGTAATCCAGCACGGTGACGCGGTCGCACAGACCCATCACCAGCTTCACGTCGTGCTCGATCAGCAGGATGGTGCGGCCGTCGTTGCGGATGCGGTCGATCAGCTCGCGCAGCACGACTTTCTCGGTGCCGTTCATGCCGGCGGCAGGCTCGTCCAGGGCGATCAGGTGCGGATCGGTGGCCAGCGCTCGGGCGATCTCCAGACGGCGCTGGTCGCCGTAAGACAGCGTACGGGCGCGCAGCTGCGACATATTGCCGATGCCCACGTAATCCAGCAGCTCCTGGGCGCGGTCGCGGATCTCGGCCTCTTCGCGCAGGAAGGACGGCGTGCGCAGGATGGCCCCCAGGATGCCAGAGCCCGTGCGCACGTGGCGCCCGACCATGACGTTCTCCAGCGCCGTCATCTCGCCAAAGAGGCGGATGTTCTGGAAGGTGCGCGCGATGCCGGTCTTGGCCACCTCGTGCACCGCCGTGGGCTGGTAGGGCTTACCGCCCAGCTCGAAAGTGCCCGAATCGGGCGTGTACAGCCCGGTGATGACGTTGAAGAAAGTCGTCTTGCCAGCACCGTTGGGGCCGATCAGGCCAAAAACCTGGCCCTTGCGGATGGTGATGCCGACGCCGGACAGGGCCTGGAGGCCGCCGAAACGCTTGGAAACGTTGGTGACCTTGAGGACTTCAGGAGCAGTTTGGGTGTCAGTCATGACGCAGTCCTCAGGCGGTTTTGACGGGCGCGGCCTTGCCGTGCTCTTTGGAGGGCCACAGGCCGCGCGGGCGCACCAGCATGACGGTGATCATGGCCAGCGCAATCAGCAGCTGGCGCACGATGGCCGTATCAATGCGGCCCCCAGTCATGCTCTGCAGATCGCCCAGCATGTAGCGCAGCAGTTCGGGCAGCGCGGCCAGCAGGATGGCGCCAATGACGACGCCCGGAATGTGGCCAATACCGCCCAGCACGACCATGGCGACGATCATGATGGACTCCATCAGGCTGAACGATTCCGGCGAGATGAAGCCTTGGAAGGATGCGAACATGGCGCCGGACACGCCGCCAAACGTCGCGCCCATGCCGAAAGCGGCGAGCTTGAGGTTGCGCGTGTTCAGGCCCATCGCCTTGGCGGCGATTTCATCCTCGCGGATGGCCATCCAGGCGCGGCCGATGCGGGAGCGCTCCAGCCGCGAGCTGATGATCACGCAGAATACCGCCAGCACCAGGAAGAGGTAGTAATACATCTCGACCGAGGTGATGGTGAGGCTGCCCAGGTGCTGCGTCTGCCCGAAATTGAAGCCGCCCAGGTGCAGCGGATCGATCTGGTCTATGCCGCGCGGGCCATTGGTCAGGTTGATCGGCTGCTCCATGTTGTTCATGAAGATGCGGATGATCTCGCCAAAGCCCAGCGTCACGATGGCCAGGTAGTCGCCGCGCAGCTTGAGCGTGGGTGCGCCCAGCAGCATGCCCAGCATCCCGGCCAGCAGCGCCGCCATCGGGATCACCAGCAGGATGGGCAGATGCAGGCCATTGGGGAACATGGCCGCAATCCAGGCGAAGTTCTTGGTCAGGTGCGGCGAGGACAGCCAGGCGTACATGTAGGCGCCGATGGCATAAAACGCGACGTAGCCCAAATCGAGCAGACCGGCGTAGCCCACCACGATGTTCAGGCCCAGCGCCAGCATCACGTAGAGCAGCGCCAGCGCCATCACGCGCACATAGCCCTGGCCGAAGTGGCCGACGACCAGCGGCAGTGCCGCCAGCGCGATGGCCGCGATCACAAAGAGAACCAGTTTGGAGGTTTTGCTGTTTGTCATGGGTTTCTCCTGTCAGGCGCGGTCGGCCACGCGTTCGCCCATCAGACCGGACGGCCGCAGGGTCAGCACCAGAATCAGCATCAGGAAGGAGAGCACGTCCACGTACTGGCTGCCAAACACCCCGTTGGTCAGCTGGCCCAGATAACCGGCGCCCAGCGCTTCGACCAGGCCCAGCAGCAGGCCGCCCACCATGGCGCCGGACAGGTTGCCAATGCCCCCCACCACCGCCGCCGTGAAGGCTTTGAGACCCGGCAGGAAGCCCATGGTGTGCTGCACGGTGCCGTAGTTGGACGCCCACATGATGCCGGCCAGCGCGGCCAGCACAGCACCGATGATGAAGGTCGCCGAGATGACGGTATCGGGCTTGACCCCCATCAGACCGGCGACGCGGGGGTTCTCGGCCGTGGCGCGCATGGCCCGGCCCAGCTTGGTGCTGTTGACCAGCCACTGCAGCCCACCCAGCACGAAAGCCGTCAGTGCCAGGATCATGATCTGCGTGTTGGTGATGACAGGGCCGTCCGTCCACAGGGAAATCACATCCAGCGGCAGGATGGACGGGAAGGGCTTGGGGTTGGGCCGCCAGATGATCATGGCCAGCGTCTGCAGCAGCAGCGACATGCCCATGGCGGTGATCAGTGGCGACAGACGCGGCGAATTGCGCAGCGGCCGGTAGGCCACTTTTTCGATCACGAAGTTCAGTGTGGCGCAAGCCGCAGACGCGACGACCATGCACAGCAGCAGAAGCAGCCAGGGCGGCAGACCGTGATCCTGCAGGGCGGTAGCCAGTGACCAGGCCACCATCGCGCCCACCATAAGAATTTCGCCGTGGGCAAAATTGATCAGGCCAATGATGCCGTACACCATGGTGTAACCGAGGGCTACAAGGGCATACATGCTGCCCAGGACCAGACCGTTGATGATCTGCTGTACAAAAATGTCCATAAAAATCCCTGTCAGTCAGCGAAATCCACAAAAAGCCGGGGCCGATAGGCTGGCTTCGGTTTTGCCCCCACCGGACCTTTTGGGTCAGACCAGCCTTTCGACCGACCAGTGAGGGCTGGATTGTAAGGCGAGAGTTTGCGCTTTCATCCCCCGGCAACGTGGGCCAGGGCCCTGGTAATTTCCCTTGAATTGGGCCCGGATCGACCGCCGATTCAGGGTTTACCGCCCGCCGACGCCTCTCGCGCGGCCGCGTCCAGCGCGCGCAACTGGGCGAGCTTCTCGGCGATTTTCAGCTCCAGCCCGCGGGGCACGGGCTGGTACCAGCGCGGTTCGGGCAGGCCGTCGGGCAGGTAGGTTTCGCCAGCGGCGTAGGCGCCGGGCTCGTCGTGGGCATAGCGGTAGTCATGGCCGTAGCCCAGCTCTTTCATGAGCCGGGTGGGCGCGTTGCGCAGTTGGACGGGCACCTCACGGCTGCCGTCGCGCTTCACGAAGGCTTTGGCCTGGTTGTAGGCGTTGTAACCGGCGTTGCTCTTGGCCGCGACGGCCAGGTAAATGACCGCCTGGCCCAGCGCCAGCTCGCCCTCGGGGCTGCCCAGACGCTCGTAGGTCAGCGCGGCGTCGTTGGCGATCTGCAGGGCGCGCGGGTCGGCCAGGCCGATGTCCTCCCAGGCCATGCGCACGATGCGGCGCGACAGATAGCGCGGGTCGGCGCCGCCGTCCAGCATGCGGGTCAGCCAGTACAGCGCCGCGTCGGGGTGCGAGCCGCGCACCGATTTGTGCAGCGCCGAAATCTGGTCGTAGAAATTGTCACCGCCCTTGTCAAAGCGCCGCGCGTTCAGGCTGAGCGCCTGCTCCAGAAAGGCGGCGGTGACTTCGGCCACCCCGGCGGCGCGGGCGGCCGTGCGCGTCTGCTCCAGCAGGTTGAGCAGGCGGCGCGCGTCGCCATCGGCGTAACCGACCAGGGTGGCGCGAGCGAGCTCGTCCAGCTCCAGCCCGTCAAGCGCCTCAGATTGCGCGCGCTGAAGAAGCTGCAACAGCTCGGCCTCAGACAGCGACTGCAGCACGTAGACCTGCGATCGCGACAGCAGCGCCGAATTGACTTCAAAAGACGGGTTTTCGGTCGTCGCGCCAATGAAAATCACCAGCCCACTCTCGACAAAAGGCAGCAGCGCGTCCTGCTGCGCCTTGTTGAAGCGGTGAATTTCGTCGACAAACAGCAGCGTCTGGCGGCCCCGCGCCTGGTTCTGTGCGGCCTGCTCCATGGCCGCACGGATGTCTTTCACACCCGAAAAAACGGCTGAGAGGGCGATGAATTCGCAGTCGAACGCCGTCGCCGTCAGCCGCGCCAGCGTGGTCTTGCCCACGCCCGGCGGGCCCCAGAAAATCATGGAATGCGGCTGGCCCGATTCAAACGCCAGGCGCAGCGGGCGACCTTCGCCCAGCAGATGAGATTGCCCGATGACCTCATCCAGATGCGTCGGGCGCAGCGCTTCGGCCAGCGGCGAATGGGCGCCCGGTCCCGGGCCTGCCGGAAGCCCGGCTTTGGCCGCAGGCGGTGGCGCCTCGTCGCCGAACAGGTCAGGCGCCATGCCGCTGCCGCCCGCGCTTACTGGCTGAGCACTTCCACCCCTTTGGGCGGGGTGAAGCGGAAATCAGCGGTATTGACGCGCGCATTGGCCTGGAAGCGCTCGAAGCGGATCACCGAGCGCTGGCCCAGCGCATCGTCGATCTCCAGCGTGGCCAGGCCGCCGTCTTTCAGGCCCATGCGCAGGGTCTTGACGCTGCCTCCTTCCTGGCGCGGCGTGGCCTGCACCCAGGATTGGCCGTCGCGCGCGGGCAGATCTTTGATTTCGAACGATTTTTCCAGGTCGCCCCCGGCCAGCACGGCCACCGGCGTGGACGCCAGCGCCTCGCTGGCCTTGCGTTTGGTCACCTGCGCCAGGTCCTGGTCGTAGAACCACAGCGTCTGGCCGTCAGACACGATGGTCTGCTGGTAGGGCTTGGTGTACACGAAGCGGAAGCGGTCGGGGCGCACGAAACTGAACTCGCCCTGCGAGGTCGATTTGGGCTTGTCGTCGCGGCCCAGCACGGTCTGGGTGAAGGTGCTCTGGCCCGACTGCACGGTGGTCAGGAAGGCCTTGAGCGCGGCGCTGCCGCTCTGCGCTGTCTGCGCGGCGGGTGCCGCCGTCTGCGCCAGCACCGCCGCCGGAGCGGCCAGGGCCAGCGTCAGGCTGCCCAGCGCGGTCAGCGCCAGCGTGCGGCATCGTCGGTGAAAAACCGGGGTGAAAGGGGCAAAGCGCATGGTGAAATCGTCCGGGTTCAGTGGGAGGGGGGCGGCACCAGGATGTCCCGGTTATTGCTGCCCGACATGGCCGATACGATCCCGGCGGCTTCCATTTGTTCCAGAAGGCGTGCGGAGCGGTTGTAGCCGATGCGCAGTTTGCGCTGCACAAACGACACCGAAGCGCGCCGTTCGGTGATGACAATCTGCACCGCCTGGTCGTAGAGCGGATCGGCCTCGGCATCGCCGCCCATCGCGTCCTCGCTGGCGCCGCCTTCGTCGTCCAGTGTGCCGCCTTCCAGCAGGCCTTCGATGTAATTGGGCTCTCCGTGCTCCTTCAGGAAGCTGACCACGCGCAGCACCTCTTCGTCGCTGACAAAAGCGCCGTGGACGCGGTCGGGCATGCCCGTTCCGGCCGGCATGAAGAGCATATCGCCCATGCCCAGCAGCGCCTCGGCGCCCATCTGGTCCAGGATGGTGCGGCTGTCGATCTTGCTGCTGACCTGAAAGGACAGGCGCGTGGGCACGTTGGCCTTGATCAGGCCCGTGATCACGTCCACGCTGGGCCGCTGCGTCGCCAGGATCAGGTGGATGCCGGCTGCGCGCGCCTTCTGCGCCAGACGCGCGATCAGCTCTTCCACCTTCTTGCCCACGACCATCATCAGGTCGGCCAGTTCGTCGATGACGACGACGATGAAGGGCAGCGTGTCCAGCGGCTCCGGGTCCTCGGGGTTGAAGCTCAGCGGGTTCATCAGCAGCTCGCCGCGCGCCTTGGCATCGACCACTTTCTTGTTGTAGCCCGCGATGTTGCGCACCTGCATGCGGCTCATCAGCTTGTAGCGGCGCTCCATTTCGGCCACGCACCAGTTCAGCGCGTTGCCCGCCTGCTTCATGTCGGTGACCACCGGACACAGCAGGTGCGGGATGCCTTCGTAGATGCTCAGTTCCAGCATCTTGGGATCGATCAGGATCATGCGCACGTCTTCGGCGCGCGCCTTGTACAGCACGCTGACGATCATGGCGTTGATGCCCACCGATTTGCCCGAACCCGTCGTCCCGGCGACCAGGCAGTGCGGCATCCGGCCCAGATCCGCCACCACGGGGCGCCCGACGATGTCTTTGCCCAGGCTCAGCGTCAGCATCGAAGCGCTGCGGTCGTAAACGTCTGACCCAATGACTTCCGACAGCGTGATCTTGCTGCGCCGCGCATTGGGCAGCTCCAGCGCCATGCAGTTCTTGCCGGGGATGGTTTCGACCACGCGGATGGACATCAGCGCCAGCGAGCGCGCCAGGTCCTTGGCCAGGTTGACGATCTGCGAGCCCTTGACACCGGTGGCGGGTTCGATCTCGTAGCGCGTGATGACGGGGCCCGGGTAGGCAGCGACCACGCTGACGGCGACGCCGAAATCCTTGAGCTTTTTCTCGATCATGCGGCTGGTCATTTCCAGCATGTCGGCGTCCACGGTCTGGATCTGCTCGGGCGCCGGGTCCAGCAGGCGCAGCGGCGGCAGCGGGTGGGCGTGGCCGTCGTCGGCCAGCAGGCTGGACTGCTGCTCCTGCATCAGCCGGGCGCTGGGCACGATGCGGGCGGGCGCGCCGCCAAAGACGCGCGCCGGGGCGGCGGAGGCGGTGGCTGGCGGCTGCCAAGTGGGCGTTTCGGGCGGATCAGCGAGCGCGGCTGTGGGTTCAGAGCCGGAAACCGGCGCAGGTTCTGGCGCCCAGGCCGGCGCCGGGGCGGCATCCATCCAGGGCGGGACAGCCAGAGGCTCGGGCAAGTGCTCGGGCAAGGGCGCGGGCATCGGCGCGGGCTCGTCAGTCCACAGCGGCAACGCGGCAGGCGCCATGGCCGCGCTGGCAGACACCTGCCCCGCCGACTGCAGCGGGTGCGCGCCGGGCTTGGGCGCGAACAGCGGCAGATCGTCGATGGAGGGCGGAGGCGCCACGGGCGCGGCCGGGCGCAGGGCGGCGGCTTCCAGCCGCGCGCGGTCCTGCTGCAGCAGCTCGGCGTCGCGCGCCAGGCTGTGGCTCAGGCCCAGCGCAGGTTCGGGGCGGTCGGCCTGTTCGCGCTCGCGCAGCGCGGCGGCGCCCAGGCGCTCGTCCAGGGCGGCGGCTTCGCGGTGGACTTTCTCGTCACGGCGCACATCCAGCCAGCCGCCCAGACCGTCGGCCAGGCGCAGCCAGGAAAACGACAGCGCCCAGGACACCGACAGCACCAGCACGCAGACCCACATCACCCCCGCCCAGTCCGGGCCCATCAAACCCACGCTCCAGCGGCCCAGGACGTAACCCAGTACGCCGCCCGCGTGGTCAGGCAGATTGCCAGGCGTGTAAGCCAGGCGCGTCCACTCCAGCGCACAGCTGCTGCACAGCAGCAGCACCACGCCGCCCCAGAAGCGCAGCTGGCCCAGCGCGCGGCGTCCGGGCGAGACCTCGTGCGCAGGCACCGGCGTGTCATGCGGGCGGATCAGGTCGGCCGTCATCGACAGGCACTGGCGGAAGGCCAGCACCAGCAGCCAGCCCACCGAATAGCCCAGCAGCGTCAGGCCGATGTCGGCGCCCCAGGCGCCCCAGACGCCCAGCGGGTTGCGGATGTCCTCGTGCGTGCCCGAAGTGGACCAGGCCGGATCACCCGGATCGTGGCGCAACAGGGCCACCAGTGCGGCCAGCGAGAGCAGCACGTAAAGCAGCAGCACCAGCCGGTGCGTGAAGCCAGGCCGGTCGGGGGTGTAGCGGATGTCGGCGCGGGCGCCGCTGGCAGCCGGGGCTGCGGAAACTCGGGTTATCGGCATAGTCCAGCGCGTTTGGGCGCGCAGCGGCAAAGCACAGTGCCCCGCCGGATCGTCCGGCGAGGTCCAATGGCATTCTAGCCGCCGACCCGGCGCGGGCTCACTGATCGGGGGCCGAAGCCAGCTCGCGGATCACCACGGAGCCGTTTTCCAGGGTATCGATCACGCCCTTGTCTTCCAGATCCTTCATGACGCGGCTGACCATCTCGCGCGAAGCGCCCACGATCTTGGCCATGTCCTGGCGCGAGACCTTGCTGCGGATGATGCGCTGGCCGTCGATGTCCTCGGCCATGTTCAGCAGGGCGCGGGCGACGCGGCCGTAAACGTCCAGCAGGGCCAGCGATTCGATCTGGCGGTCGGCGTGGCGCAAGCGCTGCACCAGGCCGCGCATGATGGCGTAGGCCAGGCTGGAGTTCTCGGGCAGGCAGCGCGCGAATTCGGTGCGGCCCAGGATGAGCATGTCGGTCTGGACCTCGGCGCGGACGGTGGCCGAATGCGGTTCGTTGTCGATCAGGCTCATTTCGCCGACGTAGTCGCCGCCCTCGAGCACCGCCAGGATGACCTCGCGGCCGCGCTCGTCGGCGGTCAGCACGCGGGCCTTGCCGTTGAGCAGGATGAACAGCGCGTTGGATTTACGCCCCTGCTCGACCACGATTTCACCCCGACGGAAACGCCGCTTGACGACGCTGTCGGCGATGGCCTGGGCCTGATCGCGGGTCAACATCGAAAACAGCGGCACCCGACGGATCAGGTCGAGATTCGATAGCATGGACATGGCGCGTTCCCCGGGGTTTGTTTGAGACCCATTCTACCGGCGCGTCACAACCGCCCGCACCGTGGCAAGTCATGATAAACCATGGCAAACCGATTCAATCCGGCCCCTTTCATCCTGCGGTTGGCGCCGAATCGATAGAATCGCTCAATCTCCTCACTGACTCACACAAGGCCTCTCCATGAGCACGTCCCAACACAGCCGCCTGCTGATCCTGGGTTCCGGCCCCGCCGGATACACCGCCGCCGTTTACGCCGCCCGCGCCAACCTGCAGCCGCGACTGATCACCGGCATGGCCCAGGGCGGCCAGCTGATGACCACCACCGAAGTCGACAACTGGCCGGCCGACACCGACGGCGTGCAAGGTCCCGAGCTGATGGCGCGCTTCCAGGCCCACGCCGAGCGCTTCGCCACCGACATCGTCTACGACCACATCAGTTCGGTCGACCTGTCGCAGCGCCCCTTCACGCTGACGGGCGACAACGGCAGCTACACCTGCGACGCGCTCATCATCGCCACCGGCGCCAGCGCCAAATACCTGGGCCTGCCCAGCGAGACCGATTTCATGGGCCGCGGCGTCAGTGCCTGCGCCACCTGCGACGGCTTTTTCTACAAGAACAAGCCGGTCTGCGTGGTCGGCGGCGGCAACACGGCGGTCGAAGAGGCGCTCTACCTGGCGGGCATCGCCAGCGTGGTCCACGTCATTCACCGCCGCGACAAGTTCCGCGCTGAACCCATCCTGATCGACAAAATGATGGCGCGTGTGGCCGAAGGCAAAATCGTGCTGCACACCCACCACACCCTGGACGAAGTGCTGGGCGACGCCAGCGGCGTGACGGGCGTGCGCATCGCCTCGACCGACCCGGTGCAGGCGGGCGCGACGACCGATCTGAAACTTGACGGCTGCTTCATCGCCATCGGCCACCAGCCCAACACCAGCCTGTTCGACGGGCAGCTCACGCTCAAGGACGGCTACATCGTCACGCGCTCGGGGCTGCAGGGCATGGCCACCATGACCAGCGTGGAAGGCGTTTTCGCGGCCGGTGATGTGCAGGACCACATTTACCGCCAGGCCATCACCAGCGCCGGAACGGGCTGCATGGCGGCGCTGGACGCGCAGCGCTATCTGGAGAATCTGGAAGGCTGAGGCGCGCCCCCTCCGCAGGGGGCCCCTCTTGCCCGCTGCGGGCTCTGGGCCGGATGATGCAACCGTCATCTGCCACCGGAGCCCGCCATGTCGCTGGCCGTCATCCACAGCCGGGCCCTGGACGGGCTGCATGCGCCGCGCGTCTCGGTCGAGGTCCATGTCGTCAACGGCCTGCCCAGCCTGACGCTGGTCGGCCTGGCCGACACCGAGGTCAAAGAGGCGCGCGAACGCGTGCGCTCAGCGCTGCTCAGCTGCGATCTGCCCTACCCGACCAACAAACGCATCACCGTCAACCTGGCGCCCGCCGATCTGCCCAAAGAATCCGGCCGCTTTGATCTGCCCATCGCGCTGGGCATCCTCGTGGCCTGCGGCCACCTGGCACCGGAAGCGCTGGACGGCGCCGAGTTCGCGGGTGAACTGTCGCTGGCGGGCGATCTGCGCCCGGTGCGCGGCGCCCTGGCGCTGGCGCTGGCCGTGCGGCGCGATCACGACGCCAGCGGCGCCAGCGGCCAAAATCCGCCGCTGCTGGTACTGCCCACCGCCAGCGCGCTGCAGGCCGCGCAGGTGCCGGGCGTGAACGTGCGCAGCAGCCAGCACCTGGGCGAGCTGGTGCTGGCACTGCAGGCCAAAGACGCGCACGCCCGCGATCTGCCCGCCGCCTTGCCGCTGGCCAGCGCAGCGGCGCCCCCCACCTGGCCCGACCTGCTGGATGTGAAGGGCCACGGCCCGGCCAAGCGCGCGCTGGAGGTCGCGGCCGCAGGCGGCCACAGCCTGCTGCTGGTCGGGCCGCCGGGCAGCGGCAAATCGATGCTGGCGCAGCGCCTGATGGGCCTGCTACCGCCCATGCGACCCGACGAAGCGCTGGCCAGCGCGGCGCTGGCGGGGCTGGCCAGCCAGTCGGGGGACGACACGCCCGCGCTGGGCCAGCGCCCCTGGCGCTCGCCGCACCACAGCGCCAGCAGCGTGGCGCTGGTCGGGGGCGGATCGCCGCCGCGTCCGGGTGAGGTCTCGCTGGCGCACGCGGGCGTGCTCTTCCTGGACGAGCTGCCCGAATTCCCCCGCCAGGCCCTGGAAGCGCTGCGCGAGCCGCTGGAAACCCGGCGCATCAGCATCGTGCGCGCCGCGCGGCGGGCCGAGTTCCCCTGCGATTTCCAGCTGGTCGCGGCCATGAACCCCTGCCCCTGCGGCTGGCGCGGCGCGGCGCTGGGCACCGGCCGCGTCTGCCAGTGCCCGCCACAGACGGTAGCCCGCTACCAGGGCCGCCTGTCCGGCCCGCTGATCGACCGCATTGATCTGCAGATCGAGGTCCAGCCCGTGCCGCCTGGCGAGCTGCTGGCTCACGCCGTGGGCGAGCCTTCGCAGCGCGTCGCCCAGCGCGTGGCGCAGGCCCGCGAGCGCGCCTGGCAGCGCCAGGGCTGCGCCAATGCCGCTCTGGCGCCCAGCCAGATTCCCGTGCACTGCGCCCTGGACGACGGTGCCACTCCCTTTCTGCGCAGCGCCGCCGAGCGCCTGGGCTGGTCGGGTCGCAGCCTGCACCGGGCGATCAAGGTGGCGCGCACCTTGGCCGATCTGGCCGGGCGCGACACCGTCGGCGCGGTGGACGTGGCCGAAGCCATCCAGTACCGCCGCGCATTGGTCGGGGTGAACTGATGGCGTCTCGGTCAAATCGGCCAGGTGGCTGGCCCCAGCACCGGCAGCACGCCGCGCAGGGCGTTGCTCACGGCCCAGGCGTCGGCGCGGCGGGCGGCGTGCAGGCTCAGACGCTGCTCGCGCACCGCCACGAGGCCCAAATGCAGCGCCGCTTCGTCCTGTCCGGCCAGCACGCGGGCGCGCACCGTGCCGGGCAGGGCGCCATCGGCCGCAGGCGGGGTGATCCAGACCCCGTCCACACGGGCGTAAACCGTGCTGCGCGCGCCGTCCACCCCAAAAGGCGCTTCGCCGGGATGATCCTGTCCCCAGAGCAGGGCATCGAAAGCGCCCGCCGCCATGGCCTGCTGCAGCGCGGCGTCCCAGAGCTGGCGCCAGCTGGTTTTGTGCGCAGTCAGGGCGGCCTGCACCAGGGGCTGATCCGGCGAAAACAGCGGCGTGGGCGACCAGATCAGGCGGGCGGGCTCAGGCAGCGGCGCCAGCGGCTGGGCCACCGCCCTCAGCGCGCCACTGCGCGGCAAATCCAGGCGCAAGCGCAAAGACTGCAGCCCGGCGGCACCCACAGCCTGGGACTCGGCCTGCGCTACGGCCTGGCGCCAGAGCGCGTCCAGCGCCGCAGCATCGTCCAGCGGGGCCGCTTCAAAACCCAGCGCGTGGGCGCTGGCGCGCAAGCGATCCAGGTGCTGAGGCAGGTGCTGCACCTGCCAAACGCCTGCGGCATCCTGCTTGACCAGCAGGGTTTCAAACAGGGTGTAGCCGGGGTCGGCGCCCTGCACAAAACGGGCTTTCAGCGCCGATTCGGCCCACTCAGAGGCCGGATCGCTGTCCAGCACGATGCCGCCGCCCACGCCCAGCGTGGCGCGCACGTCCGGCCGCGCCGGGCTGTGCTGCGCGCCGCGCGAGAGCGACAGCGTGCGTATGGCCACATTCAGCATCAGATCCGGGCAGGCGCAGTCTTTTGCGCGGCCTGGCGCATCGACCCAGCCGATGGCGCCGGTGTAAAGGCCGCGCGGCGCGTGCTCCAGCCGGGCGATCCAGCGCAGCGTCTGGCGCCGGGGCGCACCGGTGATCGAGCCGCAGGGGAAGACCGCGCGCAGCAGATCGGCCAGCGTGGCCTGCGGCTGCAGCGTGGCGGTGATGGTCGAGGTCATCTGCAGCAGCGTGGCGTGGCGCTGCACGGCGAAAAGATCGCTCACCGCCACCGAGCCGGTTTGCGCCACGCGGCCCAGATCGTTGCGCAGCAGATCGACGATCATCAGGTTCTCGGCGCGGTTCTTGGGGTCGGCGGCCAGCACTGCCGGGTCGCTGTCGGCGGGCGCGGTGCCCTTCATGGGCTGGGCGCGGAGCTGCCCGCCCTGCTGCGCCACCAGCAGCTCGGGCGAATGCGACAGCACCCAGCACAGTTCCGTCGGGGCGTCGCGCTTGCCGTCTGGCGCCGTCACATCCGGCAGCGCCAGCAGCGCGCCATAGGGCACGGGCTGGGCGCGGCGCAGGCGGGCGAAGAGCGCCACTGGGCCGCCCGCCAGCCGCCCGTGCAGGCGCCGCGTGTGGTTGACCTGGTAGGTTTCGCCCGCGCGGATGGCCTCGTGGATGTCCAGCACCGCCTGGCGGTAAGCGGTTTCGTCCTGATCGGTGGTCCAGCCCACGACGTCAGCGGGTTCATCGGCGGGCGTAATCTGCTGCAGGCGCTGCTGCACCTGCGCCGGGTTCAGGCGCTGCAGATGGTCAAAAACATGGAACACCAGCGCGGGCGCTCGCGGGCTGTCGGCCAGCCAGGCGGGCGGTACGGCCACGCCCTGCAGCGCCATGCCCCACTCGAAATCGGCCAGCACGATCGCGTGGCGCCCGGCGGCCAGATCGGCCTGCAGACGCTCGCAGCAAGCCGCCAGATCCTGCGGACCCAGACTGACATGGGCGTGGCGCCAGCCGCTGTACCAGCGGCTGCGAGCCAGCGCAACGTCGCCGAGGCCGCTGCTGGCGTCGTCGAGCAGCGCGAAGGGCGCCGGTTCAGTCATGGCGCGTCAGCAGCGCCCGCTGGCGGACGCCGCAAAGAGCCCGCCACCATGTCGAAGCGGAACAGGCGGCACTCGATGGCGCCGTTGTACATGGGCACGCGGGCCGATTCTTTCAGGCGCATCAGCGTGGGCAGTTTGAGTTCGGGCGTCAGCACCCAGGCGCTCCAGCCGGGGTAGTGGCGCTTCCAGTGCGCGGCCAGCAGCGAGAAGAAGGTCGCGGCATTCTGTCCGCCCGCAAAGGCCTCGCTGGCGACCTCGCGCGGGGCGGGGGCTGGCGTGTCGGGGCGGACGTCCTGGCGGCGACGCAGCGAGCCGCGCGCGGCGATGCGCTCGCCGTAGGGCGGGTTGAGCAGCATCACGCCGCCGTCCGCCGGGGGCAGGCGCTGCAGTGCGTCGCCGGTGTGGACCGTGAGCGCGTGCGCCACGCCCGCCGCCTGCGCGTTGCGCCGGGCGAAATCGCTCAGGCGGAAGGCGATGTCGGCGGCAAACACGGGCGCGCGCGGCGTGTGGATGGCGGCGCGTGCGGCGTCCACCTCGTCGGCCCAGGCGCGCTCCTGGCCCGCGAAAGGCAGCAGGCGCTCGAAAGCAAAGCGGCGGTTGAGGCCCGGCGCCATGCCGCAGGCCATCTGCGCGGCCTCGATGGCAATGGTGCCCGCGCCGCAGCAGGGGTCGAGCAGGGCCACGCCGTCCTGGCCCGTCCAGCCGCTGGCGGCGATCATGGCGGCGGCCAGGGTTTCCTTGAGCGGCGCCTCGCCCTTGACCTCGGTCGTGCCGCCTTTGGCGTCGCGCCAGCCGCGCTTGAACAGCGGCTGTCCCGACAGATCAACCGACAGCCAGGCGTGATCGGCGTTCAGGTGCAGCACCAGCGCCACGTCCGGGCGGCGCGTGTCCACGCTGGGGCGCTGCCCGACGGCGCGGCGCAAGCTGTCGCAAACGGCGTCCTTGACGCGCAACGCGACAAAATTCAGGCTGGGCAGCGGACTGCGCTGCGCACTGACATCCACCCGCATCGTCTGGCGGTGGCTGATCCAGGCCGGCCAGTCAACCTGCTCGGCCAGGGTGTAGATGTCGTCCTCAACCCTGTAAGCGCCATGCGCCAGCTGCCACAGCACGCGCTGCGCCAGGCGGCTGTGCAGGTTGAGGCGCAGCGCCACGCGCATGACCTCGGCCAGACTGGGACTGGCGTTCTCAGCGGCCTGGACCCAGACGCCGCCCTTGCCCGTCAGCGCCGCCAGTGTGGCGGGCAGCCAGGGGCTGATTTCGCGCAGCAGCAGGGGTTCGACCCCGGCGGCGCAGGGCAGGAAAAGGCACTGCCAGTCGGCCTGGGAAGACATCGGCATCGTCGTCGGGTTCATGGGCACTTTCGGAAAAAAGAGGATCAGTCCAGCGGACGGCGCAGGTTGGCCACCGGGATTTTCAGCGCTTCGCGGTATTTGGCCACGGTGCGGCGGGCGACCTGAATGCCCTCGGCGCCCAGCATCGCGGCGAGCTGGCTGTCGGACAGCGGCCGCTGCGGGTCTTCGGCCGCAATGAAACGGGCGATGTGCTGGCGCACGGCGGTGCTGGACATGGCTTCGCCGCCATCCTCGCGCGCCAGGCTGGACGAGAAAAAGAACTTCAGTTCGACCGTGCCGTGCGGCGTCTGCATGTACTTGCCGCTGGTCACGCGCGAGACGGTCGATTCGTGCAGGCCGACTTCAGCGGCGATTTCGCGCAGCACCAGCGGGCGCAGCGCCGACTGGCCCTGCTCGAAAAACCCCGCCTGGTGGTGGACGATGGCCTGCGCCACGCGCAGCAGGGTGTCAAAGCGCTGCTGCACATTGCGCACCAGCCAGCGCGCTTCCTGCAGGCAGTCGCCCATGCTGGCCGGGCGCGGGGGGCGCTGGGCTGCACCGCTCTCTGCGCCATCAGGGCGGCTGGCGTCCGCAGGCGGGGCGCTGCTGACCGGGGCAGAAGCCTCGGGCGCCGCTGCCGCCCGGGCGCTGGAGCGCTCGCCGCGCGGCGGGCGCATCCACTGCGCGTACTGCTCGTTGACGCGCACCCGGGGCATCACCGCCGGGTTGAGCGCCACCAGCCAGCCATCGACCAGCGCGTGGTTGACGCTGGGCGCCAGAGCGCCCCGGCTGCGCCGCACGATCACGTCGGGCACCACCACCTGCGCCTGCACGTCGGCAAAGCGGCGGCCGGGCTTGGGCTCGCAGCGGCGGATGAGCTGCGCAGCGGCCTGCACGTCGGCCAGTTCTGTGCCGGTCAGCGCGGCCAGTTTCTTCCAGTCGCGGCGGCCGACGGCGTCCAGATGGCGGCACAGCAGCACGGCCAGCGCCTGCTCGGGGCTGCGCGGCGCTTCGCGCAGCTGCAGCACCAGGCACTCGGCCAGGTCGCGCGCGCCCACGCCCGCAGGCTCCAGGCTGTGCAGCCAGCCCAGCGCGCACTGCAGGCGGGGCAGCCACGGGTTCTCGCCATCTGTGCCGTCGTCTGTGCCGTCGTCCGGGTCGACCTCGTCCGGCGGAAACTGCTCCGCCATGGCCTGCGCCAGCTCGTCCAGCGGCTCGGTCAGGTAGCCGTCGTCGTTCAGGGCGTCGATCAGCCACAGCAGCGCCTGTGCGTCGGGCCGCGACAGGCGCAGGTGGCGCACCTGGCCGCGCAGGTGCTCGGCCAGCGTGGGGCCCGGCTGGCCGCGCGCGCTGTGAGCGGCGCCGTCGCCCTCGTCATCGTCGTCGGACTGGCCGGGGGTGTAGGCGCTCAGGCCTTCCAGCCAGGCGTCGTCGCCGGCCGCAGGCAGCGGGGCTTCGGCGCTGGCGTAGGCCTCGTCCGGGCCATCGCCGCCGCCGCCGCTCTGGCGCTCGTCGCTGCGGCTGTCGCCGTCCCAGCCGCCGCCCATCGCGTCGAAGGAGACCAGTGTGTCCAGCGCAGCGGACGCTTCGCCATCGCCGCCATCTCTGTCAGTGCCCGGATCGGACGCTGTATCGGTCGCAACTTCGGCCGCAGCTTCGGCCGCAGACGGTGCGGCGTCAGGCGCGTCGATGCCGGGCGCGAGTTCCAGCTCCAGAAAAGGGTTGTCCTGCACGGCCTGCGCCAGCTCCTGCTGCAGCTCCAGCGCCGAGAGCTGCAGCAGGCGGATGCCCTGCGTCAGCTGCGGCGTCAGGGTCAGCTGCGTGGCGGTGCGGACCTGCAGGCTGGGCTTCACGCGGGGGCTCCAGCCATCACATGCGGAAATGTTCGCCCAGATAGACCTCGCGCACGCGCGGGTCCTCAACCAGCGCCTGAGGCTGGCCTTCGGCGAGCACATGGCCCTGGCTGATGATGGTGGCGCGGTCGCAGATGCCCAGCGTTTCGCGCACGTTGTGGTCGGTGATGAGCACGCCGATGCCCCGGTCGCGCAGGAAGGCGATGGTGCGCTGGATCTCGATCACGGCGATGGGATCGACCCCGGCGAAGGGCTCGTCGAGCAGGATGTAGCGCGGCTGCGTGGCCAGCGCGCGGGCGATTTCCACCCGCCGCCGCTCACCGCCCGACAGCGCCGGGGCGGGGCTGTGGCGCACGCGGCCCAGGCTCAGATCGTCCAGCAGGCCCTCCAGCAGCTCGGCGCAGCGGGCCCTGGACAGCGGCCGTCCGTCCGCGTCACGCTGAAGCTCCAGCACGGCCAGAATGTTGTCCTCAACATTCAGGCGCCGGAAAATCGACGCCTCCTGCGGCAGATAAGACAGGCCGAGGCGCGAGCGCTGGTGGATGGGCTGCTGCGTCACGTCGCGGCCGTCGATCAGGATGCGGCCCGCATCGGCGCCGACCAGGCCGACGACCATGTAAAACGTCGTCGTCTTGCCCGCGCCGTTGGGGCCCAGCAGGCCGACGACTTCGCCGGGGGCCACCGACAGGCTGACGCGCGACACCACCTCGCGCGGGCCGTAAGCCTTGCGCAGATCCTGGGCGAAAAGCCCCGACGGGGGATGGGGCGCGGGCGCGGCAGCAGCCATCAGGGCGTGCCCGGGCCCGTGGCGGCGTCCGGGGTAATGACGATACGCACGCGGCCCGGGGTGGCGGGCGCAGGCGCGGCCGCGCTGGCGCGGGGCTGGCCCTGCAGCGAGACGCGGCTGGAGGCAATATCGAACACCATCGCGGGCGCACGGGCGTCTTCGCGCGTGACGCCGCCCTGGGTGCGCACGAAGCGGGCATCGCCACTGAAGGTGACCTGGCGCGTGCGGCTGTCAAACACCATGCGCTGCGCGGTGCCTGTCACATTCTGGCCACCCGGCAGCGCCTGCGTGAACTGCGGCACCTGCCCGCGCCCGGCCAGCGCGGTGGCGACGACTTCGCCCGCATCGACCTTGCGCACTTCGACGCTGTCGGCCAGCAGGACAAAACCGCCCTGGCGCAGGCTGACCTGGCCGCGCAGGCGCACGCGCTGAGGGTCGAGATCGACGGTGCTGTCTTCCAGGCCCTGGCTTTCGATCACCAGCGGCTGGCGGCGGTCAGCGCTCGGGCCGCCCGCGGCAGACGGCGGGGTCTGGGCACTTTGGGCGTGGGCGTTCTGGGCACACACCAGCCCCGTGCCTGCCGCCAGCAGCATCGCCCCCCCCACCACCGCTTTTCGCAGACCCGTCGTGATCACTGCACGTCCTTCACTCTGGCCGATCCGGCAAAGCCTTTATTGTGTCACGGCAACATCGCCCTGTGCCTGTGCGTCCTTGATCACAAACCCGCAGCCCCTCCCCCGACTGGGGGACGGTGCGGGGCGGTTGTGCGCTACATTCTGGCGCTTGCCGCCCCCTGCCGGGGCACGAAAGTGCCATGACTGATTTTCTGTTTCCCTGCGCCCTGTCCCGATTCTTCTTTTCCCCGGCGCGCCGCAGTGTGTCCAGCGCCGTGCTGGCGGGTGTGGTGCTGGGTGCGCTGCTGGCCGCGCAGCCGCTGGCCTTGGCCGCCCCAGCCCTGCCTGCGAACCCGGCGACGAACCCTGAACCCGCCGCCAGCGACGCCGCGCGCGCCGAGCTGACCGATATCTTCCGCCGTCTGGCTCAGGCGGGCATCAGCGCTGACAGCGTGAGCTGGGCCGTGCTGCGCCTGGACGGCACGCCGGGCGGGCACGCGGTGTCCATTTACCGCTCGGACCAGCCCGTGATGCTGGCCTCAACCACCAAGCTGGTGACCACGCTGGCGGCCAACGAGCTGTTGGGCCCGCGTTTTGCCTGGCGCACGCAGGCGGTGCTGGAGGGCACTTTGAGCGGCGGCGTGCTGAGCGGCGATCTGCGCCTGATCGGTGGCGGCGACGCCTCGCTGACCTACGAGCGACTGCGCCAGTGGTTTGTGCAGCTGCAAAAGCGCGGGCTCAAGCGCATCACCGGGCAGATCATCCTGGACGACCGCGCCTTTGCCATCACGCCCGCCGACATGGCGGCCACGCCGGGGCCCAGCTCCAACAGCCCGCTGCACACCTGGCCGGATGCCTACATTGTCAACACCAGCGCCTACCAGCTCAGCCGCGCTGCGCCGACGGCTGCTCCTGCGGCCGGAGCGGCTGTGGGAGCCGTTGCGGGATCAGTTGCGAGCGCCCCGCGCAGCGACGGGGCCATCGCCGACGCCGCCATCGCGCGGGCGCTGAAAGCCCCGGCAGCCCCTGCCGCGCCAGCTCAACTGGCACGCCCTGCCCCCGAGTGGCAGTTCAGCCCCGCGCTGCCCGATGTGCCGCTGACCATCGCCAGCGACAGCCGGTGCTCGCCGCGCGCGCAATGGCTGCCGCAGGATGCGCCCCACCCCACCGGCGTGCTGCTGATGGGTCTGGGCGGAAAGAACTGCGTGGACAAACCCCGGACAGTGGTGCTGCGACCTAGCCCGCTGTCCAGCGCAGGTCTGACGCGCGCGGCGTGGGAAGCGGCGGGCGGTGAGCTCGACGGCCACGTCGTCTGGGCCACGCCTGCGCCACCGCCCAAGCCCGTCAAAGGCCGCAAGGCGCAGCGCGTGCGTCCGCCCAAGGCCTGGGCAACGCTGGCTTCCGAGCCCCTGCCCCAGCTGATCCGCCACACCAACAAGACCAGCGACAACCTGTACGCCCGTCACCTGCTGCTGAGCCTGGCGCCTGGCTTCCCAGCCCAGCCCGCGCGTCTGGCCGCCGCCCGCCAGCGCGTGCAGGACTGGCTGATCAGGCAGGGTCTGGCCAAAAACGCCATCGCGCTGGACAACGGCTCGGGCCTGGCGCGCAGCGAGCAGGCGCGGGTGCAGGATCTGGCGCGATTCGTCGCGCTGCAGTGGGCCAAGCCCGCGCAGCAGAAGCTGATCCTGCAGACGCTGCCCGTCGCGGGCGAGGATGGGACGCTGGCGCGTTACTTCAAAGGCTCGTCCGCGCAGGGCATTGCGCATCTGAAAACCGGCACGCTCAACGGCGTGCGCGCGCTGGCCGGGGTGGTCACGCCCAAAAACGGCCTGCCCGTGGCGCTGAGCGTGGTTGTAGTCAGCCCGAACGCCCACCGCGCCATGCCCGCGCTGCAGCGCTGGGTGGAATGGGTGGCGCGCTACGCCAGCCAGGCGCCCGCGCCGCCGGCTGTGGCCACACCGCCAGCGGCCCCTGCAGCACCAGCCGCTTCAGCCCCCTGATACACCCCCCAAGCCGGGCGCCCGTATATACTGGCGCGCGGCAACGTCCCCGTAGTTCAATGGATAGAACAAGTTCCTCCTAAGAATTAGATGTCGGTTCGATTCCGGCCGGGGACGCCAGCCTTTTTCTGCGACACAGCCGCACCGACACCCCGCTCTCACTCGGGATTCCAGCTCCAGCCCCGGCTGATGTCCACCGAGTTCTCCGAGCCCGCCCGGGCGCGCAGCCGGAAGTTTTTGCCCAGCCGGTAGAGCAGCTGCCACGAGCCTTCCGAGGCATTCAGACCGCGCTCGTAACCGATGTACAGGTTCTGCCCGATCTGCTTGCCCAGCGTCACCACGGTGCTGCGCACGCCATTGCTGTCGGTCTGGCCGATGCCAAAATCGGTCAGACCGATCTGCTTGAGCAGGCTGTCGGTGGGCGAACCGCCCTCGCCGGACAGGATCGCCAGCGCAGCTTTCTGCAGCAGCGCCGTCTCGTCCTGGCCCAGGTTGTCGGGCTCGCGGCCCAGCATCAGCAGGGAGAGCTTGTCCACATCGCTGCGGTCTGGGACGGAGTACAGCGCCACGCGCGGGTTGCTGCTGGAGCCGGTGATGCGCACGCCCACCGGCTGATCCATGTTGCGGCGCAGCGCCAGAATGTCCAGACGCGGCGCGGCCGGCGGGCCGACGAAACTGATCACACCGCGGTCGATCAGCAGATCCTGTCCGTAGGCCTTGTAGGTGCCGCCTTCGGTGCGCACCTCGCCGTTGACCGCCAGGCGGCCGTTCGGGTTGGTGATGCGCAACTGGCCCTGCAGCAGGGTGTTGATGCCGCGCCCGCGCAGGCGCAGCTTCTGGCCCAGATCGACGCCGACCTGCAGATCCAGCTTGCGCGCCGCAGGCCGCGCAGCGGTGCTGTCGTCGGTGGGCGGCGGATCGTTCACACGAACCACGCGCACATCGTCGTCCAGTGCGGACGCGCCGCCCAGGCCGCTGATGTCGATCAGGCCCTCATCGGCGCGGAAATCACCCTGCACCGCGATGCGCTCGGCGCTGATGTTGACCGTGCTGCGCCCCGACACCGAGACGCGCCGGTCCACCCGGCCCAGCACCTGGAACTCGCGCGCCATGGCGTTCAGCGACAGCGTCGGGCTGGCGCCAAGCTGCGCCGTGCCAGTGGCCGTCAGCTCGCCCTGGCCGCCGCGCAGGCGCAGGCTGCGCAGCGTGGCGGTGGTGTTGTTCATGGCCAGATCCAGCTCGCCATCGGTCAGATTGACGCCCTGCAGCACGTTGCGCACCGACAGCGTGCGCCCGCTCAGCTCGCCCTGCAGCAGCGGCGCGCCCACGGTGCCGCTGACGCGGGCGCGGGTGTCCAGACGGCCGCCCAGCGTCCAGCCCGGCGGCAGGGCGCCAGAGAAGCTGCGCAGATCGGAAATATCCAGCACCAGGTTGCCCGACATCGGCGAATCCGGCTGCGGGAAGGCCTGCGGCGGCGTGCGCACGACCAGATCGGCATCGATAGCGCCCACGCGCGTGGCGCGCTGGGTGTGTTTGAGCGTCCAGACGCCGTTGCTGGCCTGCAGCGCAATCTGCCAGTCGCTCAGGCCCAGCGAGGTCAGGCCGATTTCGGGGGCGCCAATGTCGCCACTGTCGCGGCGCAGGCTGGCGTCGACCTGGATGCCGCGCGGCCCCTGGCTGGCCAGAATCTTCGCGCCCATGCGCAGATCGCCCGTCCACTGCACGCCCGGCGACAGGCGCTGCACCCAAGGCTGGATGGCGATGGGGGTCAGCGCGGCGTCCACGGCCCAGCGCGGCGTGCCGCCTGCGGGGGCGGCTTCCCAGCTCGCAGCCTTCAGATCCAGCGCAACGCCGATGGCGCGCAGCGTGGTCGGCGTCAGCGTGGCCTTGCGCGGCGCGGTGCCCTGCCCGGCGAGCTGGACGCGCACCGGATCCACCTGCGCAGCCACCAGCGTCTGACCCGGTTTCTGCCCGGGTTTAACGTCGTCCTGTGGCAGGGCCAGCACGCGCAACTGCTGGATCTGGCTGTCCCAGGTCCAGCTGGACGCCGTGCCTGCGGCCCAGCGGCCCGAGAGCTGCACATCCAGCCCCGTGCCCGAACTGGCCGGCACCGGCAGAGCCGCCGCCGCCACGCTGCGCACCACCTGACGGCTGGACGCGGTGCTGCCGGTCTGGACCGGTTTGACAGCGGCCTGCGTCGATACCGGGCGCGCGATCAGGTCCAGCAGCTGCGGCGGCAGCGGCGTATCACTGCGCACCGACAGGTTCAGGCGGTGATCGGCCAGTGTGCCCGTGGTGTCCAGCGCGGCGCTGCGCAGGATATCGACGGCTTTGTCGCCCTGCTGCTGCGTCAGCGCCTGCACGCGGGCGCGGGCGGTGAAGGGCTCGCGCGGGTTGAGGCTGAGGTCCACCACCGCATCCGCGCTGGCCAGGCTCCAGGGCGTGGCGCGCACCTTTTGTGCTTTCAGATCGCCCTGCAGGCGCTGCTGGGCGGGGTTCCAGCGCAGATCGCCCTGGACCTGACCGCCCAGGCGCAAGGCGCTGCCGGGGGGCAGCAGCGCATTGGCGCGCGACAGGTCGGGCGCCTGAATCTGCGCGCGCAGCGGCAGCCCCAGCAGATCGCGCAGCGGTGCGGGCAGGTTCAGGCCATCGACCAGCGCGACGCGCACGGGCCGCGCCGCGGTGTCCACCACCCACTGGGCGCTGTTGCCGGCGGCGTTGACCTGGCCCTGCATCTGCTGCCAGCGCCCGGCCGTGCGGCGGGCCTGGATGTCGCCCGAAAACGGCAGACCCTGCCACTGCCCGGGCAGCAGCCTGGCCTGAACCTGACCCTGCCAGGCCGAGAGTGCGGCGTCCAGCGCCTTGCGCCGGGCGGCTTCATCGCTGGGCCAGAGCGCGGGCAAGGAGCCCTGACCGCTCAGATCGATGTCGGCATTGACCGCACTGGCCTGCGCGGGCGCGGCCTGGCCCTGCAGCGTGGCCAGCAGCAGCAGCGGATCGAGATCGCGGCTTTGCGCCTTCAGGCCCAAAGCCAGCCCGTGCGGTCGTGTCGCCGTGCCCGGCAGCCAGCCCAGCTGGCCCTGCGCGCTCAGGCGCGCTTTGGGCCCCCAGGCGAGCTGCAGGTTCTGCAGCGCCACGGTCTGGGCCTCGCCCACTTTCGGGGCGTTGCGCGCCTGCGCCTGCAGCTTCAGGGCCAGATCGCGGGCCGCGCCCACGCCCAGCGTGCCTTTCAGGTCGACCTGCGCCAGCGCCGTGGACCAGCGCTGCGGCCAGGCCAGATCGGCACCGCCCGGCACCAGCGCCTGCAGCTTGACCGTGCCACTGAGCGATCCGGCCGGCGCCTGCGCCGCCAGCGCCCGGGGCTGAAGCTGGTCCAGCCCCAGCGTGGCATTGAGCGTGCGACCCTGCCAGCGCGCCTGCGTCTGCAGCCGTGCGGGCGCCTGGCCCGGCGCGGTCAGACGCAGATCACTGTCCAGAGCGGCCTGGCTCAGGGCCAGCAGCGGGTCGGTGGCGAACTGCGCGGCGTCCAGATCGGCCTGCGCTTTCAGATCGCCTGAAATCGCTCCGGCGGGCGCGGCTGGGGACCACACACGCGGCTGAACGCCCTCAAGCTGCACAGTGGCCTGCGCCTGGGCATCGGCCCAGCGCCCGCTGGCGCTGATGCGCCCGGCCTCGCTGCTGGCCAGTCCCAGGCGGGCGACCAGGCTGTTCACCGTCACCTGCAGGGCGCTGGCCGCCTCGCCTTTCTGCGGCAGAACAACCTGCCCATCGAGCTGGACGGAGCGCACCGGCAGGCGCTGATCCGGCCAGGCGCCGGGCTGGCTATTGTCCAGATCGGCCTTGAGCGCGATCGGCGCCTTCAGCCCCGTGCTGCCCACGGTGACGCTGCCGCCCAGCCGCGTGCGCGGCGCCTGCGCGCTGAAGAGGCTCAGGTCCAGCGCCGCCAGACGCGCATCCAGCGCGCTGACCGGCCACAGCGCCCACGGCTGAATCTGGCCCTGCACCTTGAGCGAGGGCGCCTGATCCAGCGCCTGAGACGCCGTGCGCGGCTGCGCCTGCAGCCCAGCCTGCGCGGCCAGATCGGTCAGCGGGCCGTTCAGGCTGGCCTGCGCCGACCAGTCGAAATCGGCCAGCGCGCCGGTGTAGCGGACGGCGTCGGCGGCGCCACTGTCCTGCGCAGGCCCCGCCTTGAAGGACAGCGACACCGGCAGCGGCGCGTCAGCGCCCACGCTGAGCTGGGCGGCAGCGCGCACGCGCTCCCACTCGACCTGGTTGAGCGTGATGCGGTGCACATCGCCCGTCTGCAGGCTGAAATCCAGACCGCGCACCGGCGGCAGGTCGTCCACGGCGATTTCCCGCACGCGCACCGAATCGAGCTTGAGCTGCACCGGCAGGCGCAGGCTGGTCGGGGCGGGCTGCGCCGGGGTCGGCGGCACCGGGCGGGTTTTGACGACCACGCGATCCACCTGCAGCGCGGGCAGATTCAGCCCCAGCCACGCGCCTTGGGCCGGCCGCCAGTTCCACTGGGCGCCACGCCAGGCGAGCTTTTCCAGCAGCACATCGGCGCCAGCGGTGCTGACGCGGATCTCGCTGGCACTGAAGTTGGCGTCGGTCAGTGCGCCGCTGACGCCGGTGATGGCCACTTTGGGCGCGCCGGGCACTTTGTCCAAGAGCGCGGGCAGACGGTCCAGCGCCTGGCGCGTGCCCGATTCGGTGCCCAGCACCCACGCCGTCAGGCCCAGGATGACGAGCAAAACCCCGGCGATCAGCCCCAGCGGCACGCCCAGCCACCAGCGCCAGCGGCCCCGCCGCACGGTTTCGGGGACGTGGGCGGACGGCGACGGGTTGTCGGTGCGGGGATCGGAAGAATCAGGGGTGCTGCTCGCCATGCGGGCCTCAGAAGGTCATGCCCACGTTCAGGTGCAGGCGCGGTTTGGCGGATTCGTTGCCTTTGGCCACGTCGATGCTCAAGGCGCCAATCGGGCTGCGCACGCGCACGCCCACGCCATAGCCCAGAGCGGGTCTGAGTTCGCCCCAGGAGTTGGCGGCGCGCCCGGCATCGACAAAGACGGCGCCCAGCAGGATGGGCAGGGATTCGAGGATGGGCCGCGACAGCTCCACGCTGCTGGTGAACAGGTGCGAGCCCCCGCCCACGGGCGTCAGGCCGCGGTAGCCATAGCCGCGCACCGAGTTGTCGCCGCCCGCGTGAAAGGCGATGCTGTCCGGCAGCAGGATGGGCTTGGCCCAGATGGTGCCCAGCTCGGCGCGCGCCGTCAGCAGCACTTGCGCGGGCAGCGGCCGAAACCAGGTGTAACGCCCCAGCAGGCGCACCAGGCCCGAGCGCTCGCCCGCATCGGTCTGCGCCCACCCGCCTGCCACCGCCGCCGACACGGCGTAGCCCTGCGTGGGCAGGGCGATGTTGTCCAGGCGGCGCCACACGCCGGTGGCGTTCACGGTGACAGCGCGCGTGCCCACGCTGGGCAGGCCGCTGTCGCGCAGGCTGGTGCGGTCGAAGGCCAGGAAATAGGACCGGTCGTGATCGCGGGTTTCCAGGCGTCGCGACAGCTGCAGCCCCTGGTTGAGCGTGATCACGCCGTTGCTGTCCAGACGCTCCAGCGAGCCCCCAAACACATTGCGCCAGTAGGTGCTGCCCGGCAGCGTGCTGACATCGGCCTGCAGCAGCAGCTGGGGCCGCGACAGCACCAGGTTGTAACTGCCCGTCAGCGCCCGCCCGAAGAGGCGGCGCGACGTCTGCTCGATCTGCAGACGCGGGCCGGTTTCGGTGGCCACGCCCGCCGACACCGTGATCTGGTTGATGTCGTTTTCCTTGACGCGCACCTGCAGCGGCACTCGGGACGGATCGGCCACCTCGCCCAGGCTGGGATCAAATGTGACCAGCGAGCTTTCAAACACGCCGGTGCGCTGCAGGCGCTCCTGATAGGACAGCATGCGATCTTCAGTCAGCGCGTCGCCGGGCTTGAGGCCCGAGAGGCGCGTCACCAGATCCTCGTCCTGACGCTGGATGCCGCTGACCTGGAGATCGCCCAGGCGATACAGCGGGCCGCTGTCGGCGACCAGGTAAAGATCGGCCGTGTCCTTGCTGGCCTGCACCGTGGCGCTGGTGCCCAGCCAGCTCGCGCCCGCATAGCCTTGCGCACGCAGGCGGGTCAGCACGGCGCTTTTGGCGCTGCTCCAGGCGTCGTTGGTGAAGGGCGTGCCACTGGGCAGAGGCCAGTCTTTGGGCAGATCCTGCGCCAGCGCCTGGGCGGCTGCGTCGCCCGCGTCGGCGCGGTCCTGCAGATCGCCCTGCAGGATCAGCTTGACCTTGCCCACCCGGGCCTGCGGACCCAACTGCACCACCAGCGTCATGGGCTGGATGCGGCCGTCCAGCGGCTGCAGGTCCAGGCGCACGTCGGCGTTGAAATAGCCCAGCGTCTGCAGCAGCGCCTCGGACTGCTGGGGCACTTCGCTGATCAGGCGCTGCCATTCGTCGGGCGACAGCGGCGCGCCGTCGGACAGCGCCTTGACGCGCAGCACATCCAGCCCCGATTCCAGCAGCTTGCGCGCGGCGCTGTTGTCTGGCTGGATGTCGTAGCTCAGACGCACATCGTCGAACGGGCTGGTGGCACCGGGATCGTCCACGGGGGCAGGAAGGGCCGAGGCGGGAGCAGCGGCCGCCGCCGTCACCGCATTGGCCGCCGTGGCCGCAGGTGCAGCCTCCTGCGCTGCCAGCCAGGGCGCCGCGACGGCCAGAGGCAGACCCAGCGCCATGCGCCGGGCCCAGACACGTGATGGCCGTTTGTGCTTCATCGACTCAGACTCCCCATGGCGGCTTCCAGCCCCTGCAAACTCAAAGGATACATGCGCTGGGATACCAGCTCGCGGATCAGACCTATGCTGGGTCGATACGTCCAGACGCCCTGCGGTTCCGGGTTGAGCCACACATGGCGCGGCCAGGCCTGCAGCAGGCGGCCCAGCCAGACCGCCCCCGGTTCGGCATTGTGGTGCGCCACACTGCCCCCCACATGGGTGATTTCATAGGGGCTCATGGTGGCGTCGCCGACCAGGATCAGGCGGTAATCGCTGTTGTAAGTGTGCAGCAGCTCCTGCGTGGACAGCCGCTGGCTGGAGCCCGCGCGGCTGCGCCAGACGTGCTCGTAAACGCAGTTGTGGAAGTAGAAAAACTCCAGCTGCCGAAACTCGGATCGTGCCGCCGAGAACAGGTTCTGCACGGCCTGGACGTGGTCGTCCATGCTGCCGCCGACGTCCATCAGCAGCAGCACCTTGACAGCGTTGCGCCGCTCGGGCACCAGTTTGAGATCCAGCCAGCCCGCGTTGGCGGCGGTGGCGCGCACCGTGGCGTCCAGCGCCAGCTCGCTGGCCTGGCCCTGGCGGGCGAAGCGGCGCAGGCGGCGCAGCGCCATCTGCAGGGTGCGCGGGTGCAGTTCGGCGTCGCTGTCATAGTCGCGGAACTCGCGCTGCTCCCACACCTTGACCGCCTGACGCTGCCGCCCCGGGCCGCCGATGCGCACACCCTGCGGGTTGTGGCCGCCGTGCCCGAAGGGCGATGTGCCGCCCGTGCCCACCCACTTGCTGCCGCCTTCGTGGCGGCCTTTCTGCTCGTTCAGGCGCTCGTTCAGGGTCTTGAGCAGATCGTCCCAGTGGATCAGCGGGGCGTTCTTTTTGCGCTCGTCAGACAGCAGCGACTGCAGGCGCTGCACCAGCCAGTCCAGCGGAATGTCGCGCGTCAGATCAGCGTGCGCGACACCGTCCGCCACGCCGCCGCGCACGTACTGCGCGAAGGCCAGATCAAAGCGGTCGTAGAGCGATTCGTCCTTGATCAGCGTGGCGCGCGCCAGGTGGTAAAACGCGTCCAGCGAGGGGCCTGGGCCGCCCTGATCCGCATCGAGAACGCCCGCGAGCAGCGCCTCGATCAGCGTCAGCAGCTCGCGCGGCGAGACCGGCAGCCGGTGCTGGCGCAGCACCTGGAAAAAGGCGATCAGCATGGGGTGTGCGCGGCGCGGCGGCAGCTCTCGGAACGGCTCACGGCATGAAGCCGGTGGCCAGCGCGTGCGCCCACTCGGGGCGGCCGTTGGCCTGCGCCTGCCGGGCTGCGGCGGCGTAGTCGTAGGGCAGGGCGATCAGCAGGGCCGACCAGATGCCGCTGCGGCGCTCCAGCAGCGCATAGCGCGCGTCAGGCGAGCCGGTCTCTACCTTGTGCGGCTGTGCACCGCCCGCGCTGTAGGCCGGCAGGCCCACGCTGCCGGGATTGAGCAGCAGACGGCCGCGCCAGCGCATGGCCCGGGGCGTGTGCGTGTGACCGCACAGCACCACGCCGACATCGGGGGCCAGACCGGAGGGGCCGCTCAGGCGCTCATCCAGCTCCTGCGCGCTGGCCAGGCGGGGGTGGCGGCCAGGCCGGTCGTCCAGGGTCTCCATCAGGCCGGTGATGTCGTCATCGGGGGTGCCGTGGCACAGCAGCACGCCGCCGCTGGTGTCATCGGCATCAGCGGCTGGATCACGCCACAACGCGGTGGCGGGCAGCGCGGCCAGCCACGCCAGTTCCTCTTCGCCCAGCGCCGCGTGTGCGAAGGCGTCGGACGCTCCGCGCTGGCCCGAGGGACCGGGCTGCAGGATCTGGCGCTCGTGGTTGCCCGCGATCTGCAGCCAGCCGGTCTGGGCCATGAGCCGCCGGGCAGTGTCCAGCGGCCACAGCGGGCCGGAGAGGTGATCGCCCAGCGTCAGTACGCCAGTCAGCACGCCATCCACCTGGCGGCGGGAGAGATCGTCCATCACCGCCTGCAGGGCGGGCAGGTTGCCGTGGATGTCACTGAGCACCGCCAGGCGCAGGTCGCGGGGCGTGGTCATGGCTCAGCGGCGCTGCTGCTGCATCTGCAGCAGACGCTGCAACAGGCCGGTGTCCTGCTCGTTCTTGAGCAGCGCGCCCACGTAGGGCGGCATCTCGCCTGCGGCCGCATCAAGCTGCTCGGGCGCGATGGATTCGGCCATCAGCAGCGTCAGCCAGTCGATCAGCTCCGAGGTACCGGGCTTTTTCTTGAGCCCACCGATCTGGCGCAGCGTGTCGAACTGGCGCAGTGCGGCGTCGACCAGGCGCTGCTGCGCGTCCGGGTGGTGGACGGCGACGATGCGGCGCAGCGTGTCGGTGTCCGGAAAGCGGATGTAGTGGAAAAAGCATCGGCGCAGGAAGGCGTCCGGCAGCTCTTTTTCGTTGTTGGAGGTGATGATGACCAGCGGCCGGTGGCGCGCGGTGATGATCTGACGCGTCTCGTAAACCGAGAAGCTCATGCGGTCGAGTTCGCGCAGCAGGTCGTTGGGGAACTCGATGTCGGCTTTGTCGATTTCATCGATCAGCAGCACGGCGGGCTGCTCGCACTCGAAGGCCTGCCACAGCACGCCCTGCACGATGTAGTGACCGATGTCGGCCACGCGCGCCTCGCCCAGCTGGCCGTCGCGCAGGCGGCTGACGGCGTCGTACTCGCACAGCCCCTGCTGCGCGCGCGTGGTCGATTTGACGTGCCACTGAAACAGCGGCCGATCCAGTGCGCGCGCCACCTCTTCGGCCAGCAGCGTCTTGCCGGTGCCGGGCTCGCCCTTGATCAGCAGCGGCTTTTGCAGGCGCAGCGCCGCGTTGACCGACAGCAGCAGGTCGGGGGTGGCGATGTAGCGGTCCGACCCGCGAAAGACGGCGTCGCTCATGTCAGGCGGTCAGAAGCCCAGCGCCTTGATGGCGGCGGCGCCCAGTCCGAACTGGGAGATGATCTGCGTCCAGTCCTTGGCATTGCGCAGGAAATAGGTCTTGTTGGCCTCTTCGGGCATGAAAATCGTGTCGCCCGGGTTGACCATCGTGCTGCCAAAGCTGTTGCCGCCAAAGAAGCCCGTCGCCACCTGCCGCGCACTGACCACCTGGCCATTGGCACGCAGCACAAACACGCCCTTGCTGTCGGCGCCCGGCGTGGGGCCCCCGGCCTGCGCCAGGAAGTAGGACAGCGGACGCGGCTGGTCGGCCAGGAAATTGCCCGCGCTGATCACGCTGCCAAACACGCCCACCGAACTGGGGCGCGCCGGGATGTAAAGGCGGTCACCGTCCTCGACCAGCATGGCGGGCAGCTGGCCCACATCCCCGCTGCCCGGCTGCAGCTGCAGCACCAGACGCCCGCTGGGTTTGACCTCCTGCAGCCGCTGGACCAAGGTCGTCAGCGCCTGCATCTGGCCGGTCTGGGCCGTGGCCTGGTCGCCGGTGTCCACGCGCTGGGTGACGATGTTGCGGCGCATTTCGACCTCGAAATCCTGCACCGCCTGCGCGTAACTCTGCTGCTGGTCCTTGCGCACCGATTCACGCACGAACTGCGTGCCGTAAAGATAGGCACCGGGCGTGAGACCGCCAGCCATCTGGACGGCATCCGCCAGCGTGGCATTGGCCGGCAGCACGTACTGGCCGGGGCGCAGCACCTCGCCTTCCAGCAGGACGCGCTTGTTCTGGCGGTCCAGCGACGGACGGACTTCCACCGCGCTGTAAGCCTGCAGCACGTCGCCCTGCGAGAGGCGCAGGCTGGCGTCCTGCGGCATGCGCAGCGGGGTGTAGAGGCCGGTGTTGCGGTCGGCGATGCGCTGCAGCGTCAGGCGCGAGGTGTCGGCCGACGGCGCAAAACCGCCGGCCATCTGCAGGGCGTCGCGCACGGTTTCACCGGGCTGGATTTCAAGGATCGCAGGGCGGTTGACGCTGCCGATCAGCGCCACCTGCGGGCCGACCGAGCCGACAAAAATCACATCGTTCGACTGCAGGCTCACATCCCCGCTGCGGTCGCCCCGGGCGAGCAGGTCGTACAGGTCAAAGCGCGACACCACGCGGTTGCCCCGCTTGAGCTGGATGTTGCGAAAGCTGCCGGACGCCGACGGCCCACCCGCCGCAAACAGCACCTGCGACAGGGTCGAAAACCCGCTGACCACATAACTGCCGGGACGCTCGGCGTAACCGGTCACGAAGACCCGGATGCCCTGGATGTTGCCCAGCGTGACGCTGAGATCAAAGTTGCGGAACACCGTGCCCACGCGCTGGCGGATCACGCTGGCCAGCTTGGCATAAGGCACGCCCGCCACCGCAATGGTGCCCACACGCGGCACCGAAACGCGCCCGGCACGATCCACCTCCAGGCGCAGGTCGGCCTCGACCGAACCCCAGATGGTCAGCGCCAGCGTATCGCCCACCTTGATGCGGTAATCGGGCGGCACCGCGCTGTCCTGCGCCGGGCCCACACCCGCGTCATCCGCCGACAGAACCAGGTCCGACCCCAGCGGGGCGATCGGGCGCTGGCCCTTGGCATCGGCCATGCCGTCGTTTTTGGCCCTGACGAGTTCGCGCACGTAGCGCGTGAACTCGGAGACAGGGGCGGGCGCCAGCAGGCGATCCGCCGTGACCGGATCCTGCGCACTGCCCAGACGCACGGTCGAAGGAACGCCAGACGACCCGGAACGCAACTGGACCGGACCAGCGACGCCCGCCGCATCCGCTGCCCCGGTGGTGATCTGCGCACCGGCACGCGACGACGAGGCCGCCGCCGGGCCCGTGTTGCCGCCCAAGGCACGCTGGATGTTTTCTTCGCTGAAAACCTGCGCGTGCGCCGGAACCGCCATCAGCAGCGTGACCAGCAGCAGAAAAACGGGAATCAGGTTCAGCACAAAACAGCGGGCAGCGGCCTGCGGGCGGGGAAGGACAGTGTGGGACATAAGAGACTCAGGGCTGAGGGTGGACCTGCGCGCGCACGCCCACTGGCGCGGTAAAGTATGGCCAGAGCGGGATTCTACTGAAAACAAGGACCTGGCAGCGCCCGGCAGCGACTTTTCTGCCCGCTTTCGCGCCCGCCTGCGGGGCAAATGCGGGATAATCCTGCCCCATGCAAGACACCCCTCAAGCGATCCCAGAGATCCCCGCGCCGCCGTCGGCCCCGCTGCGCTTTGACGCCGTCGGCCTGGACGCCAAACTGGTCCGTGCCGTTCACGACCAGGGCTACAGCACCATGACGCCCATCCAGGCCGCGGCCCTGCCCGTGGTTCTGGCGGGCCGCGACATGATGGGCGCGGCGCAGACCGGCACCGGCAAAACCGCCGCTTTCTCGCTGCCGCTGCTGCAGCGCATGCTGCGTCACGAAACTTCCAGCGCTTCCCCTGCGCGCCACCCGGTGCGCGCCCTGATCCTGACCCCCACGCGCGAACTGGCCGACCAGGTGGCACAGAACGTCGCGGCTTACGCGCGCCACACGCAGTTGCGCTCGCTGGTGGTCTACGGCGGCATCGACATGAAACCGCAGGCCATGGCGCTGCGTCAGGGCGTGGAGATCGTCATCGCCACGCCGGGCCGTCTGCTGGATCACCTGCAGGCCAGGAACTGCAGCCTGGCGCAGGTCGAGTTCGTGGTGCTCGACGAGGCCGACCGCATGCTGGACATCGGCTTTCTGCCCGATCTGCAGCGCATCCTCAGCCACCTGCCCAAGCAGCGCCAGACGCTGCTGTTCTCGGCCACCTTCTCGGGCGACATCAAAAAGCTGGCGCAAAGCTATCTGCAATCGCCGCAGGTGATCGAAGTGGCGCGTCCCAACGCCACCGCCACCAAGGTGACGCAGCGCTTCATCAAGGTCGACGAGGATTTCAAACACGCGGCGCTGGTGCAGATGGTGCGCGACGAGAATCTCACGCAGGCCATCGTTTTCGTCAACTCCAAACTGGGTGCTGCGCGCCTGGCGCGTGCGCTGGAGCGCGACGGCCTGGTCACCGCTGCGCTGCACGGTGACAAATCGCAGGACGAACGCACCAAGGCGCTCGACGCCTTCAAGCGCGGCGAAGTTCACCTGCTGGTCGCCACCGACGTGGCCGCACGCGGGCTGGACGTGGCCGATCTGCCCGCCGTGTTCAACTACGACGTGCCTTTTCACGCCGAAGATTATGTGCACCGCATCGGCCGCACGGGCCGCGCGGGCGCTGAAGGCCTGGCGGTGACGCTGGTGTCGGTCCGCGACGAGCGCCTGATCGGCGACCTGGAAAAGCTGCTCAAAAAGCCGGTGGAATGGGCGCCTTTTGAGGTTCGCGGCCTGCCACGCCATCGTCCGGCCTTCGAGGCCACGGCCCGACCGCGCCGCGACGACAGCGCCGCGCCGCCGCGCCGCCACGACGCCCCAGGGGCTGCGGCCCGCAGCGAAGCACCGGCCTGGCGCCCGCGCCCAGCGCCGTCTGATCCCTTCTTCGATCAGCCCTATCGCGAGCCCGAGCGCAGCGAACCCGCCGCCTGGGAGCGCACGGTGGACCCCAAAGCCGCGCTGGCGCAGGCCGCGCAGCTGCGCAACCGCCTGTCGCCCAACATCCGGACGCGGCGCAAGCTGCCTGCGCTGTTCGTGGCGCCTGCGCCCGAAATGGCCTCAGACGCGCCCGCGACGGTCTGATCCTTCCCGCGGCTTGCGCCCGGGCGGTGCCTGAGCAGGGCCAGAAACCACTGCCGAGCCTGCCGCGCCAAACGCCATCACAGCGGGCAGGTCCAGCGGCAGGGCGTCCAGCGTCAGTCCATGCTTCCCGGTGCGCCACTGCGCCACCGCTCCCGCACGCACGCAGGCCTGTGGCAGCGTCAGCCCGCAGGCGGCCGCCAGCCAGGCGGTGGGGGCCAGGGTGTCGATCAGCGCCTGCAAGAGGGCGCGATTGCGGTAGGGCGTGTCCATGACGAGCTGGCTCTGGCCCAGGCGCTGTGCCTGATCCTGCAGGGCCAGGATGCGCGTACGGCGCTCCTGCGCATCAACGGGCAGGTAGCCCGCAAACGCAAACGACTGCCCCGGCAGGCCGCTGCCCGCCAGCGCCAGCACCATGGCGTTGCTGCCCGGCAGCACGTGCACGGTCAGGCCCAGACGGTGCGCGGCGGCGACGACCTCGCAGCCCGGATCGGCCACGGCCGGCAGCCCGGCCTCGGACAGCAGGCCCACATCGTGCCCGGCGCGCGTGGGCGCCAGCAGGGCCTCGATCTGCGCCGCATCCAGCCCCGCGCCGGGGCGGCCTTTGGGCGGACGGGGCAGCTCGATAATCTGCTGATCCTGCACACGCGCCGCCAGCGGCTGGCTGGCCTGGACCCGCGCCAGGAACTGCCGCGCCGAGCGGGCGTTTTCCACCACCCAGTGCCGCAGGCGGGCCGCCTGCGCCAGGCTGTCGGGCGGCAGCTGCCCCTGCAGCGGCTGGGTGACGCTGCCCAGATCCAGGGCATTGGGCACCAGCACCAGACGCCCCAGCACAGGCGCATCAGCGGGGGATTCATCCTGCAGCCGGACCACAGCGAGCGGGCCGGCAGAGGCCTGCGCCAGCACGTCAAAATCCAGCGTGGCGAGCAGGCGGCGCACGGCGATCAGCGACAGCCCTTCCAGCGCCGTCGGGTCGAGCGTGGTGATGGATTCCAGCAGCGCGATGCCCAGGCCCTCGCACTTGGCGCTGCCCGCGCAGTCGTAGGGCTGCTCGATACGCAGATAGCGCTCGATGCTGGCGTCGTCCAGCGCGCGAAAGCGCACCGCCACCGAATCCAGATGCGCCACCGGCTGCTGCGCCCCGTCCGCGTCCAGCCGGATCAGATGCAGCGCGCTGTGAAAGAGCACCGTGCGCCCCGACTGCTGGCGCAACTGCGCCACGGCGCGCTCGTGGCTGCCGGGCTTGCCCAGCGCCTGGCCATCGAGGTCGGCGAGCTGATCGCCCGCAATGATCCAGAATAGCCTACCCGGCCAGCGCCGTTCGCACAGGGCGGCCACGGCCTGCGCTTTCTCCTGCGCCAGACGCTGGACGGCGTCGCGCACGGCTTCGCCCGGGCGCAGGCTTTCGTCGATATCGGGGGAGAGCACACCAAAAGCGCAGCCCAGACGGCGCAGCAGCGCCTGGCGGTAGCGGGAGCCCGAGGCCAGAAGCAGCGCGGGCGGGGTCAGATCAGCAGAATTCATGCCCGCCACGATACTAGAATATGACGATGAACCGTCCGTCATCCCCCCCTGAGTCCGCCTCTGAGTCCGCCACTGGGCCTGTCCCAGAGGCCAGTGCCACGCAGCGTCTGGACATTTCCGTCCTGTGCCGTCAGGGCCAGCCGCTCGCGGGCGAGCTGCCGCTGGCGCAGTTGCGGCGCCTGTGCACCTACCGGGGCGTTTGGCCCGAGCAGGCGGCGCAGACGGTGACCTGGCGCCTTGTGCCCAGCGTGCGCCAGGCGCCGGGCGACGCGGACCAGCTCTGGGTGGACATGACGCTGCACACGCGCATCGCGCTGCAGTGCCAGCGCTGCCTGGAGCGCACCGACGCGGTGCTGGACGTGAGCAAGGCCTTCCGCTTTGTCCACACCGAGGCCGAACTCGACCGCGTCGAAGCGGTTTTCGACGAAATCGACAGCGACGACGAGGCGCTGCTGCTCGAACCCGGCTGGCCGCTGCTGGACTGGCTGGAAGACGAGCTGATCCTGGCGCTGCCGATTGCGCCGCGCCACGACGATTGCCAGATCGCCGGGCACACGCCCAGCGACGATCCGCTGGCCGGGCTCAAGCCCAACCCGTTCGCGGTACTGGAAAAGCTGAAAAAAAGCTGACAGGCTGAGTGCAGCTCAGGCTGCGACCGCGGCATCCGCCACGCCCGCCCCCCCGCGCCGACGCAGGCGGCTTGGCACGTGCTGCAGCGGTGCGCGCTGCAGGGCCTCTGTGTCCAGCAGCAGGGCCAGCGCCTGCGCCGCCAGGCCCGGCGTGTCCTGCAGGATGCTGTCCACGGGCAGGCTCAGGCTGTCGAGCAGGCTGTGGTCGTCAAAAGTGATCAGGCGGCGCAGGCCGACGGTCTGGCCACGCGCCTCGTGGGCACGCGCGCAGGCCAGCACGCCTTCCAGCAGGGCAATCGATGCGGTGAACACCGCACCGGGCCAGCGCCCATGGCGCTGCACCCAGGCGGCCATCATCTGCTCGCCGCAGGCCACGGAAAATTCGCCGAACTGCCCGTTCTCGCCCTCGATCAGGGTCAGGCCGCGCTCGTGCAAGGCATCTTCGAAGCCCTGACGGCGGTCGCGGCTGACCGACAGGCTGGGCCGGCCGCCCAGGAAAAGAATGTCACGCTCGCCGCCGTCCATCACCGCGCCGACCGCTGCGCAGACCGAGCTGGCCGCGTCGCTGACCACGGCCGCAATGCCGCTACCGGGGATATGACGGTCGACAAACACCATGGGCAGGCGCCGCGCCCAGGGCTGGTAGCGGCCCGGTTCGCTCTGGCTGGGCACCACGATCAGGCCATCGACCTGGCGCGACATCAGGTGGTGCAGCGCAGCCTCTTCCTGGACCGCGTCTTCGTTGCTGGTCACCAGAAGCACCTGCAGACCGCGCTCGCGGCAGGCCCGCTCAACCGCCTGCGCCAGATAAGCGTGGGCCGAGTTGCGCAGATCGGGCACCACCAGCCCGACCGCGTCGGTGCGCTGCTGGCGCAGGTGACGCGCGGGCGCGTTGGGCACGAAGTGCAGCCGGTCAGCCACCGCCTGGACGCGCTCGGCGGTGGCCGCCGAGATGCGGTACTTGCTGGCATGGCCATTGAGGACCATGCTGGCCGTCGCCCGCGAGACCTGGGCCTCGCGCGCGATGTCGTCGATGGTCAGCCGGGGCGGGCGCTGCGGAAAGGACATTACTGCCCCTGGGTCACCAGCTGCAGCGGCACGGGGATGCTGGCATCGACCGTTTCACCGGCCAGCAGCTTCTTGGCCACCTGGATGCCCTGGGCACCGATCATCGCGGGCTGCTGCTGCACGGTGGCGGCCATGGTTCCGGCCTTCACGGCGGCGACGGCGTCGGGCGTGGCGTCAAAGCCCACGACCAGCACGTCCTTCATTTTGGCGGCTTCCAGCGCCTTGGTCGCGCCCAGCGCCATTTCGTCGTTGTGGGCGAAGACGGCCTGGATGTCCTTGTGCGACTGCAGCAGGTTTTCCATGACGCTCAGGCCCTTGGCACGATCAAAATCAGCCGGCTGGCTGGCGACCACCTTGAGGTCGGGCGTGGCGGCCAGACCCTGCTTGAAGCCTTCACCGCGTTCACGCGCAGCCGACGAGCCGGGAATGCCCTGCAGCTCGATCAGGCTGCCCTTGCCGCCCAGCTTTTTGGCGATGAATTCGGCGGCCATCTTGCCCCCGGCGATGTTGTCCGAGGCGATGTGCGACACCACCGGCGCGCCTTCGACGGTGCGGTCCAGCGAGACCACTTTCACGCCCTTGGCGGTGGCTTCCTTGACCACATTGGCCACGGCGGCCGAATCGGTCGGGTTGATCAGCAGCACCTTGATCTGCTTTTGCAGCAGATCCTCAATGCCCGACTGCTGTTTGGCCGGATCGTCCTGCGCGTCGACCACGATCAGGTCCACGCCGTCTTTTTTGGCTTCGGCCTGCGCGCCATCACGCAGCTCGACGAAGAAGGGGTTGTTGAGCGTGGACAGGGCCAGGCCCACCTTGCCGCCCGCCTCGGCAGGCGCCGCTGCGGCGGCAGGCGCTTCAGCCGGGGCGCTGCTGGCTGCAGCGGGCGCTTCGGTTTTGGAGCAGGCCGACAGGGCCAGCACAGCGGCGGCCAGCGCCGAGGTCAGAACGTGGCGACGCGAGGTCAGGTTCAGAGTCATGGTCATCCCTTGATGTGGTTGGGTGGGTTCGGTGGTAACGGGAAAAATAATTTACTTGCTGCGCCGGTCGGCCAGCACGGCCAGCAGGATCACGGCGCCCTTGATGACCTGCTGGTAAAAGGCGGGCACGCCCAGCAGGTTCAGGCCGTTGTTCAGCACGCCGATCAGCAGCGCGCCGATCAGGGTGCCGATCACCCAGCCGCGACCGCCGCTCAGGCTGGTGCCGCCCAGCACGACGGCGGCGATGGCGTCCAGCTCGTAGCCCGACCCGGCGGTGGGCTGGGCCGACCCCAGGCGCGAGGTCAGCACGATGCCCGCCCAGGCCGACAGCACGCCCGACAGCGTGTACACCCAGATCTTGACCCGGGTGACGCGCACGCCCGACAGACGCGCGGCCTGTTCGTTGCCGCCGCAGGCGTAAATGTGGCGGCCCAGCAGGGTTTTGCGCAGCACGAAAATAAACACGGCAAAGACCAGCACCAGCCACAGCACGGGCGTGGGTACCACGCCAAACAGGTAGCCGCCGCCCAGGCTGTCAAAGAAGGGGCTGGACAGGCCGGTGACCGGGCTGCCGTTGGACAGCACCAGCGACACGCCGCGCAGCACCGTCATGGTGCCCAGCGTGGCAATGAAAGGCGCCACGCGCCCGGCCGTCACCAGCACGCCGTTGAAGGCGCCCAGCAGGCCGCCGCACAGCACGCCCAGCGCCGTCGCCAGCATTGGATCCATCCCCGACTGGATCATCAGCCCGACCACGATGGACGACAGGCCCAGGATGGCGCCGACCGACAGATCGATCCCGCCCAGCAGGATGACCAGCGTCATGCCGCAGGCGATCAGGGCGTTGACCGAGACCTGGCGCAGGACGTTCAGCCAGTTGCCGACGGTCATGAAATCCGGGCTGAGCCCGGTCAGGGCCACGCACAGCAGCACGAGGGCGATCAGGGGAGCAAAACGCTGCAGCAGCAGACGCTGGTTTTCGGTGAACATGAGAGGATTCCGGGTCAGTGCGCCAAAGTAGCAGTTTGGGCGGCTGGGGTTTGCGACTGGCCCGAGGCGGCGGCCATAACAGCCTCCTGGCTGGCCTCGTGGGCGGCCAGCAGCGCGGTCTGGCGACCTTCGTGCATCACCAGGATGCGGTCGCTCAGGGCCAGCACTTCGGGCAGTTCGGACGAGACCATGACAATGGCCACGCCCTGCGCCGCGAGCTGGTTGATGATGTGATAGATCTCGGCCTTGCCGCCGACATCGACGCCGCGCGTGGGTTCGTCCAGCAGCAGCACCTTGGGCGGGCTGGCCAGCCACTTGGCGAAAACCACCTTCTGCTGGTTGCCGCCCGACAGCGCGCCCACTTCCAGTTCGCTGTCGCGGGTGCGGATGCGCAGCTGCTCGATCAGGCCCTGCACCTGGCGCTGCTCGGCGCCCGACTGCACCACCCCGGCGCGCGTGACGCGGTTCAGGTGGACCAGCATGGCGTTTTCGCGCACCGACAGGCCCAGAACCAGGCCTTGCGTCTTGCGGTCCTCGGTGACGAAGGCCAGCCCGGCGTCGATGGCGTGCACCGGGCCCTTGAGCGCCAGCGGCTGGCCGTCCAGCTGGACCTGCGCCGCGCCGCGCGGCGACAGGCCAAACAGCGTGCGCAGGATCTCGCTGCGGCCCGCGCCCATCAGGCCCGCAATGCCCAGAACTTCACCCGCGCGCACCTCGAAATTCACGCCGTGCACGCGCGCGCCGTCCGACAGGTTTTTCACCGCCAGGCGCACTGCGCCCGGGGTCACGTCGCGGCGCGGGAAGCGCTCGTCCAGCGCACGGCCGACCATCATGCCGACCAGCTCGTCGAACGAGGTGTCCTGCACCAGGCGTTCGCCGACCATGCCGCCGTCGCGCAGCACGCTGATGCGCTGGCAGACGCGGAAGATTTCTTCCATGCGGTGCGACACGTACACCATGGCCACGCCCTGCTCGCGCAGACCGGCCATGATGGCAAAAAGCGCCTCGGTTTCGCGCTCGCTCAGGGCGGCGGTGGGCTCGTCCAGGATGAGCACGCGCGCATTGAGCATCAGCGCGCGGGCGATTTCCACCATCTGCTGCTGCCCGACCGACAGCCGTGACACCTCGGCGGCCGGATCAATGCCCGCCACGCCCAGACGCTCCAGCGCCTGGCGTGCGCCACGCGCCATCGCGGCCTTGTCGAGCACGCCAAAGCGGTGCAGCTCGCGACCGAGAAAGAGGTTCTCGGCCACCGTCAGCTCGGGGATGAGGTTGAGCTCCTGGTGGATGATGGCGATGCCCTGCTTCTCGGCGTCCGCCGGGCTGCGCCACTGCACGGCCTGGCCGTCGATCTCGATGCGGCCGCTGTCGGCCGCGTGCAGGCCGCCCAGCACCTTCATCAGCGTGGATTTGCCCGCGCCGTTCTCGCCCATCAGGGCGTGGACTTCGCCGCCGCGCACCTCGAAATTCACCTCGCGCAGCACCTGCACCGGGCCGAACGCCTTGCAGATGCCGATCAGGCGGACATGAACAGGCTGGCTCAAAACGACACCCCGGCGCTCAGGATGACGTTGGCGTAGGGCGTGCATTCGCCCGTGCGGATGATGGCCACAGCGTCCTGCAGCGCGCTTTTGAGCTCGTCGTGCATCAGCCACTGCACCGGCGCGCCGGTGGATTCGATCTGTTCGACCGCCTGGCGCACCACGGGCTGCTCGCGGCCCTCGTGCGCCATGTAGGCGGTTTCCAGCCACAGGTCATCCAGCACGCTGGCCAGCACCGCGCCAAAACCTGGAACGCCGGGCTGCAGCGCGACATCGATGCACTCGACGCCTGGCGGCACCGGCAGGCCCGCGTCGGCGATGACCAGGGTCTGGCCGTGGCCCATCGTGGCCAGCACGCGGGCGATGTCGCGGTTGAGGTGTCCGTGTCGTTTCATGGCCTAAAAGCCGCTTTCATGGCTTACTAAATCGAGTTAGCAGCCATTATGCCGAGAACGAAGAACCTCTTTGTCAGTGTTAACCCTGGTGACCGGGGAAGACACATGGCCTTCCCCGGCGGCATTTAGCCCAGGGTCATCAGCGCGGCATTGCCGCCCGCCGCAGCGGTGTTGACGCTGATCACCTGCTCGTGCACCAGCGCCGTCCAGGGCCACTGTGCGCCCGCCTGCAGACTGGCCGTGGAGCGCACGACGCCGCGCACCACCGGACGCTGTGGGCCAGACCGGGCATTCAGCCCGGACAACGCCTGAAGGGGGGATTGCGCCCCAGCGCCATCCGCATCCACTTCGATCAGCACGGCGCTGATGTCGTCGTGCGCGCAGGCCGTATCCAGCGTCAAAGCATCCGCGCCGACGTGCAGCACGGAGCCCAGACGCGGCCACGCGGGGGTGAGCAGCTCGCCCGCGCCCAGCCACTGCAGGCGCAGCGTGTTGCCCTGGGCCAGCGTGGCCAGCATCTGCGTGATGGCACCCAGGCGCGTGCGCGCCACCGCTGCGAGACGGCCGCGCGGGCACAGGGCGTAGCTGTTGCGCTCGCCGGTGGGGCCGGGCAGGACGAGGTCTGCGCCCTGACGCAACTGGGCGCCGCTGTGCTGCCAGGCCGTCTGCGCCAGAGCCAGCTCGTCCGGCGTCAGGCCCAGCGATTCCCCCGCAACCCCGTGCGCGCCGGGGGCCCACAGCGCGGCACCCAGCGCCAGCCAGGCCTGCAGCGCGGGTCGCGCAGCTCCCGCCAGCGTGGCGGTGTGCGCCGGATCGTCGAGGCGCTGACGCAGCGCAGCAAAATCGGGCGCGGTAGCGCCATCGCCATCGCCAGCCACGGGCAGCAGGCCCGCAAACAGTGGCGGGGGAAGATCACCCAGCAGCGCATCGGCCGCACCGCCGTCCTGCACCAGGCGGCGCAGGTAGAGCGGCCCGCCCGCCTTGGGCCCCGTGCCCGACAGGCCCATGCCGCCAAAAGGCTGCACGCCCACCACCGCGCCGATGGTGTTGCGGTTGACGTACAGATTGCCCGCGTGGCTGCGGCGGCAGACGGCCGCGATGGTTTCGTCGATGCGGCTGTGCACGCCCAGCGTCAGGCCGTAGCCCAGCGCGTGAAGCTGGTCCAGCAGCGCGGGCAAGTCGTCGCGGCGGTAGCGCAGCACGTGCAGCACCGGGCCGAAGATTTCGCGCTCCAGCCGATCCAGGCGGTCGAGCTCGATCAGCGCGGGCGCCACAAAATGGCCGCCGGCCCCCTCGCCCTGACCCCTGCGGCGGCCCGCGCGGGTGACCTTCAGGCCCGCTTTCTGCAGTGCCGCGATATGGGCCGTGATGCCGCCTTGCGCTTCGGCGTCGATGACAGGGCCGACGTCGGTGTGCAGGTGCTCGGGCGCGCCGACCTCCAGCTCGGCCATGGCCTCGCGCAGCAGGGTCAAGAGGCGATCGGCGCCGTCGTCCTGCACGCACAGCAGCCGCACCGCCGAGCAGCGCTGCCCGGCCGAATCGAAGGCCGAAGCCAAAACATCGGCCACCACCTGCTCGGCCAGCGCCGACGAATCCACGATCAGGGCGTTCTGCCCGCCGGTCTCGGCGATCAGCGGTATGGCCTGGCCGCCGGGGCCCGCGCGGCTGGACAGCGTGCCCGCAATGGCGCGCGCAACCGCCGTCGAGCCAGTGAACAGCACCGCCGCCACGCGCGCGTCGGCCACCAGCCGGGCGCCCACCGCACCGTCGCCGGGCAACAGCTGCAGCGCGGGCGCAGGCACACCCGCTTCATGCAGCAGACGGGCGGCCAGCGCCGCCACCAGCGGCGTCTGCTCGGCGGGTTTGGCGACCACGGCATTGCCCGCGGCCAGCGCGGCCGCGATCTGCCCGACAAAAATCGCCAGCGGGAAGTTCCACGGGCTGATGCACAGCGCCACGCCCCAGGGCTGCAGCACGGCCGCATCGCCTGCGACCTCCAGCTGCTGGGCGTCGTAACGCAAAAAGTCGACTGCTTCGCGGACCTCGGCGACGCCGTTGGCCAGGCTTTTGCCCGCCTCGCGCACCAGAAGGCCCAGCAGCGTGGGCGCCGCCGCTTCCAGCGCATCGGCAGCGCGGCGCAGCACGGCGGCGCGCTGGCTGGGCGGCGTGGCGGACCAGGCGGGCGCTGCAGCGCTGGCCTGCGCCAGGGCGGCATCGACATCGGACTCGCTGGCCCAGACCACCTGGCCGACCACGTCATCCGGCTGCGCGGGGTTGCGCACCGGCTCGCCGGGAGCGCTGTCCGCTGCGCCCGCCCAGGCCGCACGCCAGGGCGTTTGCGCACTGCGCAGCAGCTCGGGCGCGAGCGCGGCCAGAACGGGCTCGTGCGCCAGGTTCAGCCCGGCACCCTGCAGACGGCCCGCCAGCAGCGCGGTCGGCGCCGCAATCGCCGGGTGCGGTGACCCGACCGGACGGCCTTCGCGCACGGCCTGCGCGAAGGCCTGTTCGACCGGATCAGCGACCAAATCATCCAGCGGGATGCTGTCGTCGCCCACGCGGTGGACAAACGAGGTGTTGGCGCCGTTTTCCAGCAGACGGCGCACGAGGTAAGCCAGCAGCGTTTCGTGCGTGCCCACCGGCGCATAAATGCGGCAGGGCCGCGCCAAACCACCCGCGCTGACCGGGCCGGTGACCTGGCTGTACAGCCCTTCGCCCATGCCATGCAGGCACTGGAACTCGTACTGGCCGGGATAGTAGTTGCGCCCGGCCATGACGTAAATCGTGGCCAGCGTCTGCGCGTTGTGCGTGGCGAACTGCGGGTAGACCGCCTCCGGCGCGGCCAGCAGCAGGCGGGCGCAGGCCAGATAAGCCACGTCGGTGTGGTCCTTGCGCGTGTAGACCGGGTAATCGGGCAGGCCGTCGATCTGGGCGCGCTTGATTTCGCTGTCCCAGTAGGCGCCCTTGACCAGGCGCACCATCAGCCGTCGCCCGGTCTGGCGCGCCAGCGCGATCACGGCGCGGATCACCTGCGGACAGCGCTTCTGGTAGGCCTGCACGACAAAGCCGATGCCGTTCCAGCCGACCAGCGCGGGCTCGCGGCACAGTGTTTCGAGCAGATCCAGCGACAGCTCCAGCCGGTCGGCCTCTTCGGCGTCGATGTTCAGACCGATGTCGTAGTGCTGCGCCAGCTCGACCAGCGTCAGCAGGCGCGGATACAGCTCGGCCATGACGCGCGCGTGCTGGGCGCGGCTGTAGCGCGGGTGCAGCGCCGAGAGCTTGACCGAAATCCCCGGCCCATCGTAAATGCCACGCCCGGCGGCGGCGCGGCCGATGGCGTGGATGGCCTGCTCGTAAGACGCCAGGTAGCGCAGGGCGTCGGCCTCGGTGGCGGCGGCTTCGCCCAGCATGTCGTAGGAGTAGCGAAAGCCCTGGGCCTCCAGCTTGCGTGCGTGGTCCAGCGCCTCCTGGATGGTCTGGCCGCAGACAAACTGTTCGCCCATCAGGCGCATCGCCAGGTTGACGCCCTGGCGGATCAGCGGCTCGCCGCCCCGGGCGATCAGCCGGGTCAGCGCGCTGGAGAGGGTTTTCTCGCTGCTGGTCGCCGTCAGCTTGCCGGTGATGACCAGGCCCCAGGTGGCGGCGTTGACAAAGAGCGAGGGCGATTGCCCCAGGTGCGCCTGCCAGTTGCCCCGCCCCAGCTTGTCGCGGATCAGCGCGTCGCGCGTGGCGCTGTCGGGAATGCGCAGCAGCGCCTCGGCCAGACACATCAGCGCGATGCCCTCCTGGCTGGAGAGCGAAAACGTGTGCACCAGCGCCTGCACGCCCGTGCTGTCGCGTTTGCTGCGCAGGCCCTGCGTCAGGCGGCGGGCCAGCGTGGCGATGGCCTCGCGCTGCGCCGGATCGCTGATGCGCGCGCCAGGCAGCAGCGCCGCCACGGTTTCGGCCTCTGGCGCGTGCCACTGCGCGCTGATGGCCGCGCGCTCTGGTGTCGGGGTGGGCAGCGCCCGGGCAAAAGCCTCGAAAGGCGGCAGCGGCGTCTCAAGCGCCTGGGGGTTGAGCCTGTCGTTCATGGGGGTGTCTCCTGGTCCTGACCGGCTTCAAGGCCGGTTGCGGATCAGAGATTACACCCAAGGACGGTGGACCTTACTTCAGCCGATACCAGACGCCACGTCCGCTGCCGTGCTGCTCCAGGTGCTGGCGCTCGGTCAGGGCGCGCAGGTGCTGCTTCAGCGTGTTGCGGCTGGCGCCGGTCAATCTGATGGCCTCCATCATCGTGACGCGGCCGTGCTCCCGGGCGAATTCCACGATCTGAAGGGACAGTTCGGACAACGCGGCGAGCACGATTTTTTCGCGCTCGACTTTTTTTTCAAGGCGCCGCACCTGCTCGGCCAGAGAGCGCAAAAAGAACACCAGCCAAGGCTGCCAGTCGGGCGCATCCTTGCTCAGGGTGCCCTGGGTCTGGCGCAGGGCGAGGTAATAGGCTTCCTTGTTCATCTCGATCACGCTTTCCAGCGAGCTGTACGGCACATAGGCGTAACCGGACTGGATCAGCAGCAGGGTCGTCAGCACCCTGCTTAAGCGTCCGTTACCGTCCTGGAAGGGATGGATCTCCAGAAACACGACCCCGAAGAGCGCAATGATCAGCAAGGGGTGCAGGTGCCCCTTCGCTTGCTCATTGTTGACCCACAGCACCAGTTCGGTCATCCGCCGTGGCGTGTCGAACGGTGCGGTGGTCTCAAAGACAATGCCGATCTGCGATCCGTTTTCATCGAAAGCGGCGACGCTGTTCGAGTGGGTCTTGTATTGTCCCCGGTGGCGCACGTCCTTTTCACTGTGGCGCAACAGGATCTGGTGGAATTGCTTGATGTGGTTCTCGTTGAACGGGATGTCCTGCCACGAGGAGAACACCAGTTCCATCAGCTCGGCGTATCCAGCCACTTCCTGCTCGTCCCGGGTGCCGAAGGACTGGATAGCCAGGTTGGACAGCAGGCGCTCAACCTCCCGGTCGGTCAGCCTGCTGCCTTCGATGCGGGTCGATGAGCCTATGCTTTCGATGGTCGCCACCCGCCGCAGCGCGGAAAGACGCTCGGGCGCGAGTGTCCCTAAAGCCCGCCATGCGCCTTTGAACTCGTCGATCCGGGCGATCAGGCTCAGAATCTCGGGGGTGATCTGTAGGGTGTCGGTGCGCAGCATGCAACCAATGCTACACCCATTAACACCCATTTCGAGGCGGTGCCGCCTGACGTCAAACCAAGCTCAAAACCCCAGCGACGCCAGCAGGTCGTCCACCTCGGACTGGTCGGCGACCACGTCGGTGCGCGTCTTGCCCGGATCGACCACCGGGCCCTGAAGTGCCGCAGCTTCTTTGGCCTCGCTGGCGTCCGTTTCGGCCTTGCGGTTGCGACGGCTTTCCTCGACCGCCTCGGGGGCCAGCTGCATGAAGAGGCTGACCAGATCTTCTTCCAGGCTGACCGCCAGGGCGACCACTTTCTTGACCACCTGTCCGGTGAGATCGTGGAAATCCTGGGCCATCATGATGTCGGTCATCTGCTCGCCCATGCGGTCCACGGGCTGGCTGATCATGGCGATCAGCTGGCTGGCTTCGGCGCGCTGCGCGTCGGTCAGCCCGGCGGACTGCGCCCAGTCCTTCAGGGCGTCGCAGCCCTGGTGGGCCTTGGCCTGCTCTTCCTTGGCCGCATCGACCAGGTTGAGCACCTTGTTGGCCGCGTCGGTGGTTTTCTCGACGATGTAGTTCAGCCGGCTGCGCGCGTCGGGCAGCTCGCCCGTGATGGTGGACAGGCGCGGCATGACGCCGACCTGCTTCATGGTGTCCAGAATCTGGCGCGTCATCACGCCAATCTGGCGGAACACCTCGGGCGAGACGCCTTTGACCTCGAACATGCTGGGCGAACCAAGCATGACCAGATCGGCCGGGCGCACTTCCACTGTCGTGTGCACGCAGCGCGGGGGCCGGTGCCAGCCTTTGGCCGCGCGTCCGACGCGGGCGTTTTTATTGTGCAGGGCCATGGGGTCTCCTTTGGGTCCTTGCGCAGGGCGGACCGGAATCAGCCGGCCAGTTTCTGCATGATTTTCTGGACCTTCTCTTCCAGAGTGGCTTTGGTGAAGGGCTTGACCACGTAACCGGCCGCGCCACTCTGCGCCGCCAGCACGATGTCTTCCTTGCGCGCTTCGGCGGTCACCATCAGCACGGGAATGTGCTTGAGCGCCTCGTCGGCCTTGACGGCCTTCAGCAGCTCAAAACCGTTCATATTGGGCATGTTGACGTCAGAGACGACAAAATCGAAAGACTGCGCCTTGAGCTTGGCGAGCGCGTCGGCGCCGTCTTCGGCCTCGTCGACGTTCTCGCAGCCCATTTCCTTGAGCAGACCGCGCACGATGCGACGCATGGTGGAGAAATCATCGACCACCAGGAATTTGAGATTGGTGTTGCTCATTTGGCGCTGACCCTGAAGCTGACGGGAGTGCGGTCACTCCCTGAACATTGGTTTTATCGGACGGCGCGCGCCGGTCTTGATGCCGGAAACGCGCCAGAAGTGGCGGATTAAGGCCCGGCTTTTGCGGGCGCTGCTGCGGCAGCAGCGGGCGCCTCGGGAGCGCTGCCCTCATCGGGCAGTTCCGGGCGGAAGAAACGGGCGGCCGCGTCCTGGTTCATGACGATCAGGCTGATGCGGCGGTTGATGGGCGCGGTGGGCGCGTCTTTTTCCAGCGGAATGCTGTCGGCCAGGCCCTGCACGCGCAGCACCTGTCCGGCGGGCAGCCCGCCCAGGATCAGTTCTCGGCGCGAGGCGTTGGCCCGGTCGGCGGACAGTTCCCAGTTGGTGTAGGCCGAGCGGTCGCCGCCCAGCGGCACGGCGTCGGTGTGGCCCTCGATGGTGATGTAGTTGGGCACGGTGGCCAGCACCCCACCCAGCGCGCGCAGCAGCTCCAGCATATAGGGCTTGACCCGGGCGCTGCCGCTGTCAAACATCGGCCGGTTCTGCGAATCGACGATCTGGATGCGCAGGCCTTCGCGCGTCATGTCCATCAGGATCTGCGAGCGAAACGGCGCCAGCTTCTCCAGGTTGATGGCCGACTCGACCTTTTCTTTCAGATCGGTCAGCATCGCCACTTCGGCGCGCAGCTGCTCCTGGCGCAGCTGCTGAAGCTGGGTCTTCGCCAGGGTGGATCTGGACGGCGTGTCGCCGCGTTTGACCTGCCCGGCCTGGCGCGACAGATCCTGCCCGCCGCCCTTGACGATGGACGTGGCGTCGCCCGCGCCGTCGCCGCCCATCAGGGCCACGCGCAGGGGCTGGTTGAAGTAATCGGCGATGCCCGCCTTGTCGCCATTGCTGGTCGAGCCCAGCAGCCACATCAGCAGGAAGAAGGCCATCATGGCCGTCACGAAGTCGGCGTAAGCGATCTTCCAGGCGCCACCGTGCGCGGCGTGTCCGCCCTTCTTGATCTTCTTGACGATGATGGGCTGCAGCTTTTTGGTATCACCCGCCATGCTGTGCTCCCGGCCGTTGGAAGGCCATCAAAGTCCGGGTGCTCACTTGGCGCCCTTGATGTGGCTTTCCAGCTCAGCGAAGGTGGGGCGCACGTCGGAGTACAGCACCTTGCGGCCGAACTCGACGGCGACCGAGGGCGCATAGCCCTGCATGCTCGCCATGAGCGTGGTCTTGATGCACTGGATTTCCTTGCCGCTCTCGTCCAGGCGCTGCTCCATCAGGCCGCCCAGCGGTTCGAAAATCGCATACGCCAGCATGATGCCCAGGAAGGTACCGACCAGCGCCGAGCCGATCATGCCGCCCAGCACCGCCGGGGGCTGGCCAACCGAGCCCATGGTGTTGACCACGCCCAGCACGGCGGCAATGATGCCGAAGGCCGGCAGGCCGCCCGCGAGGCGCCCGACCGCCGCAGCCGGCTCGTGCGCTTCCTTGTGGTGGGTTTCGATCTCGGCGTCCATCAGGCTTTCGATCTCGTGGGCATTGAGGTTGCCCGACACCATCATGCGCAGGTAGTCGCAGACAAAATCAGTGACGTGATGATCGCTGCCCACGTCCGGATACTTCTGGAAGAGCGGCGAATTGTGCGGATCCTCAATGTCGCCTTCCACGGCCATCAGACCGTCCTTGCGCGCCTTTTGCAGGATGTCGTAGAGCAGGCCCAGCACCGACAGGTAGCGCTCTTTGGTGTGCTTGGATTTGCCAAACAGCATCTTGACGTTGGCCAGCACCGCCTTGAGCACTTTGGTCTGGTTGGCGGCAATAAAAGCGCCGATGGCCCCGCCCAGGATGGTGACAGTCTCAAAGGGCAGTGCCTTGAGCACCACGCCCATATTGCCTCCGTGGGCCGCGTACACCCCGAAGATGCAGCCCATGGCCACAACCCAACCCACGATGAGAAACATGGAGACTGATCCCTTGGTTTGCCGGGGGCAACCCCCGATCCTTGATGGCAATCAGTCTGCCTGCGATCCGCAGGCGGCATCCCGCCCATAAAAGCGGACAAATCGGGGCTTTTCCTGGCGGGAGTTTTCCGGAAGGGCCAGTCCGGGGCAGGATCAGTGCTCGACGACCAGCCCCCGGCTGCCCTTGCCTTTGCCCGCACGCGCGGGGGGGCTGCACAGGCCGCAGACGTAGTTGCGGGCGATCTCGTGCGGGTAGGTGACAAACAGGCCTTTGCACTTGCTGCAGGGCGTCAGCGTCAGCATGCCGCTGTCCACGAACTTGACCAGGCGCCAGGCGCGGGTCAGCGAGAGCAGCGGCTCCAGGTCCTGGGCTTCGGTCTGCTCCAGGTAAAGCTGGTAGGCCTTAATGATGATGTCGATGTCGTCCAGCTCGACCGATTTGCTGATGTACTCGTGAATGTTCAGAAACAGGCTGGCATGGATGTTGGGCTGCCAGGTCATGAACCAGTCGGTGGAGAACGGCAGCTGGCCCTTGCTGGGGCTCTTGCCCGAGACCTCTTTGTACAGGCGCAGCAGGCGCTCGTAGCTCAGGTCGGTTTCAGATTCAAGCACCTGCAGGCGGGCGCCCAACTTGATCAGCGTGATGGCGCGCTCGATCTGGCGGGCTTCGGTCAGGATACTTTTTTGTTTCATGGTCTGGCCTCGGATGGCACAAAGGACATCAGCAATGGAAATTTCATTCTAGGTCAGTTCAGGCCGTGGGGGCCTGACGGCCGGCTTTCCAGGCGCCCCACAAAGCGATCAGGCCCGGCCCCAGGATCAGCCCCCAGATGATGATTTCAAGGTTGGATTTGACCCAGGGTATGTTCCCCAAAAAAAAACCCATTGTGATGATGCCAACCACCCAGATCAGCGCACCGATCACGTTGAAAAGCGTGAATTTGCCCCGATTCATCGCAGAAACCCCAGCGACAAAGGGCGCGAAGGTGCGAATGAAAGGCATAAAGCGCGCCAGGATCACCGTGACGCCGCCGTAGCGTTCATAAAAACTGTGCGCCTGCTCGAAGGCGCGACGGTTGAACCAGCGCGAGTTCTCCCACTGCCAGACCTTGGGCCCGATGTGGTGGCCGATGCTGTAATTGACCTGATCGCCCGCAATCGCCGCGACCAGCATCACCGCCATGCAGATTTTCACGTCCATCAGCCCGGCGCCGCACATGGTGCCCACGATGAAGAGCAGCGAATCGCCCGGCAGGAAAGGCATGACGACCACGCCGGTTTCCACAAAAATGATGGCGAACAGCAGGGCGTAAACCCAGGCGCCGTAGTTCTGGACAAACACCGCCAGGTGCTGGTCTACGTTGAGAATGAAGTCGATGAGAAAGGCAATTGCGTCCATTCCCGCATTATCGCCGCAAGGGGCCGCCGTAAAATGCGCTCATGTCTGTCCCGCCTGCCCTGTCCTCCGCGATTCCAGCTCCCGCCCGCATCCAGCTGCTGGATGATGAGCTGATCAGTCAGATCGCGGCCGGCGAGGTGGTCGAGCGCCCCGCCTCGGTCGTGCGCGAGCTGGTGGACAACGCCCTGGACGCGGGCGCCACCGAAGTCACCGTGCGCCTGATGGAGGGCGGCGTGCGCCTGATCAGCGTCGAAGACAACGGCCACGGCATCCCTGCCGACCAGCTGGCACTGGCGCTGCGCCGCCACGCGACCAGCAAGATTCGCGATCTGCACGACCTGCAGTCTGTCCTGACCATGGGCTTTCGCGGCGAGGCGCTGGCGGCCACGGCGTCGGTGTCCGAACTGAGCCTGATCAGCCAGACCGCCACCCAGCCCCACGCCTGGCGCCTGGAGGCGCGCACCGGGGAGATCGCTCCGGCGGCGCGCGAGCGCGGCACCACCATTGAGGTCCGCGAGCTGTTTTTCAGCACCCCGGCGCGGCGCCAGTTCCTGAAAACGCCCGTGACCGAACTGGCGCACTGCCAGGAGGCCATCAAGCGCCACGCGCTGGTGCGCCCCGATGTGTCCTTCGCGCTGTGGCACGACGGCAAACTGCTGCTGGACTGGCGCGCCACGCCCGCGCAGACGCTGCCGGGCCTGGATCTGGCGCTGCCCACGCGGCGCTGGGCCGACGCGCTGGGGCGGCGCTTCATCGAGCAGGGCGTGCCGCTGCAGGCCGAGCGCGGCCCGGTGCGCATGCAGGGCTGGCTGATCCGCCCCGAGCACGCGGGGGCGCGCGCCGACACGCAATACCTTTACATCAACCAGCGCTTTGTGCGCGACCGCACGCTGGCGCACGCCGTGAAATCGGCCTACGCCGACGTGCTGCACGGCCAGCGCCAGCCGGCCTGGCTGCTGCATCTGGAGCTGGATCCGCAGCGGGTCGATGTCAACATCCACCCCAGCAAGGTGGAAGTGCGCCTGCGCGAATCGCAGGCCCTGCATCAGGCGCTGTGGCACGCCATCACGCCGGTGCTGGCGGGGCTGAAGCCACACAGTTCTTCTGACGACGTGCTGCGCCCGGCGGCGGCTGTGCTGGACATTCGGGGCCGCGACACAGGCAGCACCTCCAGCCCGACCATCCAGCTGCGGCCTGCGCCTGCGGCTCGCCCAGCGCCCGCTCCGCAGCGCCCGGCCGACCCCGAACCCTGGGTGCGCAGCACGCCTGCGCAAGCCTTGCGCAGCGCCAGCGCGCTCTATGCCGCCAGCCAGCCCCGGCCCGAAGTGCGGGCGCCCCGGCCGCCGTTTTCGGCGACCTCTGCGGGGCCTGCCGCCGAACGCGGGGCTGAAACGGCCGCGCCGACGGCATCGGCGCTTGGAGCGCCCGCCCTGGCTGGGCTGGATGCCGCCGATCAGCCGCTGGGCCAGGCGCTGGGGCAGCTGGGCGGGCTGTACGTGCTGGCGCAGAACGCGCAGGGCCTGGTGATTGTGGACATGCACGCCGCGCACGAGCGCGTGCTGTTCGAGCAGTTGCGCGCCCAGTGGGCCGACAAAGCCATCCCCGCGCAGCGCCTGCTGGTGCCGCTGGCGGTGGCCGTGACGCCGCTGGAGCACGCCACCGCGCTGGCCCACGCCGATCTTCTGAAGGGCCTGGCGCTCGAAGTGGCCAGCGACCCGGACGCCCCCGCCACTGACCCGCGCCTTGTGCTGCACAGCGTGCCGCAGGCCGTCGCGCAGCGCGACCCGGGGGCGCTTTTGCGCGCCCTGCTGGCTGATCTGGACGCACACGGCAGCGATCAGGCGCTGACGCAGGCGCGCGATGCACTGCTGTCCACACTGGCCTGTCACAGCGCCATCCGCGCGCACCGCGAACTCAATCTGGCCCAGATGAACGCGCTCTTGCGCGACATGGAGCGCACCGAGCGCTCGGGCTACTGCAACCACGGGCGCCCCACCTGGCGCACCCTGTCCATCGCCGAGCTGGACGCCTTTTTCCTGCGAGGCCAATAATGCCGCCCCCCAATCCTCCCCCATTCCGTCGCCCGTCTGTGGGCTCCTCTTCGGCTGAGGCGCCCCACCCCGAGGGCGATCGCCTCTCCAAGCGCATGGCCGCGCTGGGCCTGGCGTCGCGCCGCGAAGCCGATGCCTGGATCGAGGCCGGCTGGGTCACTGTCGATGGCCGGGTCGCGCAACTGGGCCAGCGCGTGCAACCGCAGCAGCGCATCGAGGTCTCGCCCGCCGCACGCAAGGAGCAGGCGCAGCGCGTGACCATCCTGCTGCACAAGCCCATGGGCTTTGTCAGCGGTCAGGCCGAAGACGGCTACCAGCCCGCCATCACCCTGGTCCAGGCGGGCAGCCGCTGGGCCGAGGACAAGGCCTTCGGCCCCTTCCGCCCGCAGCATCTGCGCGGCCTGGCACCGGCCGGGCGGCTGGACATCGATTCCACCGGCCTGCTGGTGCTGACCCAGGATGGCCGCATCGCCAAGCAGCTCATCGGCCAGGACAGCCTGATCGAGAAGGAGTACCTCGTGCGCGTGCAGCCGCTGGACGAGCGCGGCCCCCACCCCGACGCGATGGCGTTGCTGCACCACGGCCTGCACCTGGACGGACAGCCGCTCAAGCCCGCCAAAGCCAGCTGGGTCAACGAGGACCAGCTGCGCATCGTGCTGCGCGAAGGGCGCAAGCGCCAGATCCGGCGCATGTGCGAGCAGGTCGGCTACAAGGTGGTGGGGCTCAAGCGCGTGCGCATCGGCTCGGTCGTGCTGGGCAAGCTGCCGCCGGGCCAGTGGCGCTTCCTGCGCAGCGATGAACGTTTCTGACGCATCGCGCCTTCCGGCGCTGATCCTCACCGGCCCGACCGCCTGTGGCAAAAGCGCGCTGGCGGTGCGTCTGGCGCAGGCGATGGCGGCGCAGCGGCCGGTGGAAATCATCAGCGTCGATTCGGCGCTGGTTTATCGCGGCATGGACATCGGGACGGCCAAACCGACTCTGGATGAGCGCGGCGGCGTGCCGCACCACCTGATCGACCTTCTGGAGCCCACGCAGGCCTACAGCGCCGCGCAGTTTGTGCGCGACGCCCAGCGGCTGATCACCGAGGTTCACGCGCGCGGCGCCTTTCCGCTGCTGGTCGGCGGCACGCTGCTCTACATCAAGGCGCTGCAGGAGGGGCTGGACGAACTCCCCCCCGCAGACCCGGCCATGCGCGAGCGCCTCGACGCCCTGGCCGAGCAGCACGGCCTGGCCCACCTGCACCGCAGGCTGGCCGACGTGGACCCGGTCACCGCCGCCCGCCTGCCGCCCGGCGACAGCCAGCGCATCCAGCGCGCGCTGGAGGTTTTCGAGCTGACCGGCCGCCCCATCAGCGCCTTCCACCAGCGCGAGGCGCGGCCCCCCGGCGCGCCACTGGCCTATCCCATGCTCTCGCTGGAATTCGGCCCGGATGACCGCGCCAGCCTGCACCAGCGCATCACCCGGCGCACGCAGACCATGCTGGATGCCGGCCTGATCGACGAAGTCCGCACCCTGCGCGCCCGGGGCGACCTGACCCCCGATCGGCCCAGCATGCGCTGCGTCGGCTACCGCCAGGTCTGGCAGGCGCTGGAGGGTGAGGCCCAGAACGGAACCCCTTGGACCGCCACCGGGCCGGATGGCACCACCTTGCCCCAGCGCATTGCCGCCGCCACCCGCCAGCTCGCCAAACGCCAGATGACCTGGCTGCGCGGCATGCCGCAGCGCCAGGTGCTGTCTGCTGACCCGGCCGATGCCGACAGCTCGCTGCAGCAGGCCCTGGCTGTGCTGGCGCGCCTGATGCAACTCCCCCGGACAGTCGCGCCCACTGAGCCCCATCGACAGACCCCATGAAGCCCCAAAAATCGACATCCCCCGGCCCGCTGCGCCGCCTGGTCCAGCGCCTGAGCGGCCGCTCCAGCGGCCCGGACGATCTGCCCCTGTGGCAGCTGTGGGTCGGCGACGAACTGCTGGGCGATCTGGTCTACGTCAGCCACGACACGCCCTGGCTGACCTGCGAGTTCCGCCCGACCGAGCGCTTTGAGTTCTACCGCCCTTATTTCGACTGGGCGCAGGCCCTGGCCGACGCCAGCGAACGCAGCCCCGGCCCGGACGACAGCCCAAGTGGTGGCCCGGCCAGCGCCGCCGCTGCTGCCGACCCCATCACGCTCACCCTGCCCGCGCCCAGCGAGCCGCTGGAGCAGACCCAGGCCGTCAAGCGGCGCGGTGGCGTGCGCATCCTGAGCGCGCAAAGCGGCGAAGTCTGGCGACCCAGCATCCGCTTCTACGATGAGTACCGCCTGGCGCTGTTTGCCGTGCCGGGAATGCAGGGGACGATGCCCTAAACCCTTGCGCCCGCCGCCCCTCGCTCACCGCACCGGTGCCTGCATCTGCGTATTCAGCCCCTCGTCGCGGGTGAAGTGGAAGCGCGAGGTGATGACGATCTGGTCGGTCTGCGCGCTCATGGCGGCGCTGAAACGGTCAAAAGGCGCGCTGGCGTAGACGATCTGCAGCGCCTTGCGGTCCAGCACCGGGTTGCCGGATGATTTGATGACCTGCGCCTCGACGACCTTGCCCACCGCGTCGGTGGTGACGTTGATGGTGAGCGCGCCATAGAGCTTGCGCCCGCCGTCCTGCGGGAAGTTGCGCGTGCCTTCGTCCTCGATGCGGCGGCGCATGCGCGCGTAGTAGACGGCGAACAGGTCTTCGCGCGTGGACGGGCTGATGTAGCGCTTGCGCGGGCGGATGTTCTGCGCGTTGATGCGCTTTTCCAGCTCGGCCAGCATGCGCTCCTTGCGCAGGCGCATTTCCTCGGCGGCCTGCGCCTGGGGGTTGCCGCTCAGCTGCTCGGGCGTGGGCACGGGCAGCATGGCGAGTTCGCGGCGGATCTGGGTCAGCAGCATCTGCTGCTCCTGGCGCATGGCGCCCAGCACGCGGCGGCGTTCGTCCTCGATGGCGTCGCCGCTCTGGCTGGTGGTCGACGCGGGCAGGATGGAGGTGGCGCGCCCGGCCTCGGCCTCGCCGCCGCCCGCGAGGTTCGATTGCGCCAGCGTGCGGGCATCGGCGGGCGGTTTCTCGTCAGATTCGGCGTTGAGAAGGATCACGTCCATGACGCGGTCGCGGATGCGGTCCTGCACCTCGGGCGGCGTGACCCAGCGCAGCGTCAGCACCAGCGCGTGCAGCGCCAGCGACACGGCCAGCGCTTTGTGCAGCCCGGACGGCCGCCAGCGGGGTTTCAGGCCCTGTGCGCCCATGCGCAGCCGCCTGTCCGTCAGCCCTGCGGGGCCGGGGTGGGCCCTTCGCCGGAGGCCTTGGCTTCGGCGCCCTCGGCCCCATCGGCCACTTCGGCGCCACTGAGGTCCAGCGCGATCGACACGCCGGTGGCGGCGGCGGCATCGTCATCGCCCTCCTCGTCGCCTTCACCGGCCGCATCTTCAGTGCCCTGCGCGTCTGCTTCGTTGACGCGCTCGATCAGGCGCAGCGAAGCCTCCAGTGTCATCAGGGACACGTCCAGCACTTGCACACGCAGCAGCGCGCCGCGCGGCTGGCCGTGGCCGGGCAGCGCCAGCACCAGCGGCAGGTCGGTGGCGCGCACCAGGCCCTCGTTCAGCACCGTGGCCGTCAGCTCGGACACCCCGTTCTGGCGCAGCCACTGCAGCGCCCAGTAGCGCTCGATCTGCGACTGGAAGCCGTTGTAGGCCGTGTAGGCTTCGTCGAAACTGGAAATCACCGCCAGCAGCGCCGAATCTTTGGGCCGGAACGGGGCGGAGAGCGCCGCTGCCGTGCCGTGGCGCACGCAGGCCAGGAGCTGCCACTGGTTGACCAGATCGACGTAGCGGCGCAGCGGCGACGTGGCCCACGAATACTGCGCCACACCCATGCCCGCGTGCGGCAGCGCGCGCGTGCCCATGCGCACCTTGATGCCGGGCGCCAGCGCCGCCTGGCTGCGGTAAATGCCCGGAACGCCCAGCTGAGCCAGCCAGCCGCCCCAGGTGCTGTTGGCCAGGATCATGGCCTCGGCGACGATCAGATCCAGGGGCGAGCCCCGGCGGCGCTGGCTGATGTGCACGATCTCGGAACCCGTCGGCGGCTCTGTGGGTGCGGGCTCGAGGCGGAAGCTGTAGTCGGGACGGTTGAAGGTTTCGGGCTTGCCGCGCACCTGCTCGCGCTGCGCCTTCAGATGGCGCGCCAGGCGCCAGCACCAGGCCAGCTCGGCCGCGAAGGGGAAGGCGCCGGGCGCGGGGGCTTCCAGCGCGGCCTCGGTCACGGTGTCTTCGAGCTGGTCGTGGCGCAGGTTGGCGGCGATGGGCACGCGCTCGATGCGGGTCTCGCTGGAAAGAACGTCCAGCGTCGCCTCGTCCAGCGTCACATACAGGCTGAGCGCCGGGCAGTCGCGGCCCTCGGCCAGGGTGAAGCGCTGCACCAGCGCGTCGGGCAGCATGGTGATCTTCCAGCCTGGCATATAAACCGTGGACAGGCGCTGGCGCGTCTGCGCATCCAGCACGCTGTCCGGCAGCAGGGCCAGCGCGGGCGCGGCAATGTGGATGCCCAGCACCACGCGCCCGCTGCCCAAGCCCTGGACGGAGAGCGCGTCGTCGATCTCGGTCGTGGCGCTGTCGTCTATCGAAAACGCCTGCACGGGCGCCAGCGGCAGATCGGCCTGGACGGCGCTCCAGGCTTTGAGCGCGGCCTCGTCCAGATCCTCCAGCGCAAAGCCCGTGCCTTTGGGGAAGGTGTCGAACAGGAAGCGCTGCCAGTGAAAGGCGTAGGCGTCGCGGATGGCGCCGGTGGATTGCAGCAGCTCCAGCGGCGGGCGCTTGCTGGCCAGCACGGCCTGCGCCAGCGCCTTGTATTCCAGGCTGTTCTTGTCGGGGCGGAAAAGCAGGCGGTAGATCTGGCGCGCGATGGCTTCGGGGCACTGGCCCTGCTGCAGCTCGGCAGCCCAGGCGGCGACCTGCTCGGTCTGCTGGCGCTTGCGCTCGATGCCCGCCAGCGCGGCCTGCAGCGTCTCGGCGCTGGCCTTGCGAAACACGCCCTTGCCCACGCGGCGGAAATAATGCGGCGCACCAAACAGCGCCAGCCAGCAGGCGGCGATCTGCACCGGCGTGGCCTTGTCGCTGAAGTAATCGCGCGCCAGATCTTCGGCGCGGAAATCGGCCTCGGGCGCGAACTCCCAGGCCAGATCCAGCTCGATGCCGCCCGCCATATCCTGCGCCTGCGCCAGCATCTGCGCGGGCGCGGGGGCCGCAAAGCGCAGAACAATCTGGGCGGTCTTGATCTTGAGCCGCTTGCCGCTGTCCAGCTCGGCCTGGACGGTGCTGTCGTTGTCCTGAAGCACGGTGGCGACGCCGGCTTTGCCGCCGTCTTCAAACAGGATGTGGTTCGCGGTCATCGAATGGTGTGGGGGTGTCAGGCGGGCCGCCAGTTTAGCAGCCGCACCCGATGCGCAGCCGCCCGGGATGCTGACATGTTCAGCAGGCCGCCCTGCGCCATCAGCGCAGCTAAGGGCGTGATCTCCTGCCTATTTATGACGTTCAAACCCCGCAGGGCTTGCATAAAATGCCCTGAACCGGCGAGAAATCGCCGCAAGGCCGCCTGTGTGCGGACTGAATTCACAGAAAGAGTGCTTTGGAAGCTGCAGGCGCAATCACCGCGAATCCCGACTGGCCCTGGCTGCTGGCGGCTGTCGCCGTGTGCGGCCTGGGAACGCGCCTGTTTGCCCACGCCATCATGCACATCCAGGCGCGGCCGCACTGGCGCGCGCTGGTCGGCTGGGCGGTGGTGGCGATCAGCATGATCAACGTCAGCACGCTGCTGGCGCATACGCTGGTCGTCCAGACCCTGCAGCTGCCCTGGCCGCAGGGCCTGAGCGGCGAGCGCACGCTGGAGATGACGCTGATTTCGCTGGGGCTGTCGCTGCTCAGCGTGGTGCTGGCCTGGGTGATGGGCTTCCAGGGGCCACGCGCCCTGATTTATGGCGTGGTCTGCGGCACCTTCTGGGTGCTGGTGCTGGCGCAGAGCGTGTCCGCACTGCACACCCCGCCGCTGCACTGGCTGGAGTGGCAGGAGCGACTGACCTTCCTGACCTGGACACTGGTGCCGCTGTGGCTGGGTACGGCGGCCTGCGCGGCGGTGTTTTCGCTGCGCTTCGAAGCGCAGCGCCTGCGCCGCCTGCGGCCGCTGCTGGGCGCACTGGTCTTCATGGCCGGCGTGGCGCCCGCTTACTGGCTGGGCCTGCGCAGCCTGGAGTTCCCCGCCCAGGGCCTGCCGATCGCGCCGGGCATGGTCATCACCGACAGCCAGTGGCTGGAGCACCTGATTGCCGGGCTGATCACGCTGGGGGTGGGCGCGGCCTTCGTCTGGGTCGAGCGCAACGACCGGCGCCAGATGCGCCAGGCGCAGGGCACGCTGGAGGAGATGAAGCAGTACATCAAGCGCCAGGCCTACACCGATTCGCTGACCTTCATGCCCAACCGCCTGCAGCTGGAAGAAACGCTGTCGCGCGCGCAGGCTCGGGTGGGCCGCGATCCGGGCGCGCTGGCGGTGCTGTTCATTGATCTGGACGGCTTCAAGCCCATCAACGACACCTACGGCCACGTGGACGGCGACACCGTACTGCGCGAGGTCGGCAAGCGCCTGGCCGCGCTGGCCACCGAGCGCCAGATGGTGGCGCGCATCGGCGGCGACGAGTTCCTGATGATGATGGAGCAGCCGCACTCGTCCACCGTGGTCGCGCAGATGGCCAGCCGCATCAACGCCGTGCTGCGCGAGCCCTATCTGCTGCCCAACAACATCGCGGTCAACCTGACCTCGTCGGTGGGCATCGCGATGTTCCCCGATCACTGCACCACCGACCGGCTGATCTCGCACGCCGATGCGGCCAAGTTCGCGGCCAAGCGCATGGGCGGCAACACCTACATCTTCTACGACCCCAGCATGAACCTGGCCGACGAGGAGATGATGGCGCTGCAGTCCGAGCTGCGCGTGGCCGTCGAGCGTGGCGAACTGATGCTGCACTACCAGCCCAAAATCGACGCGCGCACCGGCAAGATCCGGGGCGTGGAAGCGCTGGTGCGCTGGAACAGCCCGACGCGCGGCATGGTCAGCCCGGGCAAGTTCATCCCGGTGGCCGAGCGCTTTGGCATCATCATCGACGTCGGCAACTGGGTCATCAACGAGGCCTGCCGCCAGACCCGCGAATGGATGACGCAGGGCATGCGCCTGAAAGTCGCCATCAACCTGTCCGTGTTCCAGCTGCGCATGGACAACCTGGTCGATTACATCGACGCGGCCATGAAGCGCTACGAGATCGAGCCCTCGCTGCTGATTTTCGAGGTGACCGAATCCGCCGCCATGGAAGACCCCAAAGCCACACGCGGCAAGCTCAAGGCCATCAAGCGTCTGGGCGTGTCGCTGTCGATTGACGATTTCGGCACCGGGTATTCCAGCCTGTCCTACCTGCGCCAGCTGCCCTTCCAGCAGCTCAAAGTGGACCGCAGCTTTGTGATCGAACTCGACCGCGATCAGCGCGACGAGGTCTCATCCTTCGAAGAAAACCAGAAGCAGAACAACGACGCGCTGGCCATCGTGGACGCCATCGTGCGGCTGTCGCACGCACTGAACTACCGCGTGGTCGCCGAAGGCGTTGAAACCGAGCGCCAGAAAGAAATCCTGATGGGCCTGAACGTGGACGAGTTCCAGGGCTTTCTGTTCTCCAAGCCGCTGTCGCCCGCCATGCTGGCGCTGTGGGCCATGGGCGAAGACGGCAACATCCTGGACGATTTCCCGCCCACGCAGGCCTTCGTGCCCAGCGGTTTCTTTTTCGAAGAAACCCGCTGAACCGCTGATCTGCCGCGCTCAGTCCAGCGCCAGGATCAGGGCCTCCCAGGGGCGCAGCGTCAGACCCGCCAGCGCCACGCGCTCGGGGCCCGGCCAGTTGCCGATCACGCGCGTGCCCTGAACCCCCTGCGCCAGCCAGCGTGACCAGGTGGGGTCGTCCGCGCCGTCGATGGCGCGCGGCGTACCCTCCGGCTCACCGCCGCCAAAGTGGCACAGCACCAGCCAGGTCTCGTCGCCCAGCGTGCGCGTGTAGGCGTACACATGGCGGTCCTGCGCCAGCAGCAGCTCAAAACGCCCGTCAGTCAGGATGGGCTGCGATTTGCGCAGCGCGATCAGTTCGCGGTAGTAGTGAAAGACCGATTGCGGATCAGCGCGCAGCGCCTGCGCATTGCTGCGGACGAAACCAGGGTTCAGGCGAATCCAGGGCGTGCCGGTGGTGAAACCGGCGCCGGGCGCTTCCCCCGTCCAGGGCATCGGCGTGCGCGCGTTGTCGCGCCCTTTGGCGTGGATGGACCGCAGGATGTCCCTGGGCGCCACACCGCGCTCCTGGGTGGCGACGCGGTAGATGTTCAGCGTTTCGATGTCGCGGTAATCGGCGATGTCGTCAAAGGCCACGTTGTCCATGCCCAGCTCTTCGCCCTGGTAGACATAGGGCGTGCCCTGGTGGCCGTGCAGCCAGGTGGCCAGCATTTTGGCCGATTCCACCGGGTAGCGGCGGTCGTCACCAAAGCGCGACACCGGTCGCGGCTGGTCGTGGTTGGACAGGTAAAGGCTGTTCCAGCCCTGCCCGTCCAGCGCCGTCTGCCAGCGCGCCAGGGTGGTTTTGAGATCGCGCAGATCCAGCGGCTTGAGCGCCCACTTGCCGTTGCTGTGCCCGGGCTGGCTGTCCAGGTCCATGTGCTCGAACTGGAAGAGCATGTTCAGCGCGCCGTTTTCGGGGTGCGTCAGCGCGATGCCCTGCTCGATGGTCGCCATCGGCGCCTCGCCGACGGTGAGCGTGTCGTAGTGATCCAGCACCTGCTCGCGCATTTCGCGCAGGAACTCGACCAGGCGTGGCCCGTTGCAGGTCAGGGCGAAGCCCGGCTGCAGGAAGCCCTCGCGCACCACCGGCGCGTCGGGCAGGCTGCCGTCCGCACGCCAGGGCTTGGAGATCATGTTGATCACGTCCATGCGAAAGCCGTCCACGCCCCGGTCCAGCCAGAAACGCATCAGCGCGTAGACCTCCTGGCGCAACGCCGGGTTTTCCCAGTTCAGGTCGGGCTGCTTTTTGCTGAACATGTGCAGGTAGTACTCGCCCGTGGGCTCGTTCCATTCCCACACCGAGCCGTTGAAGGCCGCTTCCCAGTTGGTCGGCGGGCCGCCGCCGGGCGCCGGTTCGGCCCAGATGTAATAGTCGTGATACGGGCTGTCGCGGCGGGTGCGCGCCGACTGGAACCAGGCGTGCTCGTCCGAGCTGTGGTTCACCACCAGATCCATCACCAGCCGGATGCCGCGCGCGTGCATGGCCGCCAGCAGGGCGTCAAAATCGGCCAGCGTGCCGAACTCGGGCGCGATGTCGCGGTAATCCGAGATGTCGTAGCCGTTGTCATCCTGCGGCGATTTGTAGATGGGCGAGAGCCACACCACGTCCACGCCCAGCTCGGCCAGATGATCCAGGCGCTGCGTGATGCCCGGCAGATCGCCGATGCCATCGCCATTGCTGTCGCAGAAACTGCGCGGGTAGATCTGGTAGACGACGGATTTTTTCCACCACGGGGTGGACGGGCTGGACGGAGTGGGCGAAGCAGTCATGAAGTCTCCGGTTGCTGCGGGTTCAGTGAAGCGGAAGGCGTGGCAGCATCACCAGCCGCGCCGCTTGACCTGGCGCAGTTTGACGTCCATCGCCTGAACGGCTTTCGCACCTGTGGTGCGGCCACTGAGCACGTCACTCACACCATTCCAGAAAATCTGGCTGACCTCGTTGTACTTCAGGCCGGTGACGGACGACGGCCGGGGCGTGGTGTTGATGAACACGCTATACATCTCGCCCATGAAAGGCTGCGCGGCCAGAACGTCCTTGTCCTTGTACAGATCAGGATAGGTCGGCGTGGTCGCCCCATTGATGGCCGCCTGCTTCTGCAGCGCCTGGCTGGTCATGAACATCACCAGATCGGCCGCTTCAGCCGGGTGTTTCGAGTAGCGCGACACCCCCAGCTGCCAGCCGCCCTGGGCCGATGTTGAGGGGCCATCCGGCCCGGCGGGCAGCGGCGCCACGCCGATCAGGCCTCGTATCGGGCTGTCCTTGCCCTGCCCCAGCGCCCAGGCGTAAGACCAGTTGCGCATGAAAGCCGCATTGCCCGACTGGAACAGCCCTCGCGCGTCTTCCTCGGCATAGTTCAGCACCCCGGGCGGCGCAATCCGGCCAACCCAGCCGGCCGCCATGTCCAGGGCTGCAGCGGCTTTGGGATTGTTGATGGTGATGTCGCCTTTGGCGTCAACAATCGTGCCACCGCCGTAGCTGTGGACCCACTCCAGTGCGTCGCAGGTCAGCCCCTCGTAGGCCTTGCCCTGAAAGACGTAGCCCCAGAAATCCTTGTGCCCCGATTTGCGCTCGCCGTCCTGGATGAGCTGAGCGTCCCGGGTCAGCTCCGCCCAGGTTTTGGGCACGGCCAGCTTGTACTTCTCCAGAAGATCCTTGCGGTAATACAGCATGCCGGAATCGATGAAAGCGGGCATGGCCAGCAGCTTGCCATCCACCGTGTTGTTGCGGATCGTGGCCGGAAACATCTGTTTGTCCGCCCCTTTGGCATAGGGGGTGAGATCAATCAGGTGATCCTTGATCATGCCAGGCCAGACCACATCCACCTGCAGCACATCGGCACCACTGGAGCGCGCCGCAAACATGCGCCGGTACAGGCTGAGCTGCTCGGTCGAGCTTTGCGGCATGGACAGGTACTGGACGGTGTTGCCGGTTTTCTTCGCCCAGACCTGGGTATCGCGCTTGCACTGCTCATAGCCATCGCCGGTGGTCCCGCAGGACATGGTGATGGTTACCGCGTGAGCGGCCACACTGCCCACGAGCAGAAGGGCGCCCATGGCCCATTTCGCCCCTGATGCTCCCGTCTGCCGCGCCGTCATGGCCTTGTCGTGGTCTGCCTGCATGTCTCTCTCCGTGTCGTCTGCGCAATGATTGCGCTAACAATGTAGCTCGACACGCTTGGATTCTCATCAGGGCCAACCCTGGCGTCAGCGTTCAGTCAGCATCAGGAGCGTCTTCATCGTCCGGTGGGGCCGGCAGTGCGTATTCGCCGCTGGCCCAGGCGCCGAGGTCGCCACTCTTGCAACGCTCGCTGCAGAAGGGACGCCAGGGGTTGCTGCGCGCGAACTCGGTCGGCGTCTGGCAGCGCGGGCACGGCACGATGAGGGGTGCGGAATCGGTCATGTTGAAACAGGCGCCCAGAGCGGGCTCAGGTGCACAGGGTCAGCTCGAAGGGGTAATCCTGCTGCGAGACGCGCGGCTTGCCCACACCCGTGCCTTCGGTCTGCATCCAGCGCACCGACATCAGCAGGCGGTGGCCGGTGATTTCGGGGACGATGTCCCACTGGTCATCCACGCGGATGCGGATCAGCGTGAAGCTCTTGCCCTGGGGCATATTCTGCTGATACTGGCCTTTGACGGCGACCACGCTCTGCGGCGCGCCCGTATCGCGGATGATGGACAGCAGCAGCTGCACCGTACGCGCCACCGGCAGCAGCGGGCCGATCCAGGCGCGCAGGTCTTTGCGGCGCACCTCGGGCGGGTGATTCTGCCAGCGGTAGTAGGCCGGCAGATCGAACTCGCAGGTGCCGCCCGGCACAGCAATGCGGCTGCGCAGGTTGGTCAGAAAGTCGTTCTGCTGCAGGCCGGCGCCGATCTTGCCCGGCAGGGCGTTCAGGCCGTTGAAGGCCTGGGTCAGGCGCTCGAGCAGATCGTCCAGCGCGGTCTGCGAAATGCCGGGCTGGTCGCGGTAGGCGGAAAACTGCGAGCGGGCACGGTCCAGATCGCGCATCAGCTCGGCCTTGAGCTCGGCGCGCGCCACCACTTCCAGAACCTCGAACAGGGTGATGAGCGCCAGGTGATGGTCCACCGACTCGTCGCGCACGACGCAGCGGCTGAGACGGTCGAACAGGTGCTCTAGGCGCAGCAGCGTGCGCACACTCTCGTTCAGGGGATATTCATAGATGATCAAGGCAGAAACCCGCGCAGCCAGGCAGAAGAAAGGTGCGCGCATTGTTTCATAATTTGACGCGCGCGCGGCACCCCTGAATCAGCAGGTCCAGCCGCTGGCGCAGGTGATCCGGCTCGACCGGCTTGCCCAGCTGGGCGTCAAAGCCCGCCAGCATGGCGCGGGCGCGGTCGGAAGGGCTGTCGTCCCGGGCGACCAGCAGCAGCGGCGGGCGCAGCCCTTCGGGCAGCGTCGTGCTGCGCCGGATGCGCTGGCACAGGCGCAGCGCGTCCAGCCCGCCTGCGCCTCGCGCTTCGCCGTCCAGAAGCACCGCTGCATAGCGCACGCGCGCCAGCAGATCCAGGGCCTCGTCCTCGCCCGTGCAGCCCGTCACCTGCCAGTCCAGCCCGCGCAGCAGGCGCTCCAGCGCCAGGCGCGAGGCGGTGTGCGGGTCAACCACCAAAGCGCGCCGGGGTTCCGCCGCCGGATGCGGCGGGATGGGCCGCAGCCGGCCCGGCAGGGCCTCGCGGCGCTGCAGACGCTGCTGGGGCGGAGTACGGGGCGCAGGCGGCACCAGCTCCAGCTCGCGGAAGAGGTGGCGCGGCTTGAAGCTGGCGTAGCCGTCGGGCTCGTGCATCTGCACCAGGGCATCGAGTTCGCGCAGGATGTGCAGCGGGTTGACCGGGCGCAGCGTCCACGCGGCCGCACCGGGTGGCGGCGTGGCACCAACAAAGAGCACCGGACGATAGTCCAGGGCGCGATACTGGCGCACCGCGTCGGGACAGTCGGCGTCGACGATCAGCAGCTCGGCCTGGCCGGGCGAATCCGCCAGTGCGTAAGACAGCGGCTGACGCCCCGGCGTCTGGCCCAGGGCGGTGCCTAAGGCGCGGCGCTCGAAATCGCCAAATCCCAGCAGGGCGATGCGCAGAGGCTGTTCCATGGCGGACCTTGGGCGGTTTATCCTTGGTGCCCAGCCGACACCTGGCAGGGGCCCGATCTGTGGTGCGGCCACTGCCCTTACTGTAGTCAATTTTACCCCCGCTGGCGAGCCGCGCCGCACACGGAGTCCGCATGAATCCTTCCGATGCTTTTCACGCCCTGACCCCGACCGCCCACGACGGCCAGTCCCTGCCGTTGGCCGACCTGCGGGGCCGCGCCGTGCTGGTGGTGAATATCGCCAGCCAGTGCGGCTTCACACCGCAGCTCGCTGCGCTGGAGGCGCTGTGGCAGGCCTGGCGCGAGCGCGGCCTGACGGTGCTGGGCTTTCCCTGCAACCAGTTTGGCGGACAGACGCCACAGGACAGCCAGGCCATGGCGGGCTTCTGCCAGATCAATTACGGCGTGACCTTCCCGCTGCTGGCCAAGGGCGATGTTTACGGCCCGCAGGCCGATCCGCTCTTCTCCTGGCTGACCGCGCAGGCGCCGGGGGTGCTGGGGCGCCTGGGGCTGGACGCGCGCCCGCGCTGGAACTTCACCAAATTCCTGGTCTCCCCGGACGCTGCTCAGGTGCGCCGCTTTGCGCCGTGGACCTCGCCCGCCCGGATCGCGCCTGTGCTGGAGCGCTGGCTGGGCGGCGCGTGAATCCCCCTTGAGCGCCGTCCTACAATTCCTCTTTTTGATCTGAATTTTCTCCGGAGCCGCCATGTTCGAGCACGTTCCCGCCTTCGCTGGCGACCCCATCCTGTCGCTGATGGAAACCTACAAGGCCGATCCGCGCCCGGAAAAGGTCAACCTTGGCATTGGCATTTACAGCGATGACGACGGCCGGCTGCCGGTGCTGGACAGCGTGCTGGCCGCCCAGCAGCAGGCCATCGCGCAGCAGAAGGGCAAGCCCTACCTGCCGATGGAGGGCGATGCGCAGTACCGCGCGGAGGTGCTGCGCCTGGTGCTGGGCGACGGCCACGCCGATCTGACCTCAGGCCGCGTGGCCACGGTGCAGACCCTGGGATCGAGCGGCGGGCTGAAGCTGGGCGGCGAGTTCATCCGCCGCTGGGGCTCGGGGCGCATCGACGTCAGTGATCCGACCTGGGAAAACCACGTCTCGCTGTTCGGCGACGTGGGGCTGGCCATCGCCGCCTACCCCTATTACGACGCGGCCACGCAGGGCCTGCGCTTTGACAACCTGCTGGCGCACATGAACACCCTGCCCAGCGGCGCCGCCGTGCTGCTGCACGCCTGCTGCCACAACCCGACCGGCGTGGACCTGACCCCCGCGCAATGGGACGCCCTGATCGCCACGATGCAGGCGCGCGGTCTGCTGCCCTTCCTGGACATGGCCTATCTGGGCTTTGGCGATGGCCTGGACGCGGACGCCTACGCCGTGCGCGCCCTGGCCGCCAGCGGCATGACCTTTTTCCTGTCGCTGTCCTTCTCGAAAAACATGAGCGTCTACGGCGAACGCTGCGGTGCGCTGATGGTTTTCTGCGCCAACCCCGAGGAAGCGGGCCGCGTGCTGGGTCAGCTGAAGTTCCTGGTGCGGACGCAGTACAGCAGCCCGCCCCTGCACGGCGGCCAGCTGGTCGCCCAGGTGCTGTCCGATCCGGCCCTGCGCGCGCAATGGGTGGGCGAACTGCAGGCCATGTGCGAGCGCATGCAGGCCATGCGCCTGGCCCTGGCGCGGGAGCTTCAGGCGATATGGACTGAGGATGGAACACAGAATGGCGGCGGGCGCAGCATCGATTTCCTGCTGCAGCAGAAAGGCATGTTCAGCTACACCGGCTTGAGCGCGGGGCAGGCCGACCGCCTGCGCGAAGAGTTCGGCATCTACGTGCTGCGCTCGGGGCGCCTGTGCGTGGCCGGGCTGACCACGCGCAATGTGGCTTACGTGGCGCGCGCGCTGGCGACCGTCTGGGCCTGAATCTCTTTCAGAGCACCGGCCAGGCGGGCGCCTGAACCTCGTAGCGGCTGCCGTCGACGAAGGTCAGCAGCTCGCCAGAGGCGAAGCGCGTCCACTGCTCGTTGGCGGTCAGCGGCTGGGTGGCCAGCAGGACCACGCGGTCGTTCTCTGTGGTGACCTGCGAGAAATCCACGCGCAGATCAGCATCGCAGAGCGTGGCCACGCCAAAGGGGTGGCGGCGCTCGACGTAGTGCAGATCGGTGTTGGCGTGCGCCCACAGCGCGTCGCCGTTGGTCAGCAGCAGGTTGAAAGTGCCGTGCGCGGCAATCTGCGGCACCAGCTCGCGCAGGGTCAGGGTCAGCTCGGCGATGCCCGGAAATCGGGCGTGGGCCTTGTGCATTTCCTGCATCAGCCAGCAGAAGGCGCGTTCGCTGTCGGTGCTGCCCACGGGCTGGAAGTGGCTGTGCAGGTGCGGCGCGTAATCCTTCAGGTTGCCGTTGTGCGCAAAAACCCAGTGGCGGCCCCACAGCTCGCGGGTGAAGGGGTGCGTGTTGGCCAGTTCGACCTGGCCCTGAGTGGCCTTGCGAATGTGGCCGACGATGTTGCGGCTGCGGATGGGGTAGGTGCGAATGAACTCGGCGACCTTGGATTCGCGTGCGCTGGCCGCGTCCTGGAAAACCCGCATGCCCACGCCTTCAAAGAAGGCGATGCCGAAGCCGTCGCGGTGCTCAACCGCCCGCTCGCTCAGGCCGCAGAAGCTGAACATGGCGTCGGTGGGAACGTTGGCGTTAAGGCCCAGAAGCTGACACATCGTGGAACATTAGAATGGCAGGCTGAGCCGCGATTGTGACACGCGCGCCGCCCCACGATACGGAGACAGCATGACTCGGGATACTTTGCTTGGCCTGCGGCGCATGGCCGTGGTCATCGTGCTGGGCTTTGCCTCCGGTCTGCCGCTGGCGCTGACCGGCCAGGCCATGCAGGCCTGGCTCAGCCAGGAGGGCCTGGACGTGGCCACCATCGGCCTGCTCAGCCTGGTCGGCCTGCCTTACACCTTCAAATTCCTCTGGGCGCCCCTGATGGACCGCTTCGAGCTGCCCTTTCTGGGCCGACGGCGCGGCTGGCTGGTGCTGTCGCAGCTGCTGCTGGCGGGCGCGCTGTGGACCATGTCAGGCACCAGCCCGCACAGCGCGCTGACGCTGTTCGCGCTGCTGGCGGTGCTGGTCGCCTTCCTGTCGGCCTCGCAGGATGTGGTCATCGACGCCTACCGCACCGACATGCTGCCGGGCAGCGAACGGGGCCTTGGCGCTTCGCTCAATGTTCTGGGTTACCGCCTGGCCATGGTGCTGTCGGGCGGTGTGGCGCTGGTCTGGACCGACCCGTCGCAGTGGTCAGCCGGGCACACAGGCTGGACCTGGCCCGAGGTCTACAAGTTCATGGCACTGCTGATGATAGGCGCAGCGGTGCTGTCGGCCATCGCGCTGCCACGTCTGCCCGAAATCGACCGCCCGCGCAGCGACGCCCGTCAGGATCTGAAAGGCTTTCTGGCCCTGCTGGCCGTGGTCGCTTTGGGCTGGGTGGCGTCCGAGCACGCCATCGGCCCGGCCGTGCGCGCGGCGCTGGGCGGCGTCATGAGCAATACGAGCCTGCCCGAAGCGCTGCAAAAGAGATGGCTGGATCTGGTCACCCTGCTGCTGGGCCTGGGGCTGACGCTGGCGCTGGCCGCGCAGGTGATCCGCCGGGTGCGCTTCGAGACGCTGCTCAGCGGCCTGACCAACTACTTCACGGTGCCAGGCGCCGGTGTTTTCCTGGCGCTGATCGTGTTCTACAAGCTGGGCGACGCGTTTGCGGGGTCGCTGCTGACGCCTTTCCTGCTCAAAGGCATGGCGTTTGGCAGCGCCGAAGTGGGCGTGGCCAACAAGATTCTGGGGCTGTGGCTGACGATCTTCGGCGCCATTGCCGGAGGCGCTCTGATGGTGCGGCTGGGGCTGTACCGCTCGCTGCTGTTTTTTGGTGTGCTGCAGATGCTCAGCAACGTCGGCTTCTGGTGGCTGGCCGAATACGGCAAGGGCGTGATGCCGGGCGTAACGCTGCCGCCCTTCGACTGGGGCATCGTCAGCCTGGCGCATCCGACCACGCTGGATGGTGGCCTGCTCATGGTCATCGCAGCAGAGAACATCACCGGCGGCATGGGCACGGCGGCCTTCGTCGCCTTCCTGATGAGCCTGTGCAACCAGCGCTTCACCGCCACGCAGTTTGCGCTGCTGTCGGCCTTTGCTTCTGTGGGGCGCGTGTGGGTGGGGCCGCTGGCCGGGGTTCTGGCCGAAACAATCGGCTGGCCCAGCTTCTTCATGGTCTCAACCCTGTGCGCGCTGCCCGCACTGGTGATGCTGTACGCGCAGCGCGAGCGCATCCGCGCCCTGCAGTCTGACGCCAGATAAAGCCCGGCGGGTGCCAGGCCCTGGCGGTCAGCCCAGCGGCAGGCCCAGCGCCAGCAGCCCGTGCGAGGTCAGCACCCGCCCGCGCGGCGTGCGCTGCAGATAGCCCTGCTGGATGAGATAAGGCTCGATCACGTCCTCGATGGTATCGGGGACTTCGCCGATGGCCGCGGCCAGATTGTCCAGGCCGACCGGCCCGCCGTCAAAACGGTGGACGATGGCTTCCATCAGGCGGCGGTCCATGGCATCAAAGCCCAGCGGGCTGACGCCCACCAGGTCCAGCGCGGCGCGCGCCACCTCGGCGTTGATGTGACCGTCGGCACGCACCTGGGCAAAATCGCGCACCCGGCGCAGCAGGCGGTTGGCGATGCGCGGCGTGCCCCGCGCGCGCTGGGCGATTTCCATGGCGCCCGCCTCGTCCATCGGCACATTGAGCAACCGCCCGGAGCGTTGCACGATGCGTGACAGCTCGGCAGCGCTGTAGAACTCCAGCCGCTCAACGATGCCAAAGCGGTCGCGCAGCGGGTTGCTCAGCATCCCCGCGCGGGTTGTCGCACCGACCAGCGTGAAAGGCTGCAGATCGAGCTGGATCGAGCGCGCTGCCGGCCCTTCGCCGATCATGATGTCCAGCCGGAAATCCTCCAGCGCGGGGTAGAGGATCTCCTCAACAATCGGGCTCAGACGGTGAATCTCGTCGATGAAAAGCACATCGTGCCGCTCCAGGCTGGTCAGGATGGCGGCCAGATCCTTGGGTTTTTCGAGCACGGGGCCCGAGGTCTGGCGCAGGTTCACGCCCATTTCCTGGGCGATGATGTGGCTCAGCGTCGTCTTGCCCAAGCCCGGCGGACCAAAGAGCAGAACGTGGTCCAGCGATTCGCCGCGCTGGCGGCTGGCGGTGACAAAGAGCGCCAGCTTGTCGCGCACGGCCTCCTGCCCGATGTATTCATCGAGCTGCTGCGGGCGCAGTGCGCGGTCCACCGCGTCGTCGGGCCGGTCGGCCTGGCGCACCATGGAGCGCTGCGGCGGCAGCTCGGAATCGGGCAGCAGGGCGTCGGTCTGTATGGCCATGTCAGGATGTTCAGAATGAGGCCGCATGATAAGGCACCGCGCAGACACGCCACACCGCCCGCCTCTTGCATAATCGGGCGATGCGCCATTACCTTCAGGTCCCCTACGCCGAGAAAGACGCCGCCAAGGCGCTGGGCGCGCGCTGGGACGCTGCGCAGCGCCGCTGGTACGCGCCCGACGGCCTGAACCTCGATCCCTTCGCCGCCTGGCTGCCCACGGATTCCCAAAACACGCTGACCGAACTAGTCCCGGTGGTGCGGGAAACGCCCGGGGCCTATGCGGCTGGGGACGATCTGGCCCTGCCCGCGGTCAGCCTGTCGCGGCTGCTTTCAGGCGTCGCGCAGGCCGTGGCGCAGGCCTACCGCAGCGGCGTGTGGACGACGGTGGAGGTGCTGCGCGTTTCGCCGCGCAACGGCCACATCTATCTGGAACTGACCGAGCGTGGCCCCGACGACCGCCAGCTCGCTCAGGCCCGCGCCGTGATCTGGGCCGGAACGGCCAGCCGCATCCTGCCGTCTTTCGAGCAGGCCACGGGCGCCAGCCTGGCGCCGGGCATCAAGCTTCTGGTGCAGGCGCGGCCCGTGTTTCACGCGCAGTATGGCTTCAGTCTGGAGATCGACGCCATCGACCCGCGCCACACGCTGGGCGATCTGGAAGCCCGCAAGCGCGAGATTCGCGCCCGACTGCGTCAGGAAGGCGTGTTCGACGCCAACCGGCAGCTTGCCGCGCCGTGGGATTACCAGTGCGTGCTGGTGGTGGCGCCGCCGGATGCGGCCGGTCTGGGCGATTTTCAGGCCGAAGCACACCGCCTGGAGCAGCATGGGCTGTGCCACTTTGTGTATGCGCACAGCCGCTTTCAGGGCGAAGGCGCCGCCGCCGGGATACGCCAGGTGCTGCTGGACGCTCTGGCTGCGCTGGAAGCGGCAGGCGAAAAACCTGACGCTGTCGCCATCGTGCGCGGTGGCGGCGCAGTCAACGATCTGGCCTGGCTCAACGAGCTGGCGCTGTCACGCACCTTATGCACCTTGAGCGTGCCGGTGCTGACGGGCATTGGTCACGAGCGTGACCAGACCACGCTGGACGAAGTCGCGCACACCGCTTATGACACGCCCAGCAAAGTCATTGCGGGCATTGAGGCGCGCATCGTGCAGCGCGCCCGCGAGGCACAGACCTTTTTTGAGACGGTCAGCGCTCAGGCGCGCCAATCCTGCTCCACAGCCAGCAGCACCTCCACGCAGTTGCGTCACAGTGTGCAGGCGAGTGCGCAGCAGCAGCTGGGGCTGTCGCGGCAGCTGAGCCAGCAGGCGCTGCACAGCGTGGACCGGCAGGCGCGCAGTGCCGTGGCAGGTGCCCGGGTCAGCGGCACGCACCTGCTTCACAGCGTGCGCAGCGCCGCCCCGGATACCGTGGCGCTGGCGCGCACGCAGTCGCGCGCATTGCACGAGGATCTGCTGCAAGCCAGCCGGTTCAGCGTTGAGCGCAGCCGCAGCGACATCCATATTCTGAAACCGGATATTCTGTGGTCCGCCCAGCGCTGCCTGGCACAAGCCCGCAGCGAGGCCACAGCGCTGATGCGCGAAGTGGCTGGCCAGGGGCCCGAAAAAACCCTGAATCGCGGCTTTGCCCTTGTGCGCGATGCGCAGGGGCGGCCCGTTACCTCACGCCACGCAGCGCGGGCGCAAAAGCACCTGCATCTTCAGTTTCACGACGGGCCGCAATTGGCCCATGTCGAGCCGGACGCCTCATGAGCAAAACCGCATCTTCCGCTTCCAAAACCTCATTCCGTGACGCGTATGGCGTGCTTAAACAGCACGCCGAAACCTTACGCAGTCAGAAAGAGCCCAATATCGATGATCTGCTGACGCTGGTGACCGAATCGGTGGCGGCCTACAAAATCTGTCAGGAGCGTATTGATGCTGTCGAAAAGGCACTGCAGCAAGCGCTGGACAGCGTAGATAGCCCGCCGCAGGAAGCTTCATCCGACGATACAGAAGCGCCCAAGCGATCATCCCGTAAAGACAAGGCGGTTGTAGAGCCACCGGCGGATATCGACGACGATATTCCGTTCTGATCTCTCAGTTTCAAACCCTGCTCTGCGGTTATCGCCCAAAGCCTCGCACAAAATCCGTTCGCGCAAAAGGAGCAGCCCCCGAAGCACAAAGA
>NZ_JAWDIE010000014.1:0-86479 GCF_037688875.1 Amphibiibacter pelophylacis
TGGGGGGGCTCTTCACGGGCGGGATTATCCGTCACAATGCCGACCTGACCCGATCTGCACGGCGGCCCTGCGACACCCTGCGCCCCCGCCTCCAAGGAGTTTCCCGCATGATGAACAAGGTGCTGGACGAGCATTTTGTCCCCTGGTTCCGCGCCGTGGCGCCTTACATCCACGCCTATCACGGCCAGACTTTTGTCGTGGGCATCGTCGGCGAGCTGATCGCTGCCGGGCGCCTGACGGCCTTTGTGCAGGACCTGGCCATCCTGCACGCGATGGGGATCAAGATCGTGCTGGTGCACGGCTTTCGCCCGCAGGTCAACGAGCAGCTGGCCGCCAAGGGCCACCCGGCGGTCTTCAGCCAGGGGCGGCGCGTCACCGACCCCATCGCGCTGGATTGCGCGCAGGAAGCGGCCGGACAGCTGCGCTTCGAGATCGAAGCCGCCTTCTCGCAGGGCCTGCCCAACACGCCGATGGCCAACAGCACGGTGCGCATCATTTCGGGCAACTTTGTGACGGCGCGGCCCTACGGCATCATCGACGGCGTCAACTTCATGCACAGCGGCGCGGTGCGCAAGGTGGACAGCGCGTCCATCCGCGCCATCATCGACGGCGGCGCCATGGTGCTGCTCTCGCCCTTTGGCTTTTCGCCCACCGGCGAGGCTTTCAATCTGGTCATGGAAGAGCTGGCCACACAGGTGGCGATCGGGCTCAAGGCGGACAAGCTGCTGTTCATGACCGAGATCGACGGCATCCACGAATCGCCGCTGGACCCTGACAGCCCCATCGACACCGAACTCACCGTCGCCGATGCCGAGCGCCTGCTGGCCCGTCTGCCGCGCCCCGAGCAGCCCACCGATTTAAGCTTCTACCTCACCCACTGCGTGCAGGCCTGCCGCGCGGGGGTCGAGCGCTCGCACATCCTGCCGTTTGCCTTCGATGGCGCGCTGCTCAAGGAAGTTTTCACGCACGACGGCATCGGCACCATGATCGTGGACGAGAAGCTGGAAAGCCTGCGCGAAGCCAGTTCGGACGACGTGGGCGGCATCCTGAAAATCATCGAACCGCTGGAGCAGCGTGGGGCGCTGGTCAAGCGCGACCGCGCTGATATTGAACGCGACATCGCGCTCTACACCGTGATCGAGCACGACGGCATTATTTTCGGCTGCGCGGCACTCTACCCCTATCCCGAGGCGCGCACGGGCGAAATGGCGGCGCTCACGGTTGCCGACCACGTCCAGGGCCAGGGCGATGGCGAGCGCATCCTGCGCCGCATCGAGCAGCGCGCCCGCGCGCAGGGGCTGGAAAGTATTTTCGTGCTGACCACGCAGACCATGCACTGGTTCATCAAACGCGGTTTCCAGCTGGTCGATCCCGAATGGTTGCCCGAGGCGCGCAAGCGCAAATACAACCGCGAACGCCGCTCGCAGGTGCTGGTCAAGCGCCTGGGCAGCCCCGGCGAAGCCTGGCGCTGAGCGCCGCCCCGTGCTAGAATCTTCGATTGCCCTTGCCAGCCCGCGTCCGACGCCGCAGGCTGGTTTCCTGTTGTGGAATCCATAAGGAGTCTATATGCGTCATTACGAAATCGTGCTGCTGATCCACCCGGATCAAAGCGAACAGGTTCCGGCCATGCTGGAACGCTATAAAAACCTGGTGACTGGCGGCGGTGGCGTGGTCCACCGTGTCGAAGACTGGGGTCGTCGCCAGCTGGCCTACCAGATCCAGAAACTCGGCAAGGCGCATTACTTGTGCCTGAACATCGAGTGCTCGAACGACACACTGACCGAGCTGGAAACCGGCTTCCGCTTCAACGACGCCGTGCTGCGCCACATGACCATCGTCAAGACCAAGGCCGAAACTGGCCCGTCCGTGATGATGAAGACGGTGGACCGCGAAGAGCGCAAGGCGCCCGAAGCGAGCTGATTTCCGCCGGAGCGTGACCAACCAGACCTGCCTGCGCGCAAGGCTTTTTTCCCGGCAGCTGCGGCGTTACACGCCGGCCGGAGAGCCCTCCGTCAGACTGGGCCTGACCTACGAAGGACAGGTGGTTGAAAACGGTCTGCCCCGCACCGTGAAGCTCGACATCCAGGCCCTCGCGCTGGGCGACCTGCTGGTCACCCGCATCGAAAGCCTGGCTCTGGACAGCGAACTGACCGCGACGGGTTTCCTGTCCAACGGTCTTCGCGGCAAAGGCATCGTCCTGAGGCTGACAGCCGTCGAGGCGCATCCCCAGACCGACACGCTCACTTGATGTTTTTTACCAACACCGATACACGATCAAGAGGTTCAACATGGCACCCCCCAAAGGCAAAGGCCGTTTTGGCAAGGACAAGAAACCCAAGCGCAACCAGCAGTCCCTGCTGTTCCGCCGCAAGCGCTTCTGCCGCTTCACGGTGGCTGGCGTCGAAGAAATCGACTACAAGGACGTGGACACGCTGCGTGACTTCATCGCCGAAAACGGCAAGATCACGCCGGCGCGCCTCACGGGCACCAGCGCCTACTACCAGCGTCAGCTGACCACGGCCATCAAGCGCGCCCGCGTGCTGGCCCTGCTGCCGTACACCGACCAGCACAAAGTCTAAGGAGATCGGTCATGCAAGTCATTTTGTTGGACAAGGTCGCCAAGCTGGGCAACCTCGGCGATGTGGTCCGGGTCAAAGACGGTTACGCCCGTAACTTCCTGATCCCCACCAAGCGTGCCCGCCGCGCTACCGAAACCGCTCTCAAAGAGTTCGAAGCCCGTCGTGCCGAGCTGGAAAAAGCCGCCGCTGAAAAGCTGGCTGCCGCCCAGGCGCTGGGCCAGAAGCTGTCGGGCCAGACCGTGCGCATCACGCAAAAAGCCGGTGTTGACGGTCGCCTGTTCGGCTCCGTCACCAATGCCGACATCGCCGACGCCCTGGTCAAGATGGGCTGCGAGGTGCTGAAGTCGCAGGTCCGCCTGCCCAACGGCCCCTTCAAGACCGTCAGCGAACACACGATCGAGGTGGCTCCCCACCCCGACGTCGTGGTCGAAGTGACCGTCGAGATCCACGGCGAACACGTCTGATCCCTGCATCAGCACGAACAAAAAGCCGACCCGGGAGACCGGGTCGGCTTTTTTGGTTCTGTCTCGAACTGTCTTCTTTCAGTGCGAAGGTGGCAGCCAGCCATCGCTCAGTGCTTCGTTCGGATTCCAGGGGCATGACTCGGGCAGCGAGGTGATTCCGGTCTCCCGTACGACAAACGCCAGGGCATCCAGCCAGAAGCGCCGGATAAACTGCGGATCAGACAGCAGGGGGCGAAGGCTGGGGGCATCCGAAAGGTGGTCTTTGATGGCTTCACGCTGAAGGCGAATCGTCAAAGCCCAGCCGATGGAGTCCCGCCGCTCGGGCTGAACCTGCCACTTGAGCAGTGGCCCAGCAGAACGGCCATGCGGCTGACCAGCTCGCGTTTTTCACTGTTGCCCACATCAAGAATCTCCTCGGCGAGGTTGTCGAGATCAAGCTCCTCCAGCCGGCCTGCGCGGATCAGGGCGGCCTGCTCGTTGGCCCACGCAACAATGTCGGTGTCGTAAGTGGAAGGCATGGTCTTCTCCTGAATCGATGAAAAGACGATACAAAAAAACCGCCTGAACAGAGTCTGCTCAGACGGTTTTGAGTGGGGTTTGCTGGCGGAGTCGGAGGGATTCGAACCCTCGATGCAGCTCATCACCGCATACTCCCTTAGCAGGGGAGCACCTTCGGCCTCTCGGTCACGACTCCAGCAAGACAAAAATTATAGCCGAAAAATCAGGCGCCGGTGCTTTCATCCTGCGGTTGCGTGTCCAGGCCAAAGCTGCGGTGCAGGGCGCGCACAGCCAGCTCCAGATACTTCTCGTCGATGACCACGCTGGTGCGGATCTCGCTGGTGGAAATCATCTGGATGTTGATGCCTTCCTCGCTCAGGCAGCGGAACATCTGGCTGGCGACGCCCACGTGGCTGCGCATGCCAATGCCGACGATGGAGACCTTGCAGATCTTGTTGTCGCCCACGACGGTGCTGGCGCCGGTGGTTTTCAGCACGTCGCCCTTGAGCAGATCGATGGCGCGCTGGTAATCGGCGCGCGGCACGGTGAAGGAAAAGTCGGTGCGGCCGTCCTGCGCGATGTTCTGGATGATGATGTCCACATCGATGTTGGCATCGGCCACGGCGCCCAGAATCTGGTAGGCCACGCCCGGGGTGTCGGGCACGCGGGTGACGGTGATCTTGGCCTCGTCCCGGTTGAACGCGATGCCTGAAACGACGGCTTTTTCCATGTTTTCGTCCTCTTCAAATGAGATGAGCGTGCCCGAGCGCGCCTCGGTGGCCAGATCGATGTCCCAGGGAGTGAAGCTGGACAGCACGCGCAGCGGCACGCGGTACTTGCCCGCGAACTCCACGCTGCGGATCTGCAGCACCTTGGAGCCCAGCGAGGCCATTTCCAGCATTTCCTCGAAGCTGATGGTGTTCATGCGCCGCGCCTGCGGCACGATGCGCGGGTCGGTGGTGTAGACGCCGTCCACGTCGGTGTAGATCAGGCATTCGTCGGCCTTGATCGCCGCCGCCACGGCCACCGCCGAGGTGTCCGAGCCACCCCGGCCCAGCGTGGTCACGTTGCCCTCCGGGTCCACGCCCTGGAAGCCGGTGATGATGACCACCTTGCCCGCCGCCAGTTCAGCGCGGATGCGGCTGTCGTCGATGGCGTCCACGCGCGCCTTGGTGTAGGCGCTGTCGGTGTGGATGGCGACCTGCCAGCCCGCGAAACTGATGGCGGGAACGCCCTGGGCCTGCAGCGCCAGCGCCAGAAGGCCCACTGACACCTGCTCGCCGGTGGCGGCGATGGCATCGAGTTCGCGCCGGTACTCGGGCGAATGGGTGTCGCTGGCGTTGATCTCCCGCGCCAGACCCAGCAGCCGGTTGGTTTCGCCGCTCATGGCCGAGGGCACCACCACCAGCTGGTGGCCCGCCCTGACCCATTTGGCGACGCGTTTGGCGACAGCCGTGATGCGCTCGACCGAGCCCATCGACGTGCCGCCGTATTTGTGTACGATCAGTGCCATGGTGTGTTTCCGGAAAATATCGCGCAGGGCCCTCATGGGCCTTCTGCATGTCGGGCGCCATTCTAAACGCTGCGGCGCCCGCTGCTGACGTCAGTCTGGCGCCACACCTTCAGGCGCGGGGGGCTGCCACTGCCCGCCCCGGTAGATTTCGTGCGGTGCAAAGCGCGTTTTGTAGGCCATGCGCGTGCAGCCATCCACCCAGTAGCCCAGGTAGACATGGGCCAGACCCATCTCGCGCGCCTGCCCGATCTGCCACAGGATGGCCCAGGTGCCGTAGCTGGTGTGTTCCCGGGGCTCGTAAAAGGTGTAGACCGCCGAGAGCCCGTCGCTGACCAGATCGATGATGGACACCATGACCACAGGATCGTCGGGCGTGGCATCGCGCGACGGTGGTCCTTCGTGGAAGCTGACCAGCCAGGTCGGCACGGGGCTGCTGACCAGAAAATCGCGGTAGACGCCGCTGCTGGCGGGCGCTTCGGGGCGGCCGTGCACGTCGGTGGCGTGGCGCGCCGACTGGTAGCGCTGGTAGAGCGCAAAGTGCTCCGGGTCAAAGTGCGGGCGGTGGATGCAGGCCAGCAGCCCGGTATGACGCCGCCAGGCGCGTTTTTGCGAGCGGTCGGGCACAAAGCGGGCTACTGGAAGGCGCAGCGACTGGCAGCTCTGGCACGACTCGCACTGCGGACGGTAGATGATGTTGCCGCTGCGCCGGAAGCCCGCCTGCACCAGTTCGTTGAAGTGCACCGGCCGCAGCTGCTGCGTCGAGCGCGCCGGGTGAATGACCAGCGAACGCGCCGTCTGCCCCGCCAGATAGCTGCACGCGTAGGGCGAGGTCAGGAAGTAATGCAGATCGCCGTCCTGCGTCAGGGGCAGCGGCGGGCGCGGGAGGGCGGCGCCGGGCGGCGGTGTGTTGCGATCGCCGGTCATGTCAGAGGTGTGGCGGGGTGCGCCAGGCCGTCCAGCAGATCGGCGGGCCAGACGGCATCCGGGCGCCAGACGTGAGCCGGGTGATCGGGATGCTCGCAGACCGCGGCAGGGGGCAGGGCGCGCAGCAGGGTGTCCAGCGGCACCTGGCGCGCGCCCAGCGATTCCAGGTGGGCGCTGTGCATCTGGCAGTCGATCATGGGGATACCAATGCGCTGGCACCACGCGACCAGCGCCGCCAGAGCGATCTTGGACGCGTCGCTGCGCCAGCTGAACATCGATTCGCCGAAAAACACCGCGCCCAGGTTGACGCCATACAACCCGCCCGCCAGGACGCCATCGCACCAGACTTCCACACTGTGCGCCCTGCCCAGGCGGTGCCACTGGCCGTAGCTGCGGCGCAGTTCGGGCAGGATCCAGACGCCGCTGTCGCCCTTCTGACCGCGCCGGGGCGTGCTGGCGCAGGCGGCCATGACCGCATCGAAACAGCGGCTGGCGCTGATCGCCCAGCCGCTGGCGGGTGGATATTCGCCGGACTGCATCACGCGCGTGGCCCGCAGGCGCTGGCGCAGCGAGCGCGTCACGCGCAGCGCCTGCACATCCAGCACCATGCGCGGGTCGGGGCACCACCACAGCGGCAGCTCGCGCGCACCGTAGCAGGGGAAGGTGGCCTGGGCGTAAGCCTGTTCCAGGCGCGCCAGCGTCGGCGGCGGACCCACCGCTACCAGACCGGGCGCCACCGAACCCGCGCCCAGCGCTCTGTGCGGGGCGGGCAGCGGGGCGTCATCCAGAATGAAGAGCAGTTCCGCAGGAATGGACATGCGCTGGGGGTGACCTCGGGCCAAGTGCGGCTGATTGGGACAAATCGGGGCAGGAAAAGAACACAAACTGATTGAGCCTGCCACGGGCTGCACAGGCCATCTTTTCTTCATTCGCAGTGTAATTCAGGCCCTGGACGGACGGGATCGCCCACACCCGGCAGACGGGTTGCCGCACGCTTTAGAATGGCAACCTTGCTGGCCCATGAGCCGCCAGCGCTGCAAAGGATATCCGCATGGTCGCGCGCACCCTCTATGACAAGATCTGGGACGAACATGTCGTCCACACCGAAGACGACGGCACGGCGGTGCTTTACATCGACCGCCACCTGCTGCACGAAGTCACCAGCCCGCAGGCCTTCGAGGGCCTGACGCTGGCTGGACGCCCCGTGTGGCGCCTGTCGGCCAACCTGGCGGTCAGCGACCACAATGTGCCGACCACGGCGCGCGACCAGGGCATCACTGATCCGGTGTCAAAGCTGCAGATCGACACCCTGGACGCCAACTGCGACCGCTTCGGCATCACCCAGTTCAAGATGAATGATCGCCGCCAGGGCATCGTTCATGTGATCGGCCCCGAGCAAGGCGCCACGCTGCCCGGCATGACGGTGGTCTGCGGCGACAGCCACACCAGCACGCACGGGGCGTTTGGCGCGCTGGCACACGGCATCGGCACGTCCGAGGTCGAACACGTTCTGGCCACGCAGACGCTGCTGGCCAAAAAAGCGAAGAACATGCTGGTGGAAGTCAACGGCACGCTGCCGCCGGGCTGCACCGCTAAGGACATCGTGCTGGCCGTGATCGGGCAGATCGGCACGGCGGGCGGCACGGGCTACACCATCGAATTTGCGGGCAGCGCCATCCGCGCCCTGAGCATGGAAGGCCGCATGACGGTCTGCAACATGGCCATCGAAGCGGGCGCGCGCGCCGGGCTGGTGGCTGTGGACGACACCACGATCCAGTACGTCCAGGGCCGTCCCTTCAGCCCGACCGGCCCGCTGCTGGATCAGGCCATCGCCTACTGGCGCACCCTGCATTCCGATCCGGGCGCGCACTTTGACGCGCATGTGGTGCTGGACGCCAGCGCCCTGGTGCCGCAGGTGACCTGGGGCACTTCGCCCGAGATGGTCCTGCCGGTGACCGCGCTGGTGCCCGATCCCGACAAAGAGAAAGACGCCGTGCGCCGCGCCGCCATGGAGCGCGCGCTGGGCTATATGGCGCTGGAACCCGGCAAGGCCATCGCTGACATCCACATCGACAAGGTGTTCATCGGCTCGTGCACCAACAGCCGCATCGAGGACATGCGCGAAGCCGCCCGCGTGGTGCGCCATCTGGGCCGCCGCGTGGCGCCCAACGTGCGACTGGCGATGGTGGTGCCGGGGTCGGGCCTGGTCAAGGAACAGGCCGAGCGCGAAGGGCTGGACGTGATTTTCAAAGCCGCCGGTTTCGAGTGGCGCGACCCGGGCTGCAGCATGTGTCTGGCCATGAACGCCGACCGCCTGGAGCCGGGCGAGCGCTGCGCCTCGACCAGCAACCGCAATTTCGAAGGCCGCCAGGGCGCGGGCGGGCGCACCCACCTGGTCAGCCCGGCCATGGCCGCCGCCGCCGCCGTGCATGGGCACTTCGTTGATGTGCGTCAGTTTGTGTGACGTGTTTCCCGTGGCCTGACCGGGCCGTTTTCTGTCGTTAACCCCAAGGAGAAAGACCATGAAGAAAATCGCATCTGTCCTGTCGCTGTGCGCGCTGGTTCTGGGCCTGAGCGCCTGCAACACCGTTCAGGGCTTTGGCAAGGATGTCCAGTCGGGTGGCCAGGCCGCCGGTCAGGCCATCGAAAAAGTCGCCAAGTAAATGGGCTGAAGGCATCCCCGGATGCCTGACGCGCGGCGGTGCCCCGGCGCCACCGCGCGTCCTGTTTTTTTCTGGACCCGGCCGCGCAGGACATCATGCAGAAATTCACCACACACCAGGGGCTGGTCTGCCCGCTGGACCGCGAGAACGTCGATACCGACGCGATTATTCCGAAGCAGTTCCTGAAATCCATCCAGCGCACGGGTTTCGGCCCCAACCTGTTTGACGAGTGGCGTTATCTGGACGCGGGCGAGCCCGGCCAGGATCCGGCCAGCCGCCGTCCCAACCCCGATTTCGTGCTCAACCAGCCGCGTTACGCGGGCGCCAGCATCCTGCTGGCCCGCCAGAATTTCGGCTGCGGCTCCAGCCGCGAGCACGCCCCCTGGGCGCTGGACCAGTACGGCTTTCGCGCCATTCTGGCGCCCAGCTTCGCCGATATCTTTTTCAACAACTGCTTCAAGAACGGTCTGCTGCCCATCGTGCTGCCGCAGGCGCAGATCGCGCGGCTGTTCGACGAGGTCGCGGCCTTCCCCGGCTACCGCCTGACCATCGATCTGGAGCGCCAGGTTGTTGTGCTGCCCCAGGGCGAGGAGCTGCCTTTCGAGGTGCAGTCCTTCCGCAAGTACTGCCTGGTCAACGGCCTGGACGACATCGGCCTGACGCTGCGCCACAAGGACAAAATCCAGGCCTTCGAGGCCGAGCGCCTGCTGCAGAAGCCCTGGCTGGGCCAGCGTCTGGCGGGCTGAGCGCCTCGTTCGCCCGATGGGGGCCAGGCGTCCTTCCCTCTTTCCTTTCCCCAAAAACAGAAGAATCCCGATGAAGAAGATTGCAGTTCTGGCCGGTGACGGCATCGGCCCGGAAATCATGGCGCAGGCGCTGGCCGTGCTGCGCGCACTGGATCTGCCGCTGGCCTTTGAAGAGGCTCTGGTCGGCGGCGCCGCCTACGAGGCTCACGGCCACCCGCTGCCCGAGGCCACGCTGGCGCTGGCGCAAAGCGCTGATGCCGTGCTGTTCGGCGCCGTGGGCGACTGGAAGTACGACGTACTGGAGCGCCGCCTGCGCCCCGAGCAGGCCATTCTGGGCCTGCGCAAGGCGCTGGGACTGTTCGCCAACCTGCGTCCGGCGCTGTGCTACGAGCAGCTGGTGCACGCGTCCAGCCTCAAGCCCGAGCTGGTCGCCGGGCTGGACATCCTGATCATCCGCGAACTGACCGGCGACATCTACTTCGGCCAGCCGCGCGGCCGCCGCACCGCCACCGACGGCCACTTCCCCGGCACCGAGGAAGCCTTCGACACCATGCGCTACAGCCGCCCGGAGATCGAACGCATCGCCCACGTCGCCTTCCAGGCGGCGCGCCAGCGGGGCCGTCATGTCACCAGCGTGGACAAGAACAACGTGCTGGAAACCTCGCAGCTGTGGAAAGACGTGGTCGTCGAAGTCCACAAAGAGTACCCGGACGTGACGCTGGAGCACATGCTCGTGGACAACGCCGCGATGCAGCTGGTCAAGGCGCCGCGCAAGTTCGATGTGCTGGTCACCGGCAACCTGTTCGGCGATATCCTGAGCGACGAGGCCGCGATGCTGACGGGCTCCATCGGCATGCTGCCTTCGGCTTCGCTGGATGCGAACAACAAGGGCCTGTACGAACCCAGCCACGGCAGCGCGCCCGACATCGCGGGCCAGGACATGGCCAATCCGCTGGCCACCATCCTGTCGGCGGCGATGATGCTGCGCTACTCGCTGGACCTGGCGCCTGCGGCCCAGCGCATCGAGGCCGCTGTGCAGAAGGTGCTGGAACAGGGCCTGCGCACGGCCGATATCTGGTCAGAAGGCTGCCAGAAGGTCGGCACTCGCGCCATGGGCGAGGCGGTGGTGCGCGCGCTGGGCTGACCGCTTCCGGCGCCTCTCGATGGCACAGCAGAGATTCTTTTCAAAGGACAAAAAATGAGCAAGTTGGTGGGTCTGGTCGGCTGGCGTGGCATGGTGGGTTCGGTCCTGATGGACCGGATGAACGCCGAAGGGGATTTCGATCACTTCGAGCCGCTGTTTTTCTCGACCTCGAACGCGGGCGGTCAGGCTCCCGCGCAGGCGAAAAACGAAACCGCCCTGCAGGATGCGCACAACATTGACGCCCTCAAGCGCTGTGACATCATCGTCACCGCCCAGGGCGGCGATTACACCAGCGCCGTTTTCCCCCAGCTGCGCGCCGCAGGCTGGAAGGGCCACTGGATCGACGCCGCCAGCACGCTGCGCATGGAGCAGGACGCCGTCATCATTCTGGACCCGGTCAACCTGCCGGTCATCAAGAACGCGCTGGCCCAGGGCGGACGCAACTGGATTGGTGGCAACTGCACCGTCAGCTGCATGCTGATGGGCGTGGGTGCGCTGTACAAGGCCGGCCTGGTCGAGTGGATGTCCACCCAGACCTATCAGGCCGCTTCGGGCGGCGGCGCACAACACATGCGTGAGCTGCTGACGCAGTACGGCACGCTCAACGCCTCGGTCAAGGCGCTGCTGGACGATCCGAAAAGCGCCATTCTGGAGATTGACCGCCAGGTCGTCGCCACCCAGCGTGCCCTGTCTGCGGCCGAGACCGCCAACTTTGGCGTGCCGCTGGGCGGATCGCTCATCCCCTGGATCGACAAGGATCTCGGGAACGGCATGTCCAGGGAAGAGTGGAAGGGCATGGCCGAAACCAACAAGATCCTGGGTCAGGGCGAGGGCTTTGGCAGCGCTGCTGTGCCCGTCGATGGCTTTTGCGTGCGCGTCGGCGCCATGCGCTGCCACAGCCAGGCGCTGACCTTCAAGCTGAAAAAAGACGTGCCCGTGGCCGACATCGAGGCCATGATCGCCGCCGACAACGAGTGGGTCAAGGTGGTGCCCAACACCCGCGAGGCCACGATCCAGGATCTGACGCCCGTGGCGGTGACCGGCACCATGACCATTCCTGTGGGCCGGATCCGCAAGCTGGCCATGGGGCCGGACTATGTGGGCGCCTTCACCATCGGCGACCAGCTGCTGTGGGGCGCCGCCGAGCCGCTGCGCCGCATGCTGCGCATTCTGCTGCAGGGTTGAGGGCTTCGGCGGGCGTTTTTTCCGGTATGGTGATGGCGGACCTTGCGGCATGATGATGACTTCTGAATTTTCCCTGCCCACCGGAGACAGGACATGAAAACGCCCCTCGCGACCCTGATGATGGCTGGAGCGGCCCTGCTGGGGCCCGTGCCCGTCTGGGCGCAGCAGTTTGGCCAGGTCCGGGTGAGCTCCTCGGTGGGCGAGCCACTGCAGGCCGAACTGGATCTGCGGGGCTTGCCGCCTTCGGGGCAGGGCGTGCGCGTGGGGGTGTCCGCAGTGCCGGGTGCGGGTCTGCCAGCCCTGCCGCCTGTGGCGGCGCGGCTCAGCGTCGATGCGGCCGGGGATGGCAAGGTGGTGCTCAGCACGCGCGCCCCGGTGTCCGAGCCCGTGGTGCAGCTGGTGCTCGAATTCAACACCCCCAGCGGACAGCTGATGCGCGAGGTCTCGCTGCTGGTCAACCCGCGCGGCGTGCTGCAGCCTGCGGCCGTGGCGCGTCTGTCGCCTGCGGCTGCAGAGCCAGACACGTCGGCTGGCCCGACCATCGGTTATTCGGGCGCTCCGGTGGCGGCGCTGGCCTTGACTGCACCCGCTTCCCCCGCTGAAGGGGCTGAACCGCAGGCCGCCCAGGCCGCGCGCGCAGCAGCGGCACCCGCGGTGTCGCGCGTATCGCGCACCCCGCAGGAGGCGCGCCAGAGGGCCCGTCAGGAGACGCGCGGCAGCGTGCGGGCTTCGCCCGAGCTGCAGGCCTTGCGCGTGCGGCGCGGCGATACCCTCAGCGGTCTGGCGCGCCGGGTGCAGGGCCATGTGCAGGGCGTCTCGCTGGATCAGGTGCTGGTCGGCCTGTACCGCAGCAATCCCAAAGCCTTTGCCGGCGACAACATGAATCGCCTGCGCGCGGGCGTGGTGCTGCGCGTGCCCAGCCCGGCCCGCCTGCGCGGCGTGGACGCTGGTGAGGCCACCGAGCTGGTCGTCGCGCACAGCGCCGATTTTGACCGCTACCGCACCACGCTGGCGGGCCAGGCGCCGCAGGTGAGCGTGGCGCAATCCGCCGCACAAAGCCGCACTGGCGACGTGCTGACGCCGTCCGCCCGCGTGCAGGACGGGCGCAGCGCTGCAGTGGCGCAGTCGCCCGACCAGCTGCGCCTGTCGCAGGAGGCCGCTGCAAAGGACAGCCAGGACAGGGAGCTCAGCCAGATCGCCCAGGAGGGCCAGCGCAAGGATGCGGATGAGCAGATGGCCGAGGTCGAGCGCAATCTGCAGGATCTGAAAGCTCTGGCGGCACCCGCCGCCGCTCCCGGCCCGGCTGCGCCTGCGGCCCCTGCCGCTGCAGTTCGGCCGGAGGCCGCCACCCCGGCGACCGTGCCGGTCGAGGCCCCTGCGGCGGGCATGATTTCGTCCGCACAGGCCGCAACGCCGGTGGCTCTGGCAGCGGCGGGGGCCGAAACGCCCCAGCGCTCCTGGCTGCGCCCCGCGCTGGGTGGCCTGCTCGGGCTGCTGGTCGGCGCGGCCGTGCTCTGGGGCTGGCGGCGCTGGCGAGCGCCCAGCGATTTCGCGGCTTTCGAGAATTCACGCCAGTCCGACGACGACGGGCTGCTGGTGCACGAGGGCGGGCAGACGGTGGATACCGAATCGCGTCTGGGCCTGACCACCGTGGGTGCGGTGGGCGGGGCTTCGGTGCTGCCGATGGCCCAGGGCCAGATCGAACCGGCCGATGTCGGGGGCAGCAGCGAGGGCGTGGACCCGCTGCAGGAAGCGCGCGTTTACGTCGCCTACGGCCGCGTGGACGAGGCGCGCGAGATTCTGGAAGAAGCCATTGCGCTCTCCCCCGACAACATCGAGCTGCGCCGCCTGCTGCTCGAAGTTCTGGCCCAGGGCAAGCACACTGTGGCCTATGCGACCCAGGCGCAATGGATGCTGGAGCGCACCGGCGGCTCCGGCCCCGACTGGGCGGCCGTGCAGTCCATGGGCCGCGAGATCGATCCCGATCACTGGCTCTACCGGGCTGAGGTGGAGGCCGTTTCCTCTGCGCTGCAAAATACCCCCGAACCCGACGCACCCGCTGCGGCGGCTGAGCCTGCACCTGTTCCCGCCCCGGCACCAACGCCTGCGCCGGGCCCTGTGCGCCTGCAGGCGCCTGCTGCAATTCCGGTCACCGGGCAGCACATGCTGCGCTCGCTGCTGGTCGGTGCGGGCGCAAGTGCTGGAGCGGTGGCCCTGGCTGCGGCTGCGCCCGCGAAAGAAGCCGAAAAAGAAGCCGAAGAGATCGCACCTTCGCCACCGCCGTCTCCTGCCGCTTCGCCAGAACCGCACCATGCCGCTGCCCATGTCGATGCGCCCCCCCCGCTGGACAGCGACAGCCTGAACAGCATCGAACTGCTGGAGCCCACCAGCTCCATGCTGGACAACACGCTGTCTGAACTTCCGGATCTGCCTGAAGTCACTGAGAGCGATCTGGCGGCTGTCACCCCGGCCTCGTCGTCAGTGGAAGAGGGCCTTTTTGATTTTGGTGATCTGAGCCTGGCCCTGGTCGATCCGCAGCCGGTGCCCGACGACGCGCTGGTGTCGGGGGCGCAAGCCGTGCCCCAGCCTGCGCAGGAGCCCGGATCTGACGGCGAACCCGCAAAGCGCAGTGCCTGAAGAGCGGGCCGCAGCGGTGGCCCTCGAAGCGGCAGCAGCGACTTATCGTCTGGCGCTGGGGCTGGCTTATCGCGGCGAGGCCTACTTCGGCTGGCAGAGCCAGCCTGGCGGGCAGACGGTGCAGGATCACGTCCAGCGCGCCCTGAGCCACTTTGTGCTCGGCGAAACCGCACCCGTCGCCGATTTTGGCCTGCGCTGCAGTGGACGCACCGACACGGGCGTGCACGCGCTCAACCAGGTCGTGCACCTGGATGTGCCGGTGCAGCGCCCGCCGCACGCCTGGGTGCGCGGCGTGAACCGTTTTCTGCCGCCCGATATTGCGGTGCAGTGGTGCGCGGCGGTGGGGCCGGAGTTTCACGCCCGGCGCCTGGCGCGTCGCCGCCGCTACGTCTACCTGATCCGCGAATCGGCCAGCCGCCCGGCCTTCGAGGCCCAGGCCTGCGGCTGGAGCGTGCGCCCGCTGGACGGCGCGGCCATGCAGGCTGCGGCCGACCTGCTGCTGGGCGAGCACGATTTCAGCGCCTTCCGATCCTCGCAGTGCCAGGCGCTGTCGCCGGTGAAAACGCTGTACCGCGCCGAGGTCACGCGCCACGGCAGCTGCTGGCGCATCGATGTCGAAGGCAACGCCTTTCTGCACCACATGGTGCGCAATCTGGTCGGCTGTCTGGTTTATGTGGGGCAGGGCAGGCATCCGCCGCAGTGGCTGGGCGAGGTGCTGGCCGCGCGCCGCCGCGACCTGGCCGCGCCGACCTACCCGCCGCAGGGCCTGTACTTTCTGGGCCCGGTTTACGACCCGTCCTGGAAACTGCCCGAGTACACCCCGGGCATGGACTGGTTGCCGGGCGCGGCGGCGGAGGCTGCAGCGCATCCGGCATACTGCGGGGCATGAACACGTCTGTCTCCGCCGCTCCCGCCAGAACTCCCACGCCGCACCGCACACGCATCAAACTCTGTGGCCTGAGCACGCCCGCCGATGTCGAAGCCGCCGTCTCGGCCGGAGCCGATGCGGTCGGTTTTGTGCTGTATCCGCCCAGCCCCCGCGCGGTGAGCGTGGATGCTCTGCGCGACCTGTCGCGGCGCCTGCCGCCTTTCGTGACGCCCGTGGTGCTGCTGGTCAACGCCACGCCCGGTGAGATCGCCGCCGCGCTGGACGCCTGTCCCACGGCGGTGCTGCAGTTTCATGGCGACGAGACGCCGCAGCAATGCACCGCCCCCGGACGCCCCTTTTTGCGGGCCGTGCGCATGAAGCCCGGTGTGAATTTGCTAGACTTGGCTCACAGCATCCCCACCGCACAGGCCTTGTTGCTCGACGCCCACGTCGAGGGCTATGGTGGGGGAGGAAAGGTCTTCGATTGGTCCCTGATCGCGCAGGACGCCGGCCTTCCGGTCGTTTTGTCTGGTGGGTTGCACAGCGGCAATGTCGCCGATGGCATCCGCTGCGTGCGCCCATGGGCGGTCGATGTCTCTTCGGGGATAGAGATCAGCCGGGGCGTGAAATCGCCGGACCTGATGCACGCCTTCTGTGAGGCGGTCCGTCAGGCCGATGCCCGCATTAATGTCCGCATCAGCGCCCACACCAACGCCCCCTGAGCCGGTCACCGGCTGGCCCGGGACGAAGATCCCGTCTGGAAAACACCATGCATTACCACCAACCTGATGAACAGGGCCACTTTGGCCCCTACGGCGGCACTTTCGTGTCGGAAACCCTGATCGCTGCGCTGGACGAGCTCAAAGCCGCCTACGCGCAATACCGCGAAGACCCGGAGTTCCTGCGCGAATTCGCGGATGAACTCGCCTACTTCGTGGGCCGTCCCAGCCCCATTTACCACGCCGCACGCATGAGCCGCGAACTGGGCGGGGCGCAGATTTACCTCAAGCGCGAAGACCTCAACCACACCGGCGCGCACAAGGTCAACAACACCATCGGCCAGGCGCTGCTGGCGAAACGCATGGGCAAGCCGCGCATCATCGCCGAGACTGGCGCGGGCCAGCACGGCGTCGCCACCGCCACCATCTGCGCCCGCTACGGGCTGGAGTGCGTGGTCTACATGGGCGCCGACGACGTGCAGCGCCAGGCGCCCAATGTGTATCGCATGCACCTGCTGGGCGCCAAGGTGGTGCCTGTGACCATGGGCAGCCGCACCCTGAAGGACGCCCTGAACGAGGCCCTGCGCGACTGGGTGACCAACGTCGAAAACACCTTCTACATCATCGGCACGGTGGCCGGGCCGCACCCGTATCCGGCCATGGTGCGCGATTTCCAGAGCGTCATCGGCAACGAGTGCCTGGAGCAGATGCCCGAAACCACGCAGCGCCTCTTTGGCACCGCCACCCAGCCCGATGCGGTCATCGCCTGCGTGGGTGGCGGCAGCAACGCCATGGGCATTTTCTACCCTTACATCACCCACGACAGCGTGCGCCTGATCGGCGTGGAAGCGGCCGGCGACGGCCTGCTGACCGGCCGTCACGCGGCCAGCCTGTCCATGGGCTCGCCCGGCGTGCTGCACGGCAACCGCACCTATCTGCTGCAGGACGATGACGGCCAGGTGATCGAGACGCATTCGGTTTCGGCTGGCCTGGATTACCCCGGCGTCGGCCCCGAACACGCCTACCTGAAGGACATCGGCCGCGCCCAGTACGTGGGCATCACCGACGAAGAGGCGCTGGCAGCATTCCACCACCTGTGCCGCACCGAAGGCATCATCCCGGCGCTGGAATCCAGCCACGCGGTGGCTTACGCCATGAAGCTGGCGCCCACCATGCGGCCCGACCAGCACATCCTGATCAACCTGTCCGGCCGGGGCGACAAAGACATCGGCTCGGTGGCCCGCGCCAGCGCTGGCCGTTACGACATGCCCGAAGATTTGCGCCGCCAGGTGCTGGGAGGTTTCGCATGAGTGCATCCCGCCAGGGGTCCAGCCGCATTGCTGCGGTGTTTGCCGCCCTGAAAGAAGAGGGCCGCAGCGCCCTGATCTCCTTCATCATGACGGGCGACCCCAGCTTGCCCGCCACGCTGGCGGCCATGCACGCGCTGGTCGAATCGGGCTCCGACGTGATCGAGCTGGGCGTGCCGTTTTCAGACCCCATGGCCGATGGCCCGGTGATCCAGCTGGCGGGCGAGCGGGCGCTGGCGCGCAAGGTCAACCTGGCGCAGGTGATCGAGGTTGTCGCCCAGTTCCGCGCCAGCAACACCACCACGCCCGTGGTTCTCATGGGCTACGCCAACCCCGTCGAGCGTTACGACCAGCGCCGGGGCAACGGCGCCTTTGTCCGCGATGCCGCTGCAGCGGGTGTGGACGGCGTGCTGGTGGTCGATTACCCGCCCGAATCGTGCCATGCCTTCTCAGCCCAGCTCAAAGAGGCTGGGCTGGACCCGATCTTCCTGCTGGCGCCGACGTCGGGCGAAGCGCGGATGCGCGCGGCGGGCGAGCTGGGGCAGGGCTATGTGTACTATGTGTCGCTCAAGGGCGTGACGGGCGCGGCCAGCCTGGATACGGCGGAGGTCGCCCGCGTGGTGCCGCTGATCCGCCAGCAGGTTTCGCTGCCCGTGGGCGTGGGCTTTGGCATCCGCGACGCCGAAAGCGCCCGCGCCGTGGGCGCTGTGGCTGACGCGGTCGTCATCGGCAGCCGCCTGGTGCAGCTGATGCACGCCGCCGCCGAAAACCACCCCGAAGGCAGCGACGCGCAGTCGCAGGCCGTGGCGCAGGCGGTGCGCGATTTCCTCACCCCGGTGCGATCCGCCATGGACCGCGCTCCCCTGGAGAACCCCTCATGAGCTGGCTTGGAAAACTGCTGCCTTCGCGCATCCGCCGCATCGGCGAATCGCGCCAGAACATGCCCGAAGGGCTGTGGCTGAAGTGCCCGTCGTGCGAGACCGTGCTGTACAAGACCGATCTGGAGCACAACGCCAGCGTCTGCCCGCAGTGCGGTCACCACAACGAGCTGACGGCGCGTCAGCGCCTGGATCTCTTCCTGGATCCGGATGGCCGCCAGGAGATCGGCCAGGACGTGCAGCCCGTCGATACACTCAAGTTCAAGGACAGCAAGCGCTACAGCGACCGCCTGAAAGCGGCGGCCAAGGCCACGGGCGAGACCGACGCCATGCGCGTCACACGCGGCACCGTGCGCGGCCTGCCGGTGGTCGCGGCCTGTTTCGAGTACGGCTTCATGGGCGGCTCGATGGGCTCGGTGGTCGGCGAGCGCCTGGTGCGCGGCATCGAGCGCGCCATTGCGGACAAGGCGGCGTTTGTGTGCTTCTCGGCCTCGGGGGGCGCGCGCATGCAGGAAGGCCTGCTCAGCCTGATGCAGATGGCCAAGGTCAACAGCGCGCTGACGCGTCTGGCGCAGGCCGGGCTGCCTTATATCAGCGTGCTGCTCAACCCGACCATGGGCGGCGTCTCGGCCAGCTTCGCTTTTGTGGGCGACGTGGTGATCGCCGAGCCCAAGGCGCTGATCGGCTTTGCGGGGCCACGCGTCATCGAAAACACGGTGCGCGAGGTGCTGCCCGAAGGTTTCCAGCGCGCCGAGTTCCTGCTCGAAAAAGGCGCCATCGACATGATCTGCGACCGCCGCGAGCTGCGCGGCCGCATCGCGGGCCTGATCGGCCTGCTGTCGCAGCAGCAGGAAAACACGGCTGACGCCGCCGGGCCCGAACCAGTGGTCCCGCCCGCCGTGGATCGCGTGAGCTGATGGCGGCTGACCCGCTGCCCCACGGTCTGCCAGACACGCTGGCGGGCTGGCTGACCCACCTGGAAGCGGCGCATCCCAGCGAAATCGACATGGGCCTGGCGCGCACCCAGGCCGTGCGTGCGCGCCTGGGGCTGCACTTCGAGGTGCCACTGATCGTCGTGGCGGGCACCAATGGCAAGGGCTCGACCTGCGCGCTGCTGGAATCCATCCTGCTGGCGGCGGGCTACCGCGTCGGGCTTTATGCCAAGCCGCACCTGGTGCACTTCACCGAGCGCTGCCGCATCGGCGGTGAATCGGTGAACGAGGCGGTGCTGGTGCCGCACTTCGAGGCCGTCGAGGCCGCACGCGCCGCCTGTGGCGTGTCGCTGACTTATTTCGAATTCACCACCCTGGCCATCGCCCGCACGCTGGCGCTGGCGCCGCTGGACGTGGTCATCCTGGAAGTCGGCCTGGGCGGGCGCCTGGACGCGGTCAACGTGTTCGATGCCGATGTGTCCATCGTCACCAACGTGGCGCTGGACCACACCGATTACCTCGGTCCGGACCGCGAATCGATTGGTTTCGAGAAGGCCGGGATTGCCCGCGCAGGCCGTGTGCTGGTCGTCGCCGAACCCGAGCCGCCCGACAGCCTGATGCGCCACGCCGACGCGGTGGGCGCCCCGGTCTGGCTGGCCGGGCGCGATTTCCACCACAGCGGCGATCGCCAGCAGTGGTCGTGGTCCGGGCCCGGGCGGCGCTGGCACGCGCTGGCCTACCCGGCGCTGCGGGGTGCCAACCAGCTGCTCAACGCCAGCGGCGCGCTGGCTGCGCTGCAGGCCCTGGCCAGCCGTCTGCCGCTGACTGCGCAGGCGGTGCGCCTGGGGCTGGCGCGGGTCAGCCTGCCGGGCCGTTTCCAGCAGCTTCCCGGCCAGCCCGCACTGGTGCTCGATGTGGGCCACAACGTGCAGGCGGTGTCGGTGCTGGCGCGCAATCTGGACCAGATGGGATTTTTCCCGCGCACCTGGGCGGTGCTGGGCATGATGGCCGACAAGGACATTTCCGGCTGCCTGCGCGCCATGCTGCCGGTGGTCGATGCCTGGGTGGTCTGCGATCTGCCCACGCCGCGCGCGGCGCGCAGCAGTGATCTGGCCGGGCGGGTCGCCCGGGCCTGGCAGCAGGACCAGGACGTGCAGCGCGCTGCGGGCCGCGTGGACGCGCAGCGCCCCGAACCGCTGGTGCTGCAGGCGGCTGACCCGGCCGCCGCGCTGGCGCTGGCGCTGGAGCGTGCAGACGCTGCTGATAGAATCGTGGTCTTTGGTTCTTTCTACACCGTGGGTGGCGTTCTGGCCGCCGGGCTGCCCCGACTGGCGGCGGCTCATGCGCCAGCGGCTTCCGGGCTGGCCACACCCGGTTCAGCCTGACGGACACGCATGTCATCTTTCGACCCTTCCTCCGAAACCCCCCTGACTCCCGATACCCCCGCCGCTGAATCCTCGGTGGTGGCCGATGTGCGCCGCCGCTCGCGCCAGCGCCTGATCGGGGTGCTGATCCTGGTCGTTCTGGGCCTGGCCGTACTGACCTGGCTGTTCAGCCGGGGCGGCACGCCGCCGCCCGCACCGGTCAAGGTCGAAGACACCACGGGCCAGACCCTGACGGTGGATCAGGCCACGCCACCGGCCGCATCGGGCGGCGGGGTTGGCGGTCCTGCGCCGGTGGACAGCGGCACGATGCCGGTGGCCCCGGTGCTGCCCGCCGATGGCAAGCCCGTGCCGCAGCCTGTCGCGCCCGAACCCGCTCCAGCGCCAGAACCGGCTGTGCCCGCCCCCGAGCCTGTACCGGCTGTGACCCCGCCCCAGCCCGCTGCCAGTGCCGCCACGGACGCCGAGCGCCAGAAGGCCCTGCGTCAGCAGAAGCTGCGCGAACAGAAAGCCCGCGAGCAGAAGCAGCGCGACGAAAAAGCCCGCCAGCTGCGCGAAGCGCGCAAGGCGAAGCAGGAAGCGGCCGCCCGCGAGCGTCAGGCGGAAGCCGAACGCGCCCGCCGCGCCCTGGAAGACAAACCGGCGCCTGCGCCCAAAGTGGCTGCAAAACCCGCTCCGGCAAAACCGGCTGAACCCAAAGCGGCTGAAACCAAACCGGCTCCGGCCGCCAATGGCTACGTGGTCCAGGTGGGTTCCTATGCCGACAAGGCCTCGGTCGAGCGCGCCCGGGCGCGGCTGGGCCAGCAGGGCCTGTCCTCGCACACCCAGGTGGTCAAGATCGATGGCGGCACCCGCACCCGCGTGCGTATGGGTCCGTTTGCCACGCAGTCCCAGGCCGCCTCTGCGGCGGCCAAAGCCCAGGCGCTGGGTCTGGGCGGAACAGTGATGGTGGCGCGATGAGCGCCACCGCGCTCTGACAAGGAATATCACATGTGCGGAATCGTGGGGGCCGTGTCCAGCGGGCCAGTCAACCAGCTGCTCTACGATGCCCTGCTGCTGCTGCAGCACCGCGGCCAGGATGCCGCAGGCATGGTCACCCTGCAGGGACAGCGCTGCCACCTGCACAAGGCGCGCGGCATGGTGCGCGACGTGTTCCGCACCCGCAACATGCGTGCGCTGCCGGGCAATACGGGCCTGGGCCAGGTGCGCTACCCCACGGCCGGCAACGCCGAAAGCGAGGAAGAGGCCCAGCCCTTCTACGTCAACGCGCCTTTTGGCCTGGCACTGGTGCACAACGGCAATCTGACCAATGCGGTGGCGCTCAAGCGCGCACTGTTCGAGGTGGATCGCCGCCACATCAACACCGACAGCGACAGCGAGGTGCTGCTCAACGTCTTCGCGCACGAGCTGGGCCGTTTCAGCGGCGTCCCGCTGACGCCCGACGCCATTTTCCGCGCCGTGTCCGCTGTGCACCGCCGCGTGCGTGGCTCTTACGCCGTGGTGGCGCTGATCGCCGGTCAGGGCCTGGTGGCTTTCCGCGACCCCAAAGGCATACGCCCGCTGTCTCTGGGGCGGGGCGGGGCGGGCGACGAAACCACCTGGATGGTCGCCAGCGAGAGCGTCGCCATCGAGGGCGTGGGCCTGCAGCAGCAGCGCGACGTGGCTCCCGGCGAAGCGATTTTCATTGACCAGAAGGGGCAGATGCATTCGCGCCAGTGCGCCGACCAGCCCGAGCTGCTGCCCTGCCTGTTCGAATTCGTCTATCTGGCGCGTCCCGATTCGGTGCTGGACGGCGTCTCGGTCTACCGCGCCCGCCTGAACATGGGCGAAACGCTGGCCCAGCGCGTCATCAACTTCGTCAAACCGGCGGACATCGACGTCGTCATTCCGATTCCGGAATCCAGTCGGCCGTCGGCCATGCAGCTGGCCCACCGCCTGGGCAAGCCCTACCGCGAGGGCTTCGTCAAGAACCGCTACGTCGGGCGCACCTTCATCATGCCGGGGCAGGCGGTGCGGCGTAAATCGGTGCGCCAGAAGCTCAATGCCATCGCCCAGGAGTTCAGCGGGCGCAATGTGCTGCTGGTGGACGATTCCATCGTGCGCGGCACGACCAGCAAGGAAATCGTCCAGATGGCACGCGACGCCGGGGCGAACAAGGTTTATCTGGCCTCGGCCGCACCGCCGGTGCGCTTCAGCAACATTTATGGCATCGACATGCCCACCCAGTCCGAGCTGGTCGCCCACGACCGCAGCCTGGAAGAGATCCGCACCTACATCGGCTGCGACGCCCTGATCTATCAGGATCTGGACGCGCTGAAATCCTGCGTGGCCAGCCTGAACCCGGCCATGCAGCGCTTCGAGGCCTCGTGCTTCAGCGGCGAATACGTCCACGGCGAAATCGTCAACGGCCAGTGGGTCGAGGGTGCGCGCGATGACCTGCAGGGCGAACTTTTTCAGGGCGCCGCACGCCCCAGCACCGCCGCCAGCAGCGTGGCGGTCGACGAGGCCGACGGCGACAGCGAGCGTGACAGCGCCCCCCACGGCCGCCAGCGCCTGACCCTGTGAAGGCGGGGCGGCCCGAACCCGTTTCAACCGAGATCCAGCGATGAACGACAACGAATCCCGGCGCCTGGCGCGGGCGCAGCTGCCCGAAGGCGTGCGCCCAGAAACCCTGGCGGTGCGCCTGGCCCTGGCGCCCAGCCAGCATGGCGAGAACTCCGAAGGCCTCTTCCTGACCAGCACCTACGTGCAGCCCGACGCGGCCACGTCGGCGCAGCGCTTCGCGCAGATGGAAGATTTCACCTACAGCCGCACCAGCAATCCCACGGTGCGCAGCTTCGAGATGCGCCTGGCGGCCATGGAAGGCGCCGAAGCCGCCGTGGCCAGCGCGACCGGCATGAGCGCCATCCTGCTGCTCATCATGGCGACGCTGAAGGCGGGCGACCACGTGATCTGTTCGCGCTCGGTGTTTGGCTCGACCATCGGCCTGTTTGGCAAGGAATTCGCCAAGTTCGGGGTCGAGACGACGTTTGTCTCGCAGACCGACCTGTCCGAGTGGCACGCCGCCATCCGCCCCAGCACGAAGCTGCTCTTTGCCGAAACACCGACCAACCCGCTGACCGAGGTCTGCGACATCCGTGCGCTGGCCGATCTGGCGCACAACGCCGGGGCGCTGCTGGTGGTGGACAACACCTTCTGCTCGCCCGCGCTGCAAAAGCCGCTGGCGCTGGGCGCCGACGTGGTCATGCACGCCGCGACCAAATACCTGGACGGGCAGGGCCGCGTCATGGGCGGCGCGCTGTGCGCCAGCGAGCGCCTGGTGCGCGACGCCTTCGCGCCCGTGGTGCGCACGGCCGGGATGACGCTGTCGCCCTTCAACGCCTGGGTGCTGCTCAAGGGCATGGAAACGCTGCACCTGCGCATGAAGGCGCAAAGTGCCGCCACGCTGGCCGTGGCGCAGTGGCTGGAGGCGCATCCCGCCGTGTCTCGCGTTTACTACCCGGGCCTGGCCTCGCACCCGCAGCACGCGCTGGCGATGGCGCAGCAGTCCGGCTTGGGCGGCGCGGTGCTGTCGTTTGACGTGCGCGCCGATTCGCCGCAGGCCGCGCGCGAGGCGGCTTTCCGCGTCATCGACAGCACGCGGGTGCTGAGCATCGCCACCAACCTGGGCGACACCAAATCCATCATCACCCACCCGGCCACGACCTCGCACGGGCGCCTGAGCGAAGAGCAGCGCCAGGCCGCAGGCATCACCCAGGGGCTGGTGCGCCTGGCCGTGGGCCTGGAGCACGTGGACGACATCACCGACGACCTGCAGCGCGGCCTGGGCCGCTGAGGCATCCTGACATGAGCGACATTTCTTCCTCCACCGCCAGCACCGCCCGCCGCGTGCGCACCCGCGTGGCGCCATCGCCGACCGGCCTGCTGCACCTGGGCACGGCGCGCACGGCGCTGTACTGCTGGGCTTACGCCCGCCACTTCGGCGGCGATTTCATCCTGCGCATCGAGGACACCGACGAAGCGCGCTCCACCCAGGCGGCGGTCGACCAGATCATCGAGGCCATGCGCTGGCTGGAACTCGATTACGACGAAGGCCCCTTCTTCCAGATGCAGCGCATGGCGCGCTACCGCGAGGTGATCGCGCAGCTGCTGTCCAGCGGCCATGCCTACTTCTGCTACAGCAGCCCCGCCGAGCTGGACGCGATGCGCGAGGCCCAGCGCGCGCGCGGCGAAAACCCGCGCTACGACGGCACCTGGCGCCCCGAGCCGTGCAAAACCCTGCCGCCCGTGCCTGCGGGCGTGGCGCCCGTGGTGCGCTTTCGCACGCCCACCGAGGGCAGCGTGGCCTGGACCGATCTGGTCAAGGGCGAGATCCGCTTCGCCAGCGAGACGCTGGACGATCTCATCATCGCCCGTCCGGTCAGCGCGCAGGCCTTGGCTGACGCTGGCGCCCAGCCCGATGTGGCGGCGCTCATCGGCACGCCCACCTACAACTTCTGCGTGGTGGTCGACGACTGGGACATGGGCATCACCCACGTCATCCGGGGTGACGACCACGTCAATAACACGCCGCGCCAGATTCACATTTTCAACGCCCTGGGCGCACCGCTGCCGCAGTTCGGCCACCTGCCCATGATCCTGGGCCAGGACGGCAGCAAGCTGTCCAAGCGCCACGGCGCGGTCGGCGTCAACCAGTACGAAGCGCTGGGCTACCTGCCCGAGGCCATGCTGAACTACCTGGCGCGCCTGGGCTGGAGCCATGGCGACGAAGAGCTTTTCAGCCGCGAGCAGCTGGTGCAGTGGTTCGACGGCAGCCACCTGTCCAGCAGCGCCGCGCAGTGGGATCCGGCCAAGCTGGCCTGGGTCAACGCCCACTGGATCAAGCAGGCATCGGATGCGCGTCTGGCGCAGCTGGTTCGCGCACACTGGCCGCTGGAGGCCAGGCAGGGCGCCCCGGTGCTCGACGACGCCACCCTGCAGCGCGCCTGCGCGCTCTTCAAAGACCGCAGCAGCACCACACAGGAGCTGGCGCTCACCCTGCGCCAGGTGCTGGGCGAAGTCGATACCGCCGACGCCACCTGGCAGGCCGCCTGGGCCCAGCACAAGGGGGCCGATGCGGCGCCCGCGCTGCTGGCGCTGGCCGACGCGCTGCAGGCTCTGCCGCAGTGGCAGCCCGAAGCCATCCAGCAGGCGCTCAAGGCCACGCTGCAGGCGCACAGCCTGAAAATGCCGCAGCTTGCTATTCCCCTGCGCCTGCTGGCCTTTGGCCGCCCGCAGACGCCGTCGGTCGATCAGATGCTGTCGCTGCTCGATCAAAAAATTGCGCTGGACCGCTTGCGCACTGTCAAAAATCTGGTGTAGAATTTTGATCTTTCGCAGATGACGCAAAAACAGACTCGTTCAGCGCCATCCCCCAGAATGAAAAACAGCCCTGAAAAGCGTTATAATTCTGGTTTGTGCTTACCGGCGCAAATGTGAATTCTTGGGGGTATAGCTCAGCTGGGAGAGCGCTTGCATGGCATGCAAGAGGTCAGCGGTTCGATCCCGCTTACCTCCACCAAGATAGGGCAGATTGGGGCAACCCGGTTTGTATCGACGAAGTCCCCTTCGTCTAGAGGCCTAGGACACGACCCTTTCACGGTTGTAACAGGGGTTCGAATCCCCTAGGGGACGCCAGATGACGGTACCGTTTGTAGCTTGCTATAATCGTAACCTGATTGAGGAGTGGTAGTTCAGTTGGTTAGAATACCGGCCTGTCACGCCGGGGGTCGCGGGTTCGAGTCCCGTCCACTCCGCCAACATTAAAACCCTGCAGATTTCGGTCTGCAGGGTTTTTTATTGCGCGTTGCTGGTGCTTGTTGCTATCGCTTGTTGCGCTTGTACGCCCTATTACGGGATCAGGCCGCAAGCCATGCGTGCGCCCCCACCGCCCAGCGGGGCGGGGTGATCGCTGTGGTTGTCGCCTCCCGCATGAATGATCAGCGCGTGCTGGCGCACCGCCTGCAGATCGGTCAGGCGCGGTGCCAGAACGGCTGTGCTCACCTTGCCTTGGGCGTCGGCCTGCAGCGCGGGCAGATCGCCCAGGTGGCCTTCACCCCAGGGGCCCAGATGCTTGCCGGTGCCCTGCGGGTCCCAGTGCCCGCCTGCGGCCAGACCGGGCACAGGTTGGCCGTCTTTGACGCCTGCGTCGCAGGAATTCTTCTCGTGCAGGTGAAACCCGTGCACGCCAGGGGTCAGGCCCGATAGCGCCGGGGTGAAAATCAGGCCGTAGCGGCTCGGGCTGATGGTGATGCTGCCCGCTGGCGTGACCTGCCCCTGCGCGTCCAGCAGGCTGACGGGCACGGTGATGCTCTGCGCTGTGGATGACTGGGGCAAGGCGGTACAGGCCGCGCTGGCAATGCAGGCAGCGGCGATGCTGAGTGCGGTCAAGGTTCGGGTCATGAAAGCTCCTTGTGATTTCAAAGTAGGGGGTTCTCATTGTATTGATCTATTGATATCTATTTTTGATCAAATTTGGAAATCAAAAAAATACGCTTCCTGACTTCGGGTTCCCACAAAAAAACCCCCAGCCAGTTTCCCGGCCGGGGGTTTTTGCTGGGGTGAGGGCCGGAGCCCTCAGACCGGACAGCGGGGCAATTACATGCCCATGCCACCCATGCCGCCCATGCCACCCATGTCGGGCATGCCACCGGCGCTGGATTCTTCCTTGGGCGCTTCGGCGACCATGCACTCGGTGGTCAGCATCAGGCTGGCCACACTGGCGGCGTTCTGCAGCGCGGTGCGGGTCACTTTGGTGGGGTCCAGGATGCCCATGTCGATCATGTCGCCATAGGTGTCGTTGGCGGCGTTGAAGCCGTAGTTGCCCTTGCCCGCCAGAACGGCGTTGACGACTACGCTGGGCTCGCCACCGGCGTTGGCCACGATTTCGCGCAGGGGCGATTCGATGGCCTTCAGCACCAGCTTGACACCCGCGTCCTGGTCGGCGTTGTCACCCTTGATCTCGCCCGCAGCCTGCTTGGCGCGCAGCAGAGCCACGCCACCGCCGGCCACAATGCCTTCTTCCACCGCAGCACGCGTGGCGTGCAGGGCGTCTTCGACACGGGCTTTCTTTTCCTTCATTTCGACTTCGGTGGCAGCGCCGACCTTGATCACGGCCACGCCGCCAGCCAGCTTGGCGACGCGCTCCTGCAGCTTCTCGCGGTCGTAATCGGAGGTGGCTTCCTCGATCTGGATGCGGATCTGCTTGACGCGGGCCTCGATGTCGCCGGTTTCGCCAGCACCGTCGATGATGGTGGTGTTTTCCTTGCCGACTTCGATGCTCTTGGCCTGGCCCAGATCGGCCAGCGTGACTTTCTCGAGCGTCAGGCCGACTTCTTCAGCGATGACCTTGCCGCCCGTCAGGATGGCGATGTCTTCCAGCATGGCCTTGCGGCGGTCGCCAAAGCCCGGGGCCTTGACAGCCACGACCTTCAGGATGCCACGGATGGTGTTGACCACCAGGGTGGCCAGCGCTTCGCCATCGACGTCTTCAGCGATGATCAGCAGCGGACGGCCGCTCTTGGCCACCTGCTCCAGCGTGGGCAGCAGGTCACGGATGTTGCTGATTTTCTTGTCGAACAGCAGGACAAACGGGTTGTCCAGCAGGGCGGCCTGCTTCTCGGGGTTGTTGATGAAGTAGGGCGACAGGTAGCCACGGTCGAACTGCATGCCTTCGACGACATCCAGCTCGTTGTCCAGCGATTTGCCGTCTTCCACGGTGATCACGCCTTCCTTGCCGACTTTGTCCATGGCGTTGGCAATGATTTCGCCGATGCTGTGGTCGCTGTTGGCGGAAATGGCGCCGACCTGGGCGATTTCCTTGGAGGTGGTGGTGGCCTTGGAGGCCTTCTTCAGCTCGGCGACCAGGGCCGTCACGGCCTTGTCGATGCCGCGCTTCAGATCCATGGGGTTCATGCCGGCGGCCACGTACTTCATGCCTTCGCGCACGATGGCCTGGGCCAGCACGGTGGCGGTGGTGGTGCCGTCACCGGCGTTGTCGCTGGTCTTGGAAGCGACTTCCTTGACCATCTGCGCGCCCATGTTCATCAGCTTGTCTTTGAGCTCGATTTCCTTGGCGACGGACACACCGTCCTTGGTCACGGTGGGGGCGCCGAAAGAGCGCTCCAGCACCACGTTGCGGCCCTTGGGGCCCAGGGTGGTTTTCACGGCGTTGGCCAGGATGTTCACACCCTCGACCATGCGGGCACGGGCTTCGCCACCGAACACGACGTCTTTTGCTGCCATTTTTGTTTCTCCTGATTCAGATTCAGTCTGGATTCTTTGATAAGCGGGTGGAGGCGGGAATTACTTCTCGACCACGGCGAAGAGGTCTTCTTCGCGCATCACCAGCAGTTCGTCGCCATCGACCTTGACGGTCTGGCCGCTGTACTTGCCAAACAGCACGCGGTCGCCGACCTGGACGTTCAGGGCGACCTGCTCGCCCTTGTCGTTGCGCTTGCCCGGGCCCACCGCCAGGACTTCGCCCTGGTCAGGCTTCTCGGCGGCGTTGTCGGGGATGATGATGCCGGAGTTGGTTTTGGTTTCCTGTTCCAGGCGTTTGACGATCACGCGGTCGTGCAGGGGACGCAGTTTCATGGGGGTGCTCCTAAGTGCGTTGCAGGCCGGCGCAGAGGCCGGAGAGGGAGACCAGGCCAGAGGCCCGGCCGGGTAGTTCGCTGTTAGCACTCACTGAATGCGAGTGCTAACGGAAATGGATTATAGGGGCACGGCGGACCTTTTCAAGTGTCCATTTCAATCCGAAGTGGATTTCAGCCGCGCACCCAGACGCTTTCGGCGCCGTCCAGGTCGTCGTCCCAGTCGTCGTCGATTTCGTCGTCGTCGGCCAGATCAAGGCGGGTCAGGGCGTCTTCGGTGGCGTCCAGGGTGATTTCGCACTGCGCCCAGAAATCCGACAGGTCCTGCGGCCAGTCGGCTTCGAAGGCCAGCGGCGCTCCGGTGGCGGGGTGGGTGAACTCCAGGCGGTGGGCGTGCAGGCCCTGGCGTTCCAGCCCGGGCAGGGCCTTGCCGCCATAGAGCGCGTCGCCGACCAGCGGCCAGCCCTTGTGGCTCAGGTGGACGCGGATCTGGTGCGTGCGCCCGGTGTCGAGCACACAGCGCACGCGGCTGACGCGCTGCGGGATTTTGCTCCCCGCGATGGGCAGCAGCGCCTGCTGCAGCACCTGCACGTGGGTGCGGGCGGGTTTGCCGCCGCGCGTGGTCACCGCCATGCGGATGCGCGCGCGCGGATCGCGCCCAATGGGCGCGGAAATGCTCAAAGGCGCAGGCGGCAGCCAGCCCAGAATCAGGGCCAGATACTGGCGGTGGACCTCGCGGGCGGCGATTTGGCGCGCCAGCGCGGTGTGCGTTTCCAGCGTCTTGGCCACGACCATCAGTCCGGAGGTGTCTTTGTCCAGGCGGTGGACCAGCCCGGCGCGCGGCAGGTGCTGCGCGACCGCGTGGTGGGCCAGCAGGCCGTTAAGCAGCGTGCCCGACCAGTTGCCCGCCGCCGGGTGGACGACCAGGCCCACCGGCTTGTTGACGACCATCAGGTGATCGTCCTCGAAAACAATCGGCAGCGCCATGGCTTCGGGCGTGAAGGACAGGCTCTGCGCGGTGGGCAGCAGCGTCACCTGCAGCTGCTGACCCATGCGCACGCGCTTCGAGGCCGAGCCCTGCGCCACACCATCCAGCAGCACGCAGCCGCGCTCGATCAGGCTTTGCAGGTGGTTGCGCGAGAACTCCGGCGCCAGCTGCACCAGCACGCGGTCCAGGCGCTGGTTGTGGGCGTCCATGCCGATTTCTGTGGCCAGCGTGGTGGCGGCTGTCGTGTCATTCCCGGCTGTCATGTGAACCCTGGCGCTATGCCTGTCTCAAAGGGGGAGCGGCGCGGACCAGGGGCTTCCCTATAATGCGCCATCCGGCCTTCCAAAACCGCCGATTCTCCCAGATATTGCCCACCATGACCCAACTGAACACTCCCGTTGTCCCGGCCCGCCACCGGTCTGCCGCTGCCCTGGCGCTGTCGGCGGCCCTGCTGCTGTCGGCCTGCGCCAGCACCGACGAATTCGCGGGCAAAAGCAATGGCCAGGTCCTGAGCGAAGGCCAGTCGTCGCTGTCTGACGGCAATTACACCCAGGCCGTCAAGGCGCTGGAAGCGCTGGAAGGCCGCACGGCCGGATCAGCCCTGGGCCAGCAGGTGCAGCTGGATCTGGCTTACGCCTATTACAAAAATGGCGATAAGGTGCTGGCCCTGACCACGCTGGACCGTTTCATCCGCTACAACCCGTCCAGCCCGGCGCTGGATTACGCCTTTTATCTGAAGGGCGTGATCAGCTTCATCGGCAACCAGGGCTTTTTTGGCCGCCTGACGGGCCAGGATCTGGCCGAGCGCGACCAGCAGTCGGCGCGCGATTCCTACAAGGCTTTCGCGCAGCTGGTCAGCGCCTTTCCCAATTCGAAGTACGCGCCCGATTCGCGGCAGCGCATGGCCTACATCGTCAACGCGCTGGCGCGCAATGAGCTGGACGTGGCCGATTTCTACTTCCAGCGCGGTGCCTACCAGGCGGCGGTCAACCGCTCGCAGGAGGTCATCCGCGAGTTCCCCAACACGCCCGCCAACGAGGCGGCGCTGTGGGTGCTGGCGCAGGCCTACGGCCACATGGGCCTGAACGATCTGCAGTCGGACACGCTGCGCGTGCTCAAGGCCAGCTTCCCGAACAGCGAGTACCTGAGCCGCCAGCCGGCCGGCCTGATCGAAAACAGCCGCCCCTGGTGGCGTTTCTGGTAAGGGGCGCGGTATGTCGGCCAACACCCTGGGCGAACTGTTTCGCGTCACCAACTTCGGCGAAAGCCACGGCCCGGCCATCGGCTGCGTCATCGACGGCTGCCCGCCCGGGCTGATGCTGTCGGCGGACGACATCCAGCACGACCTGGACCGCCGCCGCCCCGGCACCAGCAGCGTGGTCACGCAGCGCAGCGAGGCGGACCGGGTAGAAATCCTCTCCGGCCTGTACGAGGGCCTGACCACCGGCGCGCCCATCGCGCTGCTGATCCGCAACACCGACCAGCGCAGCAAGGATTACGGCAACCTGCTGGACACCTTCCGCCCCGGTCACGCCGATTACAGCTACTTCCGCAAATACGGCGTGCGCGATCCGCGCGGTGGCGGGCGCTCGTCGGCGCGGCTGACCGCGCCCACGGTGGCCGCTGGCGCTGTGGCGCGCAAATGGCTGCTGGAGCACGCGGGCGTGCGCATCACGGGCTGGATGTCGCAGATGGGCGCGCGCGTCATCCCTTTCGAGGGCTTTGAACACATCGCCAACAACCCCTTCTTCGCGGCCAACGCCAGCCTGATCGCGCAGCTGGAGGAAGACATCCGGGCGCTCAAGGGCGATTCGGTGGGCGCGCGCATCGAGGTGCTGGCCACCGGCGTGCCGCCCGGCTGGGGCGAGCCGATTTACGACCGCCTGGATGCCGACATCGCGCACGCCATGATGGGCCTGAACGCCGTCAAAGGCGTGGAGATCGGTGACGGCTTCGCCAGCGTCGCACAAAAAGGCAGCGAGCACGGCGACGAAATGACGCCCGAGGGCTTTGTCAGCAACCACGCGGGCGGGGTGCTGGGTGGCGTGTCATCGGGGCAGGACATCCGCGTGTCCCTGGCCATCAAGCCGACCAGCTCGATCAGCCTCGAGCGCCGCTCGGTCACCCGCGACGGCGAACCGACCACCGTCGTGACCAAGGGCCGCCACGACCCCTGCGTGGGCATCCGCGCCACGCCCATCGCCGAGGCGCTGCTGGCCATTGTCCTGATGGATCACGCCCTGCGCCACCGCGCCCAGTGCGGCGACGTACGCCACACCGTGATGCCGGTTCCGGCACGCCGCCCGGGCTGAACCGGCAAGCGGCGCGCCAGCCGCGTCTGGCTGGTCAGGCGTAGCGGTTCAGTGCGGCCAGCTGCGTCGTGACATAGCTTTGCAGCGCATTGTTCTTGGACGCAATCGTGTCCAGACGCTGGAACTGGGTCTGCAGACGGGCGGCATTGCTGTCAGCCCGCTCGGTGACTTTGTCCTGATTGGCCTGGTTGCTTTTGATCAGCTTGTTCAGCCCTTCGGTGCGGTTGTCCAGCAGCCCGCCGGTGTCCAGAACGGCTTTGGTGGTCTGGGCCATGCGCGCCATGATGCCGATGCCATTGCCGTTGGCATCACCGGCCGTCGAGAAGGCCTTCTGCAGTGCGGCCGGGTTGTCCTGGAGCGCCTTGGTGAATTTGCTTTTGTCCAGGCTGAGCACGCCGTCGCTGCCGACCGACAGGCCAAAGCTGCTGGCCAGCTGCAGGCTGCCGTCGATGGTGGTGCCGCCTGTCAGCGCCTGGCGCATCTGGCGCTGCAGGCCAATGGTGGCCGAATCGCCCTGCAGGGCACCGCCTTTTTTGGTGGCCGCGTCGTATTTGGTCTGGTCTTTTACAAATTTCGAGTAGTCGTTGTAGACCTTCACGAAGTTGTCCATGGCCTTCATCAGCTCGTCACTGCTGTTGGCCACGCTGACCTGCACGGGTTTGTTCGCTTCGGTGAGCGCGCTGACCGTGATGTCCACGTTCTGCATCACGCTCTTGAAGGTGTTGCTGCTGCTGGTGACGGCCACGCCGTTGATGGTGGCTTTGGCGTCCTGGCCTTTGGCCGTTTCAGCCATCGCCGCCTGGCTGGCGCCAAAAGACATATTGAATGAGATGTTCGCCACCGCCGCCTTGCTGGCGCTGTTGTCGGTGATGTCCACCGAGAAGGTGTTGCTGGCGCCACCGTCGGCCGACTGGTAGACCAGGGTCTTGCCCTGTTCGCCGCTGATCACGGTGGCGGTGACGCCCGCCTTGGCGTCGTTGATCTTGCGCGCCACGGATTCCAGGCTGGCGCTGTCTGACCCCAGGTTCAGCGTCACCGGACTCTTGCTGCCCGACTTGATGGTGATTTCGCCCACGCTGAAGGTCTGGTCCTTGGCGATCAGGGCCGACTGTGCGGTCTGCGGTTTGGCCAGCTGCTCGACCGAGACCGAGAAATTGCCCGGCACCGCGCCCGAACTGGACGTGACCTTGAGCGTTTTCTCATCGCTGCTGGTCGATGTGGTGTTGGCCCACAGCTCGGGCTTGCTCAGCGCCTGCGCGGCGTCGCGGATGTTGGTGACATAGCTCTTCATCAGCCCGACGCTGGACAGCTGGGCATTGAGCTTGCTGGCCGTGGTCTGCAGCGGCTTGAGCGCCTGCAGATCCACCGCCCGCAGCTGGGAGATCATGCTGCTGACGTCCAGCCCCGAGCCGATGCCTGCGAATGAAAATGAACCGGTTGCCATGTCGCCCTCCAGGTGATTCTGTGATGGCGCTCCGTCCAAACGTGGAGCCCCTGGGCAGTTATCGGCGGCCGTTCGGCAGACTTGAGGCCCCGGGCCGGGGGTAGATCGAAAAAAAACAGCGGCCGACTGGCCGCTGTTTCGGGGGAGCAGACCGGCTCTTCAGCGCGACGCGAAGGCGGCGATGTCGTCCGGGGCCGAGGCTGAAGCGGTGCGCATCTGCGTGGCGCGGCGGGCGCCGTCAAAACGGGCGCTCCAGTAAGAGTTGGCGATGCGGTCCACGCGAACCACCGAACCCGTGCGCGGGCTGTGCACAAACTTGCCGTCACCCAGATAGATCCCGACGTGCGAGAAATCGCGGCGCATGGTGTTGAAAAACACCAGATCGCCGGGCTGCAGGTCGCTGCGGTCGACTTTCAGGAAACCGGCGTAGTGGGCCTGCTCGGCGGCTGTGCGCGGAATGGTGATGCCCAGGGTCTTCTCGAAGACATAGCGGGTGAAGCCGCTGCAGTCAAAGCCGCGCGCCGTGGTGCCGCCGTAGCGGTAGGGAACGCCCAGGTAATCCAGCGCGGTGTCGATCATGGACGAGGCCTTGTCGCGCAGGTTGCTGGTGATTTCGGCGGGGGAGATGTTCTGGATGATGTCGCCCAGGCTGTGCTGGCGGAGCATCTGCATCATGGCGTCGCCCTGATCGGGGGGCGGGCCACCTGCGCTGCCGTCAGCCGGAGCGGCGTGGGCTGCATGGATCGACAGGGCCAGACAGGCGCAGACAAGAAACTGGGGAGCAAAGCGGCGTGCGTGTGGGGGCATCGTCGTGTCGTTGTATAAAAGAGACAAAGCGGGATCGCAAAAACAGGCCGAAGGATACCGGTGGCCCGGCAGAGCGTCAAGGCTTTTTTCAGGGTTTTTTCAAAAGAATCAAACTCTTGGCGATGTTTCAGGACTTAAATCAGGGAAATCACCTAAATCGGAAAAGGTGTTTTCGCCGCGTCGTGGCAGAACGCTGCAAGACTGAAATGAGGGTGTAAGCCCGGTCTGATCCAGCGGACTGGAGCGGTCCGGTTCGCCAGAATGGGTTGAAGATGCTCTGGCGTGCGCCAGAGCCACAAACCCCGCCTGAACCGGCCAAGGAACCCCCATGAAAGACGCCCTGCTGATGACGCTGATTGCTGCTGCCGAAATGGACAGGCCGCTGGAACAGGGCGTGACCCTGCTGGTCGACGGCTTCCTGGTGTCGGGCGAAATCGTCAGTTTTGCCCAGTACCTGCACCACAACAGCGCGGTCGAAGGCGTGGAGCGCTTCATCCAGCAGTCCGGCGGCAATGCCAGCCCGGCCGGGGCGCCCAACTTCATCCACCTGAAGAATGCGCGCTTTTACACCGCCAGCGGCCAGTCGGTGCCCTCCGACGACGGCGTGTACTGGCGCGGCGCGGTCGAGGCCGTCAGCGGCTTTTCGTTTGGCGTGATCCAGCTGGACTGACTACGCCGGTGTGGCTGTGCGCCCTTCAGGCCAGCCCGGGCCAGACGCGCAGCAGCAGCCATCCCAGCAGCAGATTCAGACCCAGCAGCGGCACGGACCAGGCATGGAAAGCGCCCCAGCGGCCCTCCGCCCCCAGCTGGCGCAGGGCGATCAGATTGGCCAGCGAGCCCAGCACGAAGCCGTACCCCCCCACGTTGACGGCGTAGGCCAGCAGCGCGCCGGGCGGCTGGCTGTGCAGCAAGAGCATGGTTGCTGGCACGTTGCTGATGAGCTGCGACAGCCCCACCGCGCCCAGATAGCGGACGGTTTCGCCCGCGCCGGCCAGTTCCGTCAGGGCGGTGTTGATCAGCGGCAGCGAGGCCAGCAGCTGGATGTCGATGAACATCAGCGCGAACACTGCCAGCAGCGGCCAGTCCACCTTGAGCAGCAGGCGCCAGCGCAGTGCCGCCAGCCCGGCCAGCGTCAGCGCCAGGCCCGCCAGCGGCTGCTGCAGGTGCAGCGCCAGCAGAAACAGCCCATACAGCGCGCAGGACAGGGCCAGCAGCGGCCGGTCCGTGGCGCTGCGCCCGGCGTCTGGCGCGGGCGCGCAGGGCTGGCCGGAGAACACGGCGGCCGTCAGCGCCAGCAGCGTGGCCAGGCTGGCCAGCGCCAGCGGTGCCATCTGGGCCACGAAGGCGGCGGGGCTCAGCCCCGACTGCTGCCACAGCAGGATGTTCTGCGGATTGCCGATGGGGCTGAGCAGCGATCCGGCGTTGACCGCCATGGCCTGGAAAATCACCAGCCGCGCCACAGGAAGGTCGGCGCGACCGCGCAGCGTCAGGGTCAGCGGCACGGTGATGAACAGGGCCACGTCGTTGGTCAGCACGGTGGACAGCGCCGCCGCCGCCAGCACCAGGAAGAGCGCCAGGCGGCGCGGACTGTCCAGGTGGTGCATCAGGCGCAGCGCCAGCGGGGCCAGCGCGCCGCTGGACTGCAGCCCCTGCGTCAGGGCCAGCAGGGCGGCCAGGGTGGCCAGCGTGGGCCAGTCTATGGCCTGCGGGTAGTTCAGCGCATCGTGCGGGTGCACCAGCGCCCAGAGCACGGCGGGCAGCAGCAGGGCCAGCAGAAAGCGCTCGCGTCGCAGGCGCTGCGCCAGACCCAGCACGGTCGTCAGAAGAGGCATGGCGCCATTCCCGGGCAAAGGGCAGATTCTATCGGCGCGCTGCGCCAGGCGCTGAGCCGTGCCAGATCGAGTCAGCCCGCTGGGCCGTTAAATCTGGCACGGATTCATGGCCCGGAGACCACGGTTGCCGTGACAGAATCCCGTGACATTGGGTTATTCCGTGGCGAAAAAAGCAATATAGAAGGCAACAGGCCTGAGTGTCTGTCGCCCACAGCAGAGCCCTTCCGGCAGACCGATCCAGACAAGGCGCAGCAAGCGATGAGACTCAAGGCGTGGTGGCAGTCCTGCCGTGAGCCCCTGCGGCGCACGGTGGGTCACAGTGCGCCACTGGCGGCCCTGGTGGTCACCAACGCGGCGCTGGCCTGGCTGGGTTTCAGCGTGATGGACGGCGCGCGCGCCTTCATTGCCGGGGAAAGCCAGTGGTCGCGCGCGCAGAAAGACGCTGTCTTTTACCTGGATGAGTACAACCGCAGCGGGCGGCCGCAGGATCTGGCGGCCTTTCGCACCGCCATTCACATTCCTGTCAGCGCCAGCCTGGCCAAGCGCGCCATGGATGCGCGCGAGCCTGATCTGGACGCGGCTGCGCGCCATTTCCGGGCGATGAATCTCTACCCGCCCGACGTGCCGCGCATGATCTGGCTTTACACGCACTTCCGCCACCTGTCGCTGCTGCGGCCGTCGGAGCAGCTCTGGCAGGAGGTGCTGCCGCAGCTGGAGGAGCTGGTTGCGCTGGCCGATGCCATGGAAGCCAGCGTGCGCCAGGGCCGGCATACGCCGCAGGCCATTGCGCGCTATGACCAGCGCGTGGCGGCGCTGCGCCAGACCATGCAGCTGCTGGCGACGCGCTTTTCCGCCCGCCTCAACGAGGCCACGGTCACCGTAGAGAACGGCCTGCGCATCATGGTGCCGCTGCAGATCGTGCTGCTGCTGGCGGCGGGCATGTGGGCCTCGCTGGTGATGATCCGCCGCGGCTACGACAGCGAAAAAGACGTCATCGAAACCCAGCGGCGCTGGCGTTATGCGGTCGAGGGGGTCAACGACGCGGTCTGGGATCTGGATGTGGACGCCGGCGTGGCCCAGGTGTCGCGCCGCTGGTTCACCCAGCTGGGCTATCCCGATCCGGGGGTGGATTTCAGCGACGTGCTGCGCGAGCAGATGGTGGCCCACATCCATCCCGAAGACAGCCCCCGCGTGCTGGCCCAGATCGAGCGGCTGCGCACGGGGCCAGAGCTGAACGCCATCGAGTACGAGTTCCGCTACCGCTGCCGCGACGGCAGTTACCGCTGGATGCAGTCGCGCGTGTGGGTGATTTCGCGCCGTCCGGGCGGTGCGCTGGAGCGCCTGGTGGGCGTCAACAGCGACATCCACGACCGCCACGAGATCGAGCAGCGCCTGCGCCACATTGCCTATCACGACAGCCTGACTGGTCTGCCCAACCGCCTGCACTTTGCCCGCGTGCTGGCCCAGCGTCTCGATGCGGCGCGCATTGGCGGGCTGAGCTTCGCTGTGCTGGCCATTGATCTGGACCGCTTCAAGGATGTCAACGAGGAGCACGGCCGCCGCGTCGGCGACGCGCTGCTGCAGCAGCTGATCGTGCGGCTGACGCCGCAGCTGGCCGCGCAGGATGTGCTGTCCCGTGTGGCGGGCGACGAGTTTCGCGTCCTGCTGGCCGATGTCGATTCTCCCCAGCGCCTGCGCCAGCGCGTGGCGGCGCTGATGCAGCAGGTCGAGTCGCCGTTCCAGATCGATGGCCACGCGATCAGTCTGGGGATGTCGCTGGGTTCGGCAGTCTACCCGCGCGACAGCCACAGCGCCGACGAGCTGCTGGCCGACGTGGAATCGGCGCTGGCGCAGGCCAAGGCGCTGGGCCGGGGCCGCCACGAGGATTACAACCCCGTGCTGCAGCAGATGGTGCGCGAGCGCCGCCACCTGGCGGCCGACCTGCGCCGGGCGGTGGATGCGGGCGAGCTGTTTCTGGTCTACCAGCCCATCGTCCACCTGGCCAGCCAGCGCGTGCACAAGGCCGAGGTGCTGCTGCGCTGGAAGCACCCGCAGCGCGGCCTGATCAGCCCGGCCGAGTTCATCCCCGTGGCCGAGGAAACCGGCCTCATCCTGCCCATCGGGCAGTGGGTGCTGGAGCAGTCGGTGCGCGATCTGGCCGTGCTGCGCGCGGCGCTGGGCGACACCTTCCAGGTGTCGGTGAACAAATCGCCGCGCCAGTTCCTCAACGACGCCCGCCTGGCCGTGCCGCGCGAAAAAGCCGCGCTGGGCGAGCTGGCGGGCAGCAGCCTGTGCGTGGAAATCACCGAAAGCATGCTGATGGAAGCCAGCCCGGCGGTGAAGGACAAGTTCATGCAGCTGCGCGACATGGGCGTGCAGGTCTCGCTGGACGATTTTGGCACGGGCTATTCCTCGCTGGCTTATCTGAAAATGTTTGACATCGATTACATCAAGATTGACCGCAGCTTTGTCAAAAACCTGGCGCCGGGCAGCAGCGACCAGGTGCTGTGCGAGGCCATGATCGTCATGGCGCACCGCCTGGGCGTGAAAGTGATCGCCGAAGGCGTCGAAGAAGCGCAGCAGCTGGCCGTGCTGGCCGAAGCGGGCTGCGATTACATCCAGGGCTTCCACTTCTGCCCGCCCGTCGTCCTGGCCGAGCTGGTCGACTGGGTGCGGCGCCACCACGGCGTGTCCGGCCCTGTCGCGGGCCCGGCCCCCGCACCGCTGCCTTTGACGTCTTCGCTGGCTGCGCTGCCCGCGCCGCTGAACGGGGTTGCGTCATGATGGTCCCCCACAAACCGCCCCCGTCCTCCTGGCGCGAGCCGCTGCGACGCGAGTGGCACTTTTCCTGGCCGTTTGCCGTTTTCACGCTGCTGATGCTGCTGACCAGCCTGGGTGGCCTGTACCTGCTGTCGGCCGGTCGCTCGGTGGCGGCGCTGGAGGGCCACTGGTCGGCCGAGAGCAAGACCGCAGTGGTGCGTCTGCTCGATTACAACACCCGGGGACAGGAAAGCACCTGGGTGAATTTCCGCCGCACCATGGTGGCGCTCGGCGGCGCCAGCCGCGTGCTGCCCAGCCTGCAGCAGACGCCCGCTGATGCGGTCGGCGCGCGGCGTCACCTGCTGAATTTTGGCCTGCCCCAGCACGAGATCGCCCCTGTGCTGTTTTTCATGCAGCACCTGGGCTGGCTGCCCGGCGTGCAGCCGGTGCTGGACCAGTGGCAGGAAGCCAGCTCGGCGGTGCGCCGCCTGGAACCTCTGGGCGATGCGGTGCGCGCCGAAATCAGCGCCGGCGGCCGTGATACGGCCCTGCGCCGCGAACTGGCCGACCGCATCATGATGCTGGACAGCCGCCTGGACGGACTCTCGGACGACCTGTCGCAGGCGCTGCAGACGCTGGTGAGCGGCATCGCCGACACGGTGTTCTGGACCATCGTGATCCAGTTCGTCCTGCTGGTTTCGCTGGGCGGCATCATGGCCCAGCGCCTGATTTTTGGCGTGGTCAATGGCGCGCGCGAGGTGCGCCGCCAGGAGGAGCGCTGGCGCTTTGCCATCGAGGGCGCCAATGACGCGCTGTGGGAAATCGACCTGGAGACGCAGCAGATCCGACTGTCGCGGCGCTGGTACACCCAGCTGGGCTACGAGGAGCCCGTGCAGGATTTCACCCTGCGCCCGCGCGCGGAAGTGACGGCGATGATCCACCCCGAGGACCGCGAGCGCGTGCGCCGCCGCCAGGCGCAGCTGCTGTCGGGGCAGGAACGCATGGTCGAGTACCGCTACCGCCATCTGGACCAGCGCGGGCGCTACGTCTGGCTGCAGGCCCGGGTGCAGTCCATCGAGTTCGACCCGCAGGAGCGCCCGGTCTACCTGCTGGGCGTGCACACGCATGTGCACGAGCGCCATCTGATGGAAGAAAAAATGCGCCACATGGCCTGGGTGGACCCGCTCACCGGTCTGCCCAACCGCGCGGGCTTCCAGCGCTCGCTGCGCCTGGCGCTGGACAACCCCATCAGCCGCCAGGAACTGGCCGGGATGACGCTGCTGCCCGGGGGCGATGATGACAGCGTCCAGGTCGAGGGCGAATGCGCCGTGGTGGTGCTCAACCTGGACGGCTTCAAGGATGTCAACGAAGAGCACGGACGGCGCACCGGCGACGCCGTGCTGCGCAGCGTGGCGGTGCTGCTGGAGAACGCCCTGCAGCCCGAAGAGCTGCTGGCGCGCACGGCGGGCGACGGCTTCTCGCTGCTGCTGCGCCTGGACGCCGCCACGCTGCCGCCGGGCGACAGCGCCCGCGCCGCGCTGGACCGGCGTGTGCAGCGCCTGCTGTGGCAGGTGGCCCGGCCTTTCGAGATCGACGAGCTGCCCATCGTTGTCCAGGCCTCGGCGGGCAGCGCGCTGTATCCGGCCGATGGGGCCGACGCCGAAGTGCTGCAGGCCCACGCCGAAATGGCGCTGCTGCTGGCCAAGGCGCAGGCCCGGGGTCACCACCGCGCTTACGACGCCCGCATCGAGCAGCGCGCCCGCGAGCGTCGCGTGCTGGGCGCCGATCTGCGCCTGGCGCTGGACCGGCACGAGTTTTATCTGGTCTACCAGCCCATCGTCCACCAGCGCACGCAGCGGGTCGACAAGGCCGAAGTGCTGCTGCGCTGGAAGCACCCGCAGCGCGGTCTGGTCAGCCCGGCCGAGTTCATCCCGGTGGCCGAAGAAACCGGCCTGATCCTGCCCATCGGCGAGTGGATCCTGCAGCAGGTCGACCGCGATCTGCACCGCCTGCGTGCGGCGCTGGGCGATGCTTTCCAGGTGTCGGTGAACAAATCGCCGCGTCAGTTCCTGCACGACGCCGCGCTGCAGCAGCCGCGCGAAAGCGGTCTGCTCAAGGAGCACCAGGGCCACAACCTGTGCGTGGAAATCACCGAAAGCATGCTGATGGAGGCCAGCGCCGCGGTGAAGGACAAGTTCATGCAGTTGCGCGATCTGGGCATCCAGGTCTCGCTGGACGATTTCGGCACGGGTTATTCCTCGCTGGCCTACCTGAAGGTGTTCGACATCGATTTCATCAAGATCGACCGCAGCTTTGTCAAAAACCTGTCGGTGGGCAGCAGCGACCAGGCGCTTTGCGAGGCCATGGTCGTCATGGCGCACAAGCTGGGCATGAAGGTCATCGCAGAAGGCGTCGAAACCGCCGTGCAGCGCGACGTGCTCGACGGCGCGGGCTGCGATTACATCCAGGGCTATCTCTACAGTCCGCCCAAGCCGCTGGACGAATTCCTGCAATGGGCCGCCCGCCACGCCGGGCAGGACGATGCCGGCGTGGCCCGACGCCCGGTCAGCAGCGACGTGGGCTGACCGGGGCCAGGACGATGCGCAGAGACACTCCCCCCCCCTCGCAAGGGGAGGGGCTGTTGCCCGCAGGGCGCCGTGCTGACAATGGCTCTACACCCGGCAGCCGCCAGGTGCCCACCGGAGAGCCACCATGACCACCCCCCGTTTTTCTTCTGCCGCTGCTTCTGTCCGCAAGATTTTGTCCCGCAGTCTGATCGGCCTGCTGATGCTGCCGCTGGCAGGCACAGCGCTGGCGCTGGACATCAACCAGGCCAGCCCCAGCGAGCTTGATGCCATTGACGGCATCGGACCCAAAATGGTCCAGCGCCTGGTGACGGCGCGCCAGCAGGCGCCCTTCAAGGACTGGGCCGATGTGCGCACCCGCGTCAGCGGCATCGGCGACAAGACGCAAAAGCGCTTCGAAAGCCAGGGCCTGACGATAGGTGCAGGCGGCACGCGGGTCGCGGCGGCCAGCCCGGCAGCGGCTGCCGCCAAAGGCGCGGCGGTGCTGCCGGGCGCCAAACCGGCGGCCAAGCCCTGAGCCGCTGATGGCCTGACGGACTGGCCTCAGGCGCCCGCGCCGCGCCGGTACTGCACCTGAACCTGCGTGCTGCCGTCGGGCCAGCCCGATTCGCGCAGGTGGCGGCGCAACGCGGTCAGTGCGTCATCACCGGGCCAGAAGCGGCTGGCGGGGCCCAGCTCCAGCAGGCCGCAGACGGTGGCGTCGTCCTGCGGCAGGCTCAGCTGCACCTGCAGCGGCAGGCCTGCGCTGCCTTCGTCGCCTAGCGGCTGCACTGGCCACTCGCGGGCGAGCCGGGTCAGGCCGTCCAGCAGCGCGGCGCTGTCCTGTTCCTGCGCGGCCTGGGGCAGGGTCAGGCAGACACGCACGGCGGCAGCTTTGAGCGCCCGCGCCGTGGGCAAGTCCCACACCGCCTGAATGTTCAGGCGCACGCCGCCGCTGAAGCGGTCCTGGCGCACGCGCGCCAGAATGACAATGAGTTCGTCCTCGCGGATCAGCGGCCCGAAGCGGGCGATCTGCTCCTCGTTCAGGGACGCTTCCTGGCGGCCGCTGCCATCGTCGAGGCTGAAAATCAGCACCTTGCCGCGGTTGCCGGTGATGGTGCGGCTGTCGCTGACCAGGCCCGCCAGGCAGACCGGCGCTTCGCCGGGCGTGATGCTGGCCAGATCGCCGTCGACCAGGCTGGCGATCTCGGCGGCGTGCTCTTCAAACAGGTGGCCGGTCAGAAAGAAGCCGATGGCGATTTTTTCCTGCATCAGCCGCTCGCGCACGCTCCAGGGCTCGCAGGTCAGCAGCGGCGGTTCGGTGTCGGCGCTGGAGTGGCTGTCGCCCGCGAACAGGTCGCCCTGCAGCGCGTTGATGGCCTGCTGCTCGGCCCAGTCGAAGGCCAGGCCCAGGCTGGCCAGCAGCGGCGCGCGGTCGGGGTGCAGGCTGTCGAACGCCCCTGCGCGAATCAGCGCCTCGATCACGCGGCGGTTGACGCGGGTGCGGTCCACGCGGTGGCAGAAATCAAACAGGCTGGTGAAGGGCGTGTCGCCGCGCGCTGCCACGATGGCCTCGATGGCGCCTTTGCCCGTCCCCTTGACGGCCCCCAGGCCGTAGCGCAGGCGGGTTTTGTCCAGCGGCTCGAAGGCGTGCGTGCCCTGGTTGACATCGGGCGGATCGAAGACGATGCCAAAGTCCACGGCATCGTCGCGCAGCACCTTGAGCTTGTCGGTGTTGTCCATTTCCACCGTCATGTTGGCGGCGAAAAACGCACAGGTGTGGTGAACTTTGACCCAGGCCGTGTGATAGGCCAGCAGCGAGTAGGCGGCGGCGTGCGACTTGTTGAAGCCGTAGCCCGCGAACTTCTCCATCAGGTCGAACACCTCGTCGGCCTGCGCCTGCGCGATGCCGTTCTTGGCGGCGCCTTCGCGGAAGAGCAGGCGGTGCTGGGCCATTTCCTCGGGCTTTTTCTTGCCCATCGCGCGGCGCAGCAGGTCGGCGCCGCCCAGGGAATAACCACCCAGGATCTGCGCCGTCTGCATCACCTGTTCCTGGTAGACCATGATGCCGTAGGTCTCGGACAGCACGGATTCCAGCGAGGGGTGGGGGTATTCCACCGTTTCATCGCCGTGCTTGCGCGCCACGAAGCTGGGGATCAGGTCCATCGGCCCCGGGCGGTAGAGCGCGTTGAGCGCGATCAGATCCTCCAGGCGGCTGGGTTTGGCGTCGCGCAGCATGCGCTGCATGCCCGTGCTTTCAAACTGGAACACGGCCTCGGTGCGGCCTTCGGCGAAGAGCTTGTAGGTGCGCGTGTCGTCCAGCGGAATCTGCTCGAAATCGAACTCGGCCAGCGCCTTGCCCTGGCGCTGGATGTGCTTTTTGGCCTCTTCCAGAATCGTCAGCGTGGCCAGGCCCAGAAAGTCGAACTTGACCAGGCCCGCGGCCTCGACGTCGTCTTTGTCAAACTGGCTGACCGCCTTGTCGCTGCCAGGCTGCTGGTAGAGCGGGGTGAAATCGGTGATTTTGCCCGGTGCGATCAGCACGCCGCCCGCGTGCATGCCCACGTTGCGCACCAGGCCTTCGACCTGGGTGGCGCGCTCCAGCAGGATGGCGACGTCCTCCTCGTTGGCCTCGCGCTCGTTCAGTTCGGGCGCTTCCAGACGGGCGTAAATCAGCTTGCTGCTGGGCTTTTCGGGCACTTTGGCCAGCGTCACCGTCTTGCCCGGCGGCGCCGGGATCAGCTTGGCGATGCCATCGACCTGGCCGTAGCTCATGTCCAGAACGCGGCCGATGTCTCGCAGCGCCGCCTTGGCGGCCATGGTGCCGAAGGTGGCGATCTGGCTGACGGCCTGGCGGCCGTAGCGCTCTTTCACGTAATCGATGACGCGGTCGCGGTTGCTCTGGCAGAAATCGATGTCGAAGTCGGGCATCGAGACCCGCTCGGGGTTGAGAAAGCGCTCGAACAGCAGCTTGTACTGCAGTGGGTCCAGGTCGGTGATGCCCAGCGCGTAAGCCACCAGCGAGCCCGCGCCCGAGCCCCGGCCCGGGCCCACCGGGCAGCCGTGGCTTTTGGCCCAGCGGATGAAGTCGGCCACGATCAGGAAGTAGCCCGGAAAGCCCATTTTGAGAATGGTGCCGATCTCGAAATCCAGGCGCTCCTGGTAAGTGGGGCGCTGCGCGTCGCGCTGGGCGGCGACCGGAAAGCGCCGCGCCAGGCGGTCTTCCAGGCCCTCCTGCGAGAGCTGGCGGAAGTAGTCGGCGATGGGCATGGCGCTGCCATCGGCCAGCGGCGGGGTGGGGAAATCGGGCAGGCGCGGCTGGCCCAGCACCAGCGGCACGGTGCAGCGCTGCGCGATGGCCACGGTGTTGGCCAGGGCGCTGGGGATGTCGGCGAACAGCTCGTGCATCTGCGCGCGCGTCAGGGCGTGCTGCTGCGGCGTGAAGCGGCGCACACGCGCCGGGTTGGCCACCTTGTCGCCCTCGGCGACGCAGACGCGCGCCTCGTGGGCATCGAACTCGACCTGCGTCAGGAACTGCATGGGGTGGGTGGCCACCACCGGCAGCTGCAGCCGCGCCGCCAGGGGCAGGGCGGCGGCGATGTAATCCTCTTCGCCCGGTAGCCCGGCGCGCTGCAGCTCGATGTAAAAGCGCCCGGGGAAGATATCCTCCAGGCGCTGCGCCACCCGGTCGGCCTGCGCCGGATCGCTGCCTGCCAGCGCGCGGCCCAGCCAGCCGGTGGCGCCACCCGACAGCGCGATCAGGCCCGCGCTGTGCGCCTGCACGTCGTCCAGCTGCACGCAGGCCTGGTGCTCGTACGGCTCGCCCAGCCAGGCCAGGCTGAGCAGCTCGCACAGGTGGTGGTAGCCCTCGGGGTTCTGCGCGATCAGCAAAAGCCGGGTCAGCACGCCGTCGCCGTCCACCGGCGCCAGCCAGACGTCGGCGCCGATCAGCGGCTTGAGGCCCGCCCCCCGGCAGGCCTTGTAGAACTTGATGGTGCCAAACAGATTGTTCAGATCAGAAATGCCCAGCGCGGCCTGGCCGTCATCGGCAGCGGCGTCCACCCAGTCGTCAATGCGCAGGATGCCGTCCACCACCGAGTATTCGGTGTGGGCGCGCAGGTGGACAAAATCGGGGGTCAGGGCAGGGGAGTCGCTCATGCCCGGCATTGTAGGTGTCGGCCTGGCTGGCGGGTGAAAGCGCGGCGCAGCAGCCGGATCGCTGCTCAAAAATCCCTTTATCGTCAGGGGCCTGGCGTGTAAACTGAAAGCCATTCGTGCTGATCTGTGATCTGATCGCCATCGCCTGATTTCTCCTGCTGCCGCATGTTCCGCTCCAAATCTGCCCCTTCTTCGTCCCACCACCCCCAGCGCCGTCGCTGGCTGCGCCAGGTCGCCACGGGCGTGGCCGCGACCGCGCTGCCCCGCACCGGCCTGCTGGGCGCGGCCGTCTCGGCGCTGTGGCTGGGCCCGGCGCAGCTGGCTTTTGGCGCCACCGCCGTGGCCGTGCGTCTGTGGCCCGCGCCCGATTACACCCGGCTGACCATCGAGAGCGACGGCAAGCTCAGCGCCACGCACACCCTGCAGGACGGCGGCCAGGCGCTGCGCATCCGCATCCCCGGCCTGGCGCTGAACGACGCCCTCAGCAGCCTGAGCGGCCGCGTGCTGCCGGGCGATCCCTTCATTGCCGCGCTGCAGGTCAGCGCGGCGGGGCCGGACGCGGTGCAGCTGGATCTGCGCCTCAAGCAGCCGGTGCGCCCGGAGCAGTTTGCGCTGGCGCCCGTCGCCACCTACCAGAATCGTCTGGTGTTTGATCTGCACCCGGTTCAGGTCAGCGACCCGCTGCTGGCGCTGATCCGCGAAAAATCCGGCACCCAGGCCAGCGACGACGCGCTGCGCGACTTCCTGGCCCAGCGCCACGAGCAGGTCGCGCAGGAGGACGAACTCAGCCGCTTCATCAACGGCGCCCTGGAAGAGCGCCTCAACGGCCCGAAACCGCCCGTCGTGGCCAGCGCCACCCCGCGCCCGCCCGCCCGGTCGTCGGGTCGTCCGGCCCGGCCCGCGCCGGCCGCACCTCCGGCCGAACTGCGCGAAGCCAGCCAGGCGGTGGCTGAGGCGCGCAACAGCGTCAACGGCCTGACCATCGTCATGATCGACCCGGGCCATGGCGGCGAAGACCCGGGCGCCATCGGCCCCAGCGGCCTGATGGAAAAAACCGTGGTGCTGGCCGTGGGCACGCGCCTGGCCAACCTGATCAACAGCGTGCCGGGCATGAAGGCTTTCATGACCCGCGACGCCGATTTCTTCGTGCCGCTGGGCGAGCGCGTGCGCAAATCGCAGCACGTCCAGGCCGATCTGTTCATGTCCATCCACGCCGATGCGGTGGCCAACCCGCGTCCCAAAGGCGGCTCGGTCTACGCCCTGAGCACGCGCGGCGCCACCAGCTCGACCGCGCGCTACCTGCAGGGCACGCAAAATGCGTCGGACATCATTGGCGGCGTCAGCAGCCGCCTGGCCCACGACCGATCGGTCATGCGCGCCATGCTGGACATGAGCACCACCGCCCAGATCAAGGACAGCACCGTGGCCGCGCAAGCCATGCTGGGTCACCTGGGCCGCATCGGCGATCTGCACAAGAAGGGCGTCGAATACGCCAACTTCGCGGTGCTGCGCTCGCCGAGCATCCCGTCCATTCTGGTGGAGACGGCCTTCATCTCCAACCCGGAAGAAGAGGCCCTGCTGGCCACCAACGCCTACCGCGAGACCCTGGCGCAGGCGCTGTTTTCGGGCGTGCGCGGCTATTTCTCGCGCAATCCGCCCGCTTCGCGGCGGCGCATCGCCTGAGGCGGGGCAGTCTGGCGATCGGATAAGATACAGACCAGAATTTCCACTGGCCGCCCTGCGGCCCCAGCCGCACCGCCATGACTGTTGCTCTCGCCGCCCAGGCGCCGTCCTCCTTCGAAATCAAGAGCGCCCGCGTCCCGGCGCTGACGCTGCAGCTGCGCTCGGGCGATCTGGCCCTGCTGGATCAGGAGTTCGACCAGCGCTTTGGCGCCATCCCCGATTTTTTCGACGACGAGCCCGTGGTCATCGACCTGGCGCCGCTGCAGGCCCCGCCCTCTGAAGCCGCTGACCCGGACGGCTCCGACGGTGCCCCCGACGCGCCCGAAGCGGACGACGCCGTGCCCGATGTCTGCGTCGATTTTGTCGCCCTGTGCGCGCTGCTGCGCCGCTACCGGCTGCAGCCGTGGGCGGTCTACGGTGGCAGCGCCAGCCAGACCGCCGCCGCTGTGGCCGCCGGGCTGCAGGCGCCGGGAGGCCTTGCGCCGATTTTCCAGCGCAGCGAGCCCACGCCCACGCCCAGCGAGGCTTCCATCGAGCCCGCGCCCGACCCCACTGCCGGGCTGCCCGAGCCGCTGGTCATCGACCGCATGGTGCGATCGGGCCAGCGTGTCTATGCGCGCGGGCGCGATCTGATCGTGCTGGGCACGGTCAACCCGGGCGCTGAAGTCATCGCCGACGGCAGCATCCATGTTTACGCCGCGCTGCGTGGCAAGGCCATCGCCGGGGCGCGTGGCAACCCGCAGGCGCGCGTGTTTGCGCTGGGCCTGTCGCCCGAGCTGATCTCCATCGCGGGCATTTACCGCACCAGCGAAGTCCCGCTGCCCGGCGGCCTGGACGGCCAGCCCGCGCAGGTCTGGCTGGACAGCAGCGGCGGCGCCGGGCAGGAGCGTCTGGTCATCCAGGCGCTGACCTCCTGAACATGCATCCTTTTTCAGAAAAACAGGCAGAAAGAACCCCGCTATGACCAAGATCGTCGTTGTCACTTCCGGCAAAGGCGGCGTGGGCAAGACCACGACCAGCGCCAGCTTCGCCACGGGCCTGGCCCTGCGCGGGCACAAGACGGCCGTCATCGACTTTGACGTCGGCCTGCGCAACCTGGACCTGATCATGGGCTGCGAGCGCCGCGTGGTCTACGATTTCATCAACGTCATCCACGGCGAGGCCAACCTCAACCAGGCGCTGATCAAGGACAAGAGCTGCGACAACCTCTTCGTCCTGGCCGCCAGCCAGACGCGCGACAAGGATGCGCTCAAGCTCGAAGGCGTGCAGAAGGTGCTGGAAGATCTGGCCACCATGGGCTTCGATTACATCGTCTGCGACAGCCCGGCCGGCATCGAAACCGGCGCGCTGATGGCCATGCACTTCGCCGACGAGGCGCTGGTGGTGACCAACCCGGAGGTCTCCAGCGTGCGCGATTCCGACCGCATCCTGGGCATGCTGGGCAGCAAGACGCGCCGCGCCATGGAAGGCAAGGAGCCCATCAAGGAGCACCTGCTGATCACGCGCTACAACCCCAGCCGCGTTGCCGACGGGCAGATGCTGTCGCTGGAAGACATCACCGACATCCTGCGCATCAAGCTGATCGGCGTCATCCCCGAGAGCGACAGCGTGCTCAAGGCGTCCAACGAGGGCCTGCCCGCTATCCACCTTCAGGGCACCGACGTGGCCGAAGCCTACGGCGACGTGGTCGAGCGCTTCCTGGGCGACACCGAGCGCCCGCTGCGCTTCATCGACGCCCAGAAGCCGGGCTTCTTCAAGCGCCTTTTCGGCGGGAGGTGATCCATGTCCTTTCTTGACTTCTTCCGGGGCGAGAAGAAAAAATCCGCCTCCCTGGCCAAGGAGCGCCTGCAGATCATCCTGACGCACGAGCGCAACGGCCACTACTCCGGCCGTCACCCCGACTACCTGCCCGAGCTGCAGAAAGAGCTGGTCGCCGTGATCCGCAAATACATCCAGATCAGCGACAACGACATCGTGGTCGATATGAGCAAGCAGGACGATCTGGACGTGCTGCAGGTCAAGATCGAGCTGCCCGAGCGCCGCTGACCGCCCATGCAGACGCTGCACGACATCGCGCCGCTGCGCGCGCGCATCGCCGCCGTGCGCCGGGCGGAAGGGCGCATCGCTTTTGTGCCGACCATGGGCAGTCTGCACGAGGGGCATCTGCAGCTCATCGACGAAGCGCGACGTCGCGTTGCGGCTGAGTCGGGGGGTGACTCCGCGCCGGGCCTTGTGGTGGCGTCCATTTTCGTCAACCCGCTGCAGTTCGGTCCCAGCGAGGATTTCGACAGCTACCCGCGCGACCTGGACCGCGACGCCGCGCTGCTGGACGCGCGCGGCTGCGATCTGCTTTTCGCCCCGTCGGTGCGCACCATGTACCCGGTGGCGCAAACCTTTCGCGTGCAGACGCCGCCCGAACTGGGCGCGGTGCTGGAAGGCGCGTTCCGCCCCGGCTTTTTCGAGGGCGTGTGCACGGTGGTGCTCAAGCTGTTCAACCTTGTCCAGCCCGATGTCGCCATTTTTGGCAGCAAGGATTACCAGCAGGCCCTGATCGTGCGCCACATGGTGCAGCAGCTGGGCCTGCCGCTGGACATCGTCGCCGCGCCCACAGTGCGCGCCGAAGACGGCCTGGCGCTGTCCTCGCGCAACGCCTACCTGAGCGCGGACGAGCGCGCCCGCGCGCCCCAGTTGCGCCAGACGCTTTTGGCGCTGGCACAGAGCCTGTCAGACGCTGCTGCCAGCGCCGTGATGTCGCCCGCCGCGCTCGCAGCCGTCCCGCACATCGAAGCCGCGCAGGACGTGGCTCTGCAGCGCCTGCGCGACCTGGGCTGGTCGCCCGATTACGTCGAAGTGCGCAGCGCCCGCGATTTCTGCCCACCGCAGGCGCTGTCTGCGGAGGCTGTCAGCGCCAGCCCGGAAGCGCAGGCCGATGTCCGCTGGGTGGTGCTGGCCGCTGCGCGCCTGGGTAAAACCCGGCTGATTGATAATCACGAGTGGCAGTTGCTGCCACCCGCCTGAATCAAATCCGGCCCTGGGCCGCCAGATCCTGCAGAAAAGCGCGAAAGCCCGCGCCGACTTCCGGGTGATTCAGTGACAGCTCGACATTGGCCTGCAGAAACCCTTCCTTGCTGCCGCAGTCGTAGCGCTGGCCTTCGTAGCGGTAGGCGAACACCTTCTCGCGGCGCAGGAGCGCTGCGATGCTGTCGGTGAGCTGGATCTCGCCGCCGACGCCGCGCTCCTGCGTGGCCAGCTCGTCAAACACGCCCGGCGTCAGGATGTAGCGCCCGGCCACGCCCAGCAGCGAGGGCGCGGCTTCGGGGGCGGGCTTTTCGACGATGCGCTCCAGGTCGGTCAGACGGTCGTCGATGGCGCGACCAGCCACGATGCCGTAACGGCGCGTCTGCTCGGGCGGCACCTCCTGCACGGCCAGCATCGAGACGCGCCAGTGGCGGAACTGCTCGACCATCTGCGCCAGCACGGGCGGCTGGCCCACCATCAGATCGTCGGCCAGCAGCACGGCAAAGGGCTCGTTGCCCACCAGGCGGCGCGCACACAGCACGGCGTGGCCCAGACCCAGCGCCTGCGCCTGGCGCACGTAAATGCACTCCATGTCGTCGGGTTTGACGCTGCGCACCACCTCCAGCAGCGCCTGCTTGCCAGCCTCTTCGAGCATCATTTCCAGCTCGTAGCTCATGTCGAAATGATCTTCGATGGGGCGCTTGTGGCGACCGGTGACGAAAATCATCTCGCGGATTCCGGCCGCGTAAGCCTCTTCCACGGCGTACTGGATCAGCGGCTTGTCGACCACCGGCATCATCTCTTTGGGCTGCGCTTTGGTGGCGGGCAGAAAGCGCGTGCCCAGGCCCGCGACGGGGAAAACAGCCTTGTTGACGGGGGAGCGGTTCTGGTTCATGGCAGCAGGCTGTGTGGGCAGCGCAGAGTGGCAACCCTTCGATTGTGGCCCAGCCGCAGCGCCAGACCGGGGCCGGATGAGGATTTCGGGCCACGATTTTGTCCGCGCTGTCGCCCGCAGCCCACGCCACACGGCCGATTCTGTGCGATGATTGCGGGATGAACACCGGCTTGCCCCTGTCCCTGCTGCTACTGGCCCCCCTCATGACGGGAGCCTGATACCGCCTGCGCCACAGCCCAGCCACCAGCGACCCGTCTGCCCACGCAGCGGGTCGTTTTTGTTTGTGCTGCCGGGCTTCATGAACCGAGAAAGCGAGAGAAACCATGTCCATGCTCCAGAATCCCGCCGCCAAATACCGCGCCACGCCCGCCATCCAGCTCAAGGACCGCACCTGGCCCGACGCCGTCATCACCCGCCCGCCGGTGTGGTGCAGCGTCGACCTGCGCGACGGCAACCAGGCGCTGATCGAGCCCATGAATATGGAGCGCAAGCTGCGCCTGTTCAAAACCCTGGTGCAGATCGGTTTCAAGGAGATCGAGGTCGGCTTTCCGTCGGCTTCGCAGATCGAGTTCGACTTTCTGCGCAAGCTGATCGACGACGGCCTGATCCCCGACGACGTGACCGTGCAGGTGCTGACCCCCGCGCGCGAGGCGCTGATCCAACGCACCTTCGAGGCGCTGCAGGGCGTGCCGCGCGCCATCGTGCACATGTACAACGCCACCGCGCCCATCATGCGCGACGTGGTGCTGGGCCTGGATCGCGACCAGACCGTCGAGCTGGCGACCACGCACGCCGCGCTGATCCGCGATCTCGCCGCAAAACAGGGCGGCACGCACTGGACGTTTGAATATTCGCCTGAAATGTATTCGGGGACCGAGCTGGATTTCTCGCTGCGCGTCATCGACGCCGTGACCGAAGTCTGGCAGCCGACGCCCCAGCACAAGTGCATCATCAACCTGCCCTCGACGGTGGAGCACTCCACGCCCAACCTGTTCGCCGACATGATCGAGTGGACGCTGCGCCACATGGCGCGCCGCGACAGCGTCACCGTGTCGGTGCATCCCCACAACGACCGGGGCACCGGCACGGCGGCGGGCGAACTGGCGCTGATGGCCGGGGCAGACCGTCTGGAAGGCTGCCTGTTTGGCAACGGCGAGCGCACGGGGAACCTCGATCTGGTCAACGTGGCGCTGAATATGTACACCCAGGGCGTGAACCCGGGCCTGGATTTCTCGCGCATCGACGAGATCCGCCACACGGTTGAATACTGCAACCAGCTGCCCGTCCACCCGCGCCACCCCTACGTGGGCGAGCTGGTGTACACCTCGTTCTCGGGTTCGCACCAGGACGCCATCAAGAAGGCTTTTGCCGCGCGCCAGCCCGATTCGCCCTGGGTCATGCCCTATCTGCCCATCGACCCGATGGACGTGGGCCGCAGCTACGAGGCGGTGATCCGCGTCAACAGCCAGTCGGGCAAGGGCGGCATGGCCTGGCTGCTGGAGAGCGAATACGGCCTGCAGCTGCCGCGCCGTCTGCAGATCGAGTTCAGCCAGATTGTTCAGAAGGTCATGGATTTCGACGGCAAGGAACTCGTGGCCGACGACCTGTGGCAGCTCTTTGACCGCGAATTCCGCATGAGCAGCGCCACCGCGCCGCAGTACAGCCTGAGCGAGAAAACCGGCGAGCTGGGCACCGAAGTCAGCCTGCAGGCGCGCATCCGTCTGGGCGGCCGCGACATGGACGTGCAGGGCGAGGGCACCGGCCCCATCGACGCCTTTGTCAACGGCCTGCAGGCGGTCACCGGCCAGAGCGTCAGCGTGCTGGATTATCACGAGCACGCCATCAGCACCGGCGCCGCCGCCCGCGCCGTGGCCTACCTGGAGCTGCGCATCGGCGAGCGCACGCTGTTTGGCGTGGGCAGCGACGCCAACATCGTGTCGGCCTCGCTCAAAGCCATCCTGTCGGGCCTGGAGCGCTCAGGGGCTTTGGCTGAGGCCAGCACCAGCGCCGTCAAGGTCTGAGCTAGAATCACGCCCTGCCTTGACCTCAGGGGTCGCGGCAGGGCCTAAACCCCTGATTCATCAGGGATTTTCATCAGATGTATTAGGAGTTCAGCATGGTTCAGCGTCTGGGCGTCGGGCACCGCATGTCGGAAGCCGCCATTCACAACGGCACGGTCTATCTGGCCGGCCAGGTCGCCAGCGACACGCAGCTTGATTTTCGCGGCCAGGTCCGCGACGTGCTGGCCACCATAGACCGCCTGCTCGCGCAGGCCGGCAGCGACAAGAGCCGCATCGTGATGGCGCAGATTTTCCTGCCCGATCTGGCCAACTTCGCTGCCATGAATGAAATCTGGGACGCCTGGGTGGTGCCCGGCCAGACCCCGCCGCGGGCCACGGTGCAGGCGGCGCTGGCCAACCCGGCTTACCTCGTTGAAATCGTCATCACCGCCGCCACGGCCTGAGGCGTTTCGCCCCCCGTTTTTTGACTTTGCAGGATCTGCCGTGACCCGTACCGCTTCTTTGCCTTTCTGGCGTCTGCTGCGCACTGCTGCGCTCTCCCTGGCTGCTGTGGCGGGTCTGTCGCTGCCCGTTCTGTCTCACGCAGCGCCCGCCAAGGCGGCGGCGCAGCAGGTTCAGGCTGCTGACGATGACGAAGGCGACGCCGATTTCCTCACCGAGTACGTCGATGAGGCCCAGCAGCTGCGCCGCACGGTCAAGGCGGGCGACATTTTCCTGTACTCGTCGGTGAACTGCGGCATCTGCTCCTGGGCGCGCGGCTGGATGGAAGCGCACAAGATTCCCTTCGGCGAATGCTTCATCGAAGAGGATGTCGATTGCCTGAAGAACTTCCGCACCGCCCAGCGCGCGCTCAAGATTCGCGGAACGCCGCTGACGCTGGTGCGCGGGCAGTTCATGCAGGGCTACGACCCGGATGGCGTGATCCGTCTGCTGCGCAAAAAGGGCTGATGAGCTTCTGACCTCGTCCTGATTCCGTCAGCGGGCGCCCCGTGATACCGGTGGCGCCCGCTGTCATTTCCGGGCCAGTGTGGCCAGCGCCCAGCGTGCTGGGTCCAGTGCGGCCATCAGGCGGGTATCGACCGGCAGGGCTTCGCCAGTGATCAGCGCGGCCAGTGTCTCGCCCAGCAGCGGCGCCAGCGTCAGGCCGCGCGAGCCCAGGGCGGTGCACAGATACAGCCCGTCTTCGCGCGCGATGTGCTGGCTGGCGTAGGGGCGGCGCGCCGTGCGGGCGTCGGACGGCGCCGGGCTGGGGACGCGGCCCAGCAGCGGCAGGCGGTCGGGGCTGATGCAGCGCCAGCCGGTGCGTCCGTGCCAGGGCAGGGCCTGCCAGGCGCTTTGTGCGGTGTCCTCGCCCAGCAGGGCGGCCAGGCGCTGCAGGTTGTCCCGGTGATCGCTGTCCCGCACGCGCTCATCGCCGTCGTCCCACTGGTGCGTGGCGCCAAAAACCAGCTCGCCGCCCCCGGGGTGGCCAGGCTGGGTGTCCAGCGCGTAGGCGTAGCGCGACAGCGGCAGGCGGGGCAGGGCGCTACCCAGCCCAGCGGCAGCCAGGTCGGCGCGGCGGATCTGGCTGATCTGGCCGCGCTGGGCGCGCAGTTCGGGCGCCCACCACAGCGCGCCGCCATCCGGCGCCAGGCTGCGCTGCAGCAGGGGCAGTGCAGTGTGTGCGCTGGCGACGACGATGGCGTCGGCCGGATCGGCCAGGGCCATGCCGTCCGCGTCCAGCGCCAGCCAGCGCGGCGGGGTGTCGCTTGTGGCCCCCGCTGTTTCCCGCTGCAGCCGGGCGACGTCTGCGCCGCCACGCCAGTGGACGCCCGGCGTATCCAGCCAGTGGCGGACCAGCGCGGCTGGGCTGACCCAGCCGCCGTGCGCAAAGAGCAAGGCGCTGCCCTTTGGCGATTGCTGCAGTGGCAGGCCCAGTAGCGCTGAGGTTTCAGCGGCGTCCAGCACCCGGGCGTAACGCTCGTCCATGCCCAGCGCGGCCATTTGTTGCTGCAGGGCGTGGGCGTCGTCATCCTGCAGGCGCAGAAAACCGTTCAGGCGACCCGGCACACGCCCCGGCGCCGTCTCTTGCGCCAGCAGCGGCGCGATCTGTCCGTGCGCGAACAGCGCCGCGCTGCGCAGCCAGCGGGCGTGACTGCCGTCCTCCAGGTGAACAATGCCGTGCAGCAGCCCGGCCGGGTTGCCCGAGGCGCCGCTGGCGGGCTGTGCGGCGGCGTCAAGGACGGTGCAACGCCAGCCGCGCAGGGCCAGAGCCTGCGCGGTGCTGGCCCCGGCCAGGCCGCCGCCGACGATGACGGCGTGAGCTTCGCCGTCCCGGGGCAACGCCACTGGCTGGAAGGCGGCGGGCCGCGGTGCGTGCCAGCGCGGCTGGTAGTGGGCTTCCAGGCGCCGCCGCTTGCCGCCAAAACCGGGGCGTCTTTGGCAGACAAACCCGGCGGCGGTCAGCGCGTCGCGCACGGCCGGGGCGGTGCTCCAAGTAGCCAGCGTGGCGCCGGGGCGCGACAGCCGGGCCACCTGGCGCATCAGCTCGGGCGACCACAGGGCGGGGTTCAGCTGCGGGGAAAATCCGTCCAGGTAGACCGCATCCACCTGCGCCTGCAGGCGCGGCAGCACGCGGGCGGCGTCGCCCAGCCACAGGCGAACGGTGACGCGCCCGCCATCAAAGCGCAGCGTGTGGCTGCCAGGCGTGCAGGGCGGCCACTGGGCCAGCAGTTCGCGGGCCAATGCCTGGCGCTGGATGTCCGCCGGGTCCAGGTCGCCTTTTTGATCAACCTGGTGATTCTGGCGATCCAGGCCGTGCGCCTGCGCCAGATCCTGCGGCCGGGCGGGGAACTGCTCCACGGCCAGATAAAGCAGCCGTGCGCCGGGCGTGCGGGGCGTATCCCGCCAGGCCTGCAGTGTGGAGAGCAGGTTGTGCCCGAGCCCAAAGCCGGTTTCCAGCAGCGTGAAGGGCCGCGCCGGATCGCCCCACTGCGCCGCATCCTGCCAGCGCTCCGGCAGGCCATTACCCGCCAGAAACACCGCCCGCGCCTGCGCCGCGGCCCCCGCGCGGCTGTGATAGACATCGCCAAAGCCGGGCGCGTGCGCCGTGCCCTCAGCATCGAACACCACCCGCGCCGGACGCACGCCCCCAGCGTTGCTGCCTTCGTGACCAGACACAAAAAAGGCCCCCGAAGGGGCCTGATCATCCGGCCCGGTGCTGGCCGACATGCGGGCTGAAATCACACGCGCTTGCGGTACTCGTGGGTGCGGGTGTCGATTTCGATCATGTCGTCCTGCGCCACGAAAATCGGCACCATGATCTCGAAACCCGTCGCGATCTTGGCCGGCTTGAGCACCTTGCCCGACGTGTCGCCCTTGACGGCAGGCTCGGTCCAGGTGATCTGGCGCACGACGCTGGTGGGCAGTTCGACCGAAATGGCCTTGCCGTCATAGAACACCACTTCAACTTCCATGCCGTCCTCCAGGTAGGAGATGGCGTCACCCATGTTTTCGGATTCGACTTCGAACTGGTTGTACTCGGCGTCCATGAAGACGTACATGGGATCGGCGAAGTAGGAGTAGGTGCACTCTTTCTTCTCCAGCACGATCTGGTCCATTTTGTCGTCGGCCTTGAAGACAACTTCAGTGCCGCTGTTGTTCAGCAGGCTCTTGAGCTTCATGCGCACGGTGGCGCTGTTGCGGCCGCCACGGCTGTATTCGGTGCGCAGCACGACCATGGGGTCTTTGCCGTGCATGATGACGTTGCCGGCGCGGATTTCTTGAGCGATTTTCATGATGTTTCGGGGGGAGCGAAAAAGGAGATTCGCCGGAGCGTCCGGCGCATAACCCGGCATTATCGCATCGCGGCGGCGATTCGGCCAGCCGCGATGCGCCGGAATCAGGCCCTGGGCCCGTCGCGCAGCCAGTCGGCCAGGTCCTGCGGGCTGCGCGCAATGTGATTCGCGCCCCAGCCTTCGATGGGGCCGCTGTCGCCCAGGTAGCCCCAGGCCGCCGCCACCGCGACCATGCCGGCCGCGTGCGCGGCCTGGATGTCGCGCAGATCGTCGCCCACATACACGCAGCGCTGCGGCGCCACGCCCAGCGCTTCGGCGCAGTGCAGCAGCGGCGCCGGGTGCGGTTTGGGGTGCGCGGTGGTGTCGCCGCAGACCAGCACACGGCTGGCGTCCAGCGCGCGCAGCCCGGCGACCACGGGCCGGGCGTAGCGCGTGTGCTTGTTGGTCATGATGCCCCAGGGCAGGGCCAGATCGTGCAGCGTCTGCAGCAGTTCGGGCACGCCGGGGAAGGGGCGGGTCTCGTTCAGCAGCCCGGTTTCGTAAGCGGCCAGGAAAGCCACCCGTGCGGCCTCGTAGCCGTCATCGTCGGGCGTCAGCCCCAGCGCCACACCCACCAGACCCCGCGCGCCGTTGCTGACCTGCGGCCGCAGCGCTTCAAAGGGCAGCGGTTCCAGAGCGCGCTGGCGACGCAGCGTGTTGGCGGCACCGGCCAGGTCGGGGGCGCTGTCGATCAGCGTGCCGTCCAGGTCAAAAAAGACGGCATCGGGCCGTGACGTGGGCAGATTACGGTTCAAGGGCATGGCGTGTTTCAGCCCTGCAGCGGCCGGCGGCAGGACATCATGTAGTTGATGGGGGTGCGCGCGCTGATCCAGGCGCGCCGGGTGATCGGGTTGTAACCCAGGCCTGCGACACGCTCAAGCTGCAGCCCGGCATGGCGCGCCCAGGCGGCCAGCTCGGCCGGCTGGATGAACTGCGCATAATCGTGCGTTCCCCTGGGAATCAGGCCTGTCAGGTATTCGGCCGCCACAATGGCGCCCAGAAAGGCCGCCGGATGGCGGTTGAGCGTCGAAAAAAACACCTGCCCCCCGGGTTTCACCAGGCGCGCGCAGGCCGCGACGATGGAGACCGGGTCGGGCACGTGCTCCAGCATTTCCATGCAGCTGACCACGTCGTAGCGCTGGGGTTCGCGCTCGGCCAGCGCTTCAGCGGCGATGGTTTCGTAGCGGATGTGCTCCAGCCCCTGCTCCAGCGCGTGCAGGCGCGCAACCTGCAGCGAGGCGTCGGCCAGGTCCACGCCCAGCGCACTGCGGGCGTTGCGGCCCAGCGATTCGGTCAGCAGACCGCCCCCGCAGCCCACATCCAACACGTCGCGCCCCTCGACCTGGGCCTGTGCGGTGATCCAGCGCGTGCGCAGCGGGTTGATGTCGTGCAGGGTTTTGAACTCGCCGTCCGGATCCCACCAGTGCTGGGCCAGCGCGGCGAATTTGCCGATTTCCTGTGGGTTGACGTTGGCGGCGGCGACAGTCATGGGGCTCTCCTGAAAGCAAAGGGGAGGATGCCACAATGCAAAAACCCCGCCGAGGCGGGGTTTCGAGCAGTGGGCCCGGCCGGGGCCGGACTCCAAGAGCATCCTGTGAGGGATTACTTGGTGCGCTGACCCACGACTTCGATTTCCACGCGACGGTTCTTCGCGCGGCCAGCGGCCGTCTTGTTCGAGGCGATAGGCTGCTTTTCGCCTTTGCCTTCGGTGTAGATGCGGCTGCGCTCGATGCCCTTGCCGACCAGATATTCCTTGACCGCGTTGGCGCGGCGCAGGGACAGTTTCTGGTTGTAGGCGTCGGAGCCCACGCTGTCGGTGTGGCCAACAGCGATGATGACTTCCAGGTTGATGTCTTTGGTCAGACCCGACAGCTCATCCAGCTTGCGGCGGCCTTCGGGCTTGAGCACGGACTTGTCGAAGTCGAAGAAGGCGTCGGCCTGGAAGGTGACCTTTTCGCTGACCGGAGCAGCCGGAGCGGGGGCAGGTGCCGTAGCGGGTGCAGGTGCCGGAGCGGGTGCCGGCACCGGAGCGGGTGCACCGGGCTTGCCACAGGCTTCGGAAGCTGCGGTTTCCGGCGTCCACACGCTGTTGCGCCAGCAGTGCTCGAAGGTGCCGTTCATCCAGACGGTGCCATCAGCAGCGCGCCAGTTGTTCACAGCGTTCTGGCTGTTGTCCATCATGCTGCCAGAAGGCATGCCGACGGAAGCACAGGCGGACAGGGCAGCAGACGCAACCAGCAGGGTTACGGTGTTGAGTTTTTTCATGATTCTCCTCTCGGTGGGAAATAAATCACGGGCCACAGAGAGGCCCCGTGCAAACTTGAAGGGTGAGAACCCGCGAGCCGCAGGGCATCACCACCAACGGGTCTGATTGTGCCATACGGTTTTTGGGGGCGAGCTTTTTGCCCGGGGGTCTTGCCGGGGCGGTGGGCGAATGTTGCAAACTTGATACAGCCACCGGCTTGCGGCCGGTTTCTGGCCGCTTCGCACCGGTGTGCAAAAGCGCTGCGTGAGCGCCTGGCGCAGCCTTTACAATGACTAGTTGAACTGACCGCTTCCCGGACCGCCATGAATTCTTTCGCCAAGGAAACCCTGCCCATCAGCCTCGAAGAGGAGATGAAGCGGTCCTACCTGGATTACGCCATGAGCGTCATCGTGGGCCGGGCGCTGCCCGACGCCCGCGACGGACTCAAGCCCGTGCACCGGCGCGTGCTCTACGGCATGCACGAGCAGAACAACGACTGGAACCGGGCTTTCCGCAAGAGCGCCCGCATAGTCGGTGACGTGATGGGTAAATATCACCCGCACGGCGACAGCGCCATTTACGACACCATCGTGCGCATGGCCCAGCCCTTTTCGCTGCGCCACATGCTGGTGGACGGGCAGGGCAACTTCGGTTCGATCGACGGTGACAACGCCGCCGCCATGCGCTACACCGAGATCCGTCTGGCCAAGATCGCCCACGAGATGCTGGCCGACATCGACAAGGAAACCGTCGATTTCGGACCCAACTACGATGGCTCCGAGAGCGAGCCGCTGGTCCTGCCGACGCGCCTGCCCAACCTGCTGGTCAACGGCAGCGCCGGGATCGCCGTGGGCATGGCCACCAACATTCCGCCGCACAATCTGTGCGAAGTGGTCGACGCCTGCCAGCACATGCTGGAGAACCCCGACGCTGGCATCGACGAGATCATGCAGTTCATCCCGGCGCCGGATTTCCCCACCGGCGGCATCATTTACGGCCTGTCCGGCGTGCGCGAAGGCTATCGCACCGGGCGGGGCCGTGTGGTCATGCGCGCCAAGGTGCACTTCGAGGACATCGGCAAAGGCGAGCGCCAGGCGATCATCGTTGACGAGATCCCCTATCAGGTCAACAAGAAATCGTTGCTGGAGCGCATGGCCGAGCTGGTCAACGAGAAAAAGCTCGAAGGCATCAGCCACATCCAGGACGAATCGGATAAATCCGGCATGCGCGTGGTGATTGAGCTCAAGCGCGGCGAAGTGCCCGAGGTGGTGCTCAACAACCTGTACAAGATGACGCAGCTGCAGGACAGCTTCGGCATCAATATGGTCGCGCTGATCGACAACCAGCCGCGCCTGTGCAACATCAAGGATCTGATCACCGTTTTCCTGCGTCACCGCCGCGAAGTCATCACCCGGCGCACCGTTTACGACCTGCGCAAAGCGCGCGAACGCGGCCACATCCTGGAAGGCCTGGCGGTGGCGCTGGCCAACATCGACGAGTTCATCCGCATCATCCGCGAATCGCCGACGCCGCCCGTTGCGCGCACCGCGCTGATGGAACGCGGCTGGGATTCGGCCATGGTCAAGGCCATGCTGGAGCGCACCGAGCTGGCGGGCCTGGGCGGCCGCGACGCTTTCGCGCCCGAGAATCTGCCAGCCCAGTTCGGACTGCAGCCGGATGGCCTTTACCGCCTGACCGACGCGCAGGCTGGCGAAATTCTGCAGATGCGCCTGCAGCGCCTGACGGGTCTGGAGCAGGACAAAATCATCGCCGAGTACCGCGAGGTCATGGACCAGATCGCCGACCTGCTCGACATCCTGGCCAAGCCCGCGCGCGTCACCGCCATCATCGCGGGCGATCTGGACGCGCTGCGCAAAGAGTTCGGCGAGACCAAACTGGGCGCGCGCCGCAGCCACATCGAGCACAACGCGCAGGAACTGGGCACGGAAGACCTGATTACGCCGCTGGACATGGTGGTTACGCTGTCGCACACCGGCTATATCAAGAGCCAGCCGCTGTCCGAATACCGCGCGCAAAAGCGCGGCGGGCGCGGCAAGCAGGCGACCACGACCAAGGAAGACGACTGGGTGGACCAGCTTTTCGTGGCCAACACCCACGACTGGATGCTGTGTTTCAGCAACATGGGCCGCGTCTACTGGCTGAAGGTGTGGGAAGTGCCGCAGGGCGGACGCAATTCGCGCGGCAAGCCCATCGTCAACATGTTCCCGCTGCAGCCCGCCGAGAAAATCACCGTGGTGCTGCCGCTGACGGGCGAGTTCCGCAGCTTCCCCGAGGACCATTTTGTCTTCATGGCCACCCGCATGGGCACCGTGAAGAAAACCGCGCTGCCCGATTTCAGCAACCCGCGCAAGGCGGGCATCATCGCGGTCGACCTGGACGAGGGCGATTACCTGGTGGGCGCCGCGCTGACCGACGGCCGTCACGACGTGATGCTGTTCAGTGACGGCGGCAAGGCTGTGCGCTTTGACGAAGGCGACGTCCGCCCCATGGGCCGCCAGGCGCGCGGCGTGCGCGGCATGATGCTGGATGAGGGCCAGAGCGTCATCACGATGCTGGTCGCGGGCGACGGTGAACAGAGCGTGCTCACCGCCACCGAAAACGGCTACGGCAAGCGCACCAGCATCACCGAATACACCCGCCACGGGCGCGGCACCAAGGGCATGATCGCCATCCAGCAGTCGGGCCGCAACGGCCGCGTGGTGGCGGCGACGTTGGTCCACGCTGATGACGAGATCATGCTCATCACTGACACCGGCGTTCTGGTGCGCACGCGGGTGTCCGAGATCCGCGAACTGGGCCGCGCCACCCAGGGCGTGACGCTGATTGCGCTGGACGAAGGCGCCAAGCTGATCGGCCTGCAGCGCATTGTCGAGAACGATGCGGCTGACGATGTGTCCGATGTCACGCTGGACGGCGCCGCAGATGCTTCTGCCCCCGATGATGCCAGGCCTGAAACACCGTCCGCTGAATAAACGATGAAACCTCTGCGTGCGGACTGACTCCAAGCCCGTGTTGCTCACCGTATCAATTACCAAGGAAAAACGTGCAAGTGCAAGTCATGAAAATCAAATCTCTGGCCGTGGCGGCCGCGTGTGTGATGGGCGTTCTGGCGGTGCAGCCCGCGCTGGCCCAGTCGGCCGACAAGAAGGCCCTGATCCAGAAGCTGGTCCAGCTGCAGCAGCCGGGCATTGATGCCATGTCGCGCGGTCTGGTTCAAGGTCCTGCCTCGCAGCTGCTGGACGAAGCCGCTGGTTACATCCAGACGCAGGTGCCGCCCGCGCAGCAGCAGGCCATGGCCAAGGGCGTGGATGACGACGTCAAGAAGTACATGGACGACGCCCTACCCATGGTGCGCAGCAGCGCGACCAAGCTGGCGCCGTCGGTTCTGGGCCCGATTTTTGAGAAAAACTTCACGGTTGAAGAGCTTCAGCAGGCCATCCAGATTCTGGAATCGCCCGTGCAGAAAAAGCTGCAGCAGATTTCGCCCGAGCTTCAGCAGGCCCTGGTGGACGCCGTGGTCAAGAGCACTGATGCGCAGATCCAGCCCAAAATCGCCAATCTGAACACCAGCCTGCGCAAGCGCCTGAACATTCCGGCGAACTCGCCTGCAGTGGCTGCGCCCAAGAAGTAAGCCGGGTTGGCCGTGCATCGTCCCTACAACTTCTCGGCGGGCCCGGCCGCGCTGCCGACGGAAGTGCTCCAGCAGGCCGCTGCCGAGATGCTGGACTGGCACGGCACCGGCCTTGGCGTGATGGAAATGAGCCACCGCAGCAGTGCGTTTGGCGAAATTCTCGATCACGCCCAGAGCACGCTGCGCCGCCTGCTGGCGGTGCCGGATGATGTTCACATCCTCTTCGTGCAGGGCGGTGGGCTGGGCGAAAACGCCGCTGTGCCGCTTAATTTGAGCCGGGGCGGGGCGGTGGATGTGGTGGTCAGCGGCGCCTGGTCGGCCAAATCGGCGCAAGAGGCCGCACGCTACGCCGACGTGGCGATTGCGGCCAGTTCCAAAAACAGCGGCTACTGCGCCATGCCCGACCCGGCCTCCTGGCGCATCCGCCCGGACGCGGCCTATGTGCATGTGTGCAGCAACGAAACCATCCACGGCGTCGAGCTGGCCGACTGGCCGGATCTGGCCGCCTTGGGCAGCGCTGCGCCGCTGGTGGTCGACTGCTCGTCGCACATCCTGTCGCGGCCCATGGACTGGTCGCGCATTGGCCTGGCATTCGCCGGAGCGCAGAAAAACATCGGCCCGGCGGGTCTGACGCTGGTCTTTGTCAAGGACAGCCTGCTGGGCCGGGCGCTGCCCATCTGTCCGCAGGTGTGGAACTACACCGAGCTGGCGGCCCAGCAGTCCATGGTCAACACGCCGCCGACTTACGCCATTTATATGGCCGGTCTGGTGTTTGACTGGATCGAGCGCCAAGGCGGCGTACCCGCCATGCAGGCCGCTGCGCAGGAGCGCGCCGCGCTGCTCTATGACTATCTGGACGCCAGCGATTTTTACGAAAACCGTGTCGCGCCGGGCAGCCGCTCGCTGATGAACGTGCCCTTCTTCCTGAAGGACGAATCGCGCAACGCCGATTTCCTGGCGCAGGCTCAAAGCCGCGGTCTGCTGCAGCTCAAAGGCCACAAGTCGGTGGGTGGGATGCGCGCCTCGATCTACAACGCCATGCCGCTGGCGGGCGTACAGGCGCTGGTGGATTTTTTGCGGGATTTTGAGCGGGGGCAGTGAGTTGGGCTCTGGCCAACTTCGCTCGCCAGTTTTTCTGACCCCGCGTGCCTGAGGGCGCGGGAGTCGCGGCACAATCGGGGCATTGTGCTTCCCTGACGAGTGTGCTGATGACCCCGAGTGACGCCCCATCCCCGACGCCGCCTGCTGCTGGACAGGCTCCCGATCCCCGGCTCCTCGCGCTGCGCGGTGAAATCGACGCCGTGGATCGCCAGCTGCTTGATCTGATCAACCAGCGCGCGCGCCTGGCACAGGCGGTCGGCGAGGTCAAAAAGCACGAGGGTTCGGTGGTCTTCCGCCCCGAGCGCGAAGTGCAGGTCATCGCCAACCTGAAAGACATCAACCCCGGCCCGCTCGCTGAGGCCAGCGTCGCACCGATCTGGCGCGAGATCATGGCCGCCTGCCGCAGCCTGGAAACGCCCATGCGCGTGGCCTATCTGGGCCCGGCGGGCACCTTTAGTGAAGAGGCGGCGCTGGCCTATTTCGGCTCCAGCATCGTGCGCCTGCCGTGCATCAGCATCGACGAAGTGTTCCGCACGACGACTGCCGGAGCGGCCGATTTCGGCGTGATCCCGGTCGAGAATTCGACCGAAGGCGTGGTTGCGCGGTCGCTGGATCTTTTCCTGAACACGCCGCTGTTCATCATCGGCGAGACCAGCCTGTTCGTGCGCCACAATGTGCTGCGCCGCGAGAACCGGCTGGATGGCATCGAAGCCGTCGTCGCGCACCCGCAGGCGCTGGCGCAGTGCCACGGCTGGCTCAGCCAGCACCTGCCGCACGCCGAGCGCCGTCCGGTATCCAGCAACGCCGAAGGGGCGCGTCTGGCCGGGCAGGACGTGAGCCTGGCCGCCCTGGCCAGCACGCGTGCGGCCAACGAATACGGTCTGCACGTGGTCTCGCCCGCCGTCCAGGACGATGCGCACAACCGCACGCGCTTTGTCATCGCGGCGCACCCGCAGACGCAGCGCCAGCCTGGCCCCAGCGGCAACGACTGCACCAGCCTGATCGTCTCGGTGCCCAACGAGGCGGGCGCGGTGCACGACATGCTGATGCCGCTCAAGGAAAACGGCGTGTCGATGACGCGTTTTGAATCGCGTCCGGCGCGCTCCGGGCAGTGGGAATACTTCTTCTACATCGATATTCAGGGCCATCCTGACCAGCCGCACGTGGCGCGGGCGCTGCTGGGTCTGCGCCAGGTCTGCACTTTTTACCGCCAGCTGGGCACCTACCCGCTGGACGCGCACTGATGGCGCTCCAGATGGGGCAAAAGACGGCCGTTCAGCGTCTGGCGCTGATCGGCTGTGGCCTGATCGGCGGATCGTTCGCGCTGGCGCTCAAGGCCGCTGGCGCGGTCGCTGAAGTGACGGGCAGCAGCGGCAGCCCGGCCAGCGCGCACAAAGCGCTGGAGCTGGGCGCCATCGACCGTGTCGCCTCCAGTGCCGCACAGGCGGTGCAGGGCGCTGATGCCGTGCTGCTGGCGGTGCCGGTGGCCGCGACGCAGGCGGTGCTGGAAGAAATCGCTCCGCACCTGGCGCCGCAGGTGCTGGTCATGGACGCGGGCAGCACCAAACGCGACGTGCTGGCGGCCATGCAGGCGGCGCTGCCGCAGCATCTGGGCTACTGCGTGCCCGCGCACCCGATTGCGGGCAAAGAAAAGTCGGGCGTGGCCCACGCCGAGAGCGCACTTTTTAAGGGCCGCCGCGTCATCCTGACGCCGCTGACGCAGTCCAGCGACGACGCCATCGCCCGCGCTCAGCAGCTCTGGGAGCTGACGGGCGCGCGAGTCAGCCGCATGTCGCCGCTGCAGCACGACGAAACCTTTGCCGCCGTCAGCCACCTGCCGCATCTGCTGGCCTTCGCTTACATGGCGGGCCTGATGGACCAGCCCGGCGGCGAGGCTCTGCTGGCGCACGCCGGATCGGGCTTTCGCGATTTCACCCGCATCGCGGCCAGCGACCCGGTCATGTGGCGCGACATTCTGCTGGCCAACCGCGGCCCGGTGCTGGCGCAGGCGCAGGCCTTTGGCGATGCGCTGGAGCATCTGGCCCAGACCCTGCGCAGCGGTGACGGCGCCGCGCTGCAGGCGCAGATCGAGGCGGTGTCCCGCCGCCGCAGCGCCTGGCCTGCAGCCTGATCCTGGCCCGCCGCTTTCTTCCCCAGGGGCTTGAGGCCGCTTGCTATACTGCCCCGCCACCGACCCGCCGGAGCTCATCGTGCCGCCCATCCCTCCCGTGACCAAAGCGCTGATGCTGATCTGCACGGCGCTCTTCTGTCTGACCCTGCTGGTTCCCGGCGCTGGCGCCGTGGGCGCCTGGCTGGCCTTGTGGCCCGTCAATTCCGGCCTGTTCTGGCCCTGGCAGGTGGTGACTTACGGCTTCCTGCACGCCAGCCTCGGCCACCTGTTCTTCAACATGCTGGGCCTGTGGATGTTTGGCGGCGAGCTGGAGCGCATCTGGGGCGGCCGCCGCTACACGCACTTCCTGCTGGCCAGCACGCTGACGGCTGCGCTGGCGCAGCTGCTGCTGAGCTTCTCTGTCGGCATGAGCGCTCCCACGGTGGGCGCTTCGGGCGCACTTTATGGCCTGCTGATGGCGTTTGGCATGCTGTTTCCCAACCGCATGATCATGCCTCTCTTCCCGCCCATCCCCATGAAGGCCAAGTACTTCGTGATGGTCTTTGGCGCGCTGGCGCTGCTGTCTGGCGTGGCGGGCGGCGGTGACGGTATCGCCCACTTCGCCCACCTGGGTGGCATGCTGGGCGGTTTTCTGATGATCCGTTTCTGGCGCGGCCAGCCGCCGTTTCCGCGCCGTCGGCGCTGATGGTTGCTGCGCAGTCTGCGGCGCCCGACAGGGCTGAGGTCGCGCAGCACCTGAACCTCACCGTCACCGGCATGAGCTGCGCGGCCTGCGCGGCGCGCGTCGAGCGCGTGCTGCGCAAGGTGGATGGCGTGAGCGCCGTATCGGTCAACCTGGTCACCGGCCGGGCCGATGTCGAAGGCAATGCGGCGCTGTCGCGTGACGCTCTGGCCGCTGTGCTGGACAAGGCCGGCTACCCAGCGGCTCCTGAAGAGAAAGCGGCTGAAGCCGACTCAGCCGATTCATCCGCTGCATCTGCTGCATCCGCTCATGCGTACGACCCCCAAGAAGCGCCCGAAGCCACCGAGCTGCGTTCGCTGCGCCGCGATCTGCTGCGGGCAGCGCTGCTGACGTGGCCGGTTTTTGTCCTGGACATGGGCGCGCACCTGATCCCCGGCTGGCACCATCTGGTCCAGTCCACGCTGGGGAACGGCCTGAACGGCGCCCTTCAGGCGCTGCTGACCACGGCGGTGATGATTGGGCCGGGGCGGCGCTTTTTTGCGCGTGGACTGCCCGCGCTGCTGCACGGCGCGCCGGACATGAACGCGCTGGTGGCCGTGGGCACGCTGGCGGCCTGGGGCTATTCCATGGTGGCGCTGCTGGCGCCGATGCTTCTGCCGGCAGGCGCGGCGCACCTGTATTTTGAAAGCGCCACAGTCATCGTCACCCTGATTCTGCTGGGGCGCTGGCTGGAGGCCCGGGCGCGCGGGCGCACGGCGCTGGCCATCGGGCGTCTGGTCGGGCTGCAGCCGCGCACGGCCTGGGTGCGCGGGCCAGGCGGCGACATCACCGAGCAGGATCTGGCCCGGGTGGCCCGGGGCACCGTGGTGGTGGTGCGATCCGGCGAGCGCGTGCCCGTGGACGGCGAGGTGCTGGACGGCGAGAGCTGGGTGGACGAGGCCATGATCACCGGCGAGCCCCTGCCCGTGGCCAAGCGCGCGGGCGACCGCGTGGTCGGCGGCACGGTCAACCAGCAGGGCGCCCTGGTGATCCGCGCCACGGCGGTGGGCGGTGACAGCGTGCTGGCGCAGATCATCCGGCTGGTTGAGCAGGCGCAGGCGGGCAAGTTGCCCATTCAGGCGCTGGTGGACCGCATGACGGCGGTGTTCGTGCCAGTGGTGATGGGGCTGGCGCTGCTGACTTTCCTGGCCTGGCTGGTGCTCGGGCCTGTCCCGGCGCTGCCGCACGCGCTGGTCAGCGCGGTGGCGGTGCTCATCATCGCCTGCCCCTGCGCCATGGGCCTGGCCACGCCCACGGCCATTCTGGTCGGCACCGGGCGCGGTGCGGCGCTGGGTGTGCTGTTCCGCAAAGGTCAGGCGCTGCAGGGGCTGCGCGACACCCGTGTGGTGGCGCTGGACAAAACCGGCACGCTGACGGCCGGAAAACCGGCGCTGACCGCGCTGCATCTGGCGCCCGGTTTTGACCGCGCCACGGTGCTGGCGGCGGTGGCGACGGTGGAGTCGCGCTCCAGCCATCCGCTGGCGCAGGCCCTGGTGCGCGCCGCACAGGATGACGGTTTAACGCTGCCCGAGCTGCGGGATTACGAGGGCGCCGTGGGTCTGGGCGTGCGCGGCACGGTGCTGCAGGGCGGCGTGCCGCGCAGCGTGGCCCTGGGCTCGCAGGCGTATATCGAGCAGATCGTGGGTCAGGTTCATGCCCAGAACCTGAACCCGGCGCTGACCGCCAAAGCGGCTGAGTGGGCGGATCAGGGGCAGTCGCCGGTTTTTGTGGCCATTGACGGCCACTGCGCCGCCGCACTGGCGGTGAGCGATCCGCTCAAGCCCGACACCGCGCAGGCGCTGGCCACGCTGCGCCAGATGGGGCTGCGCGTGGCGATGATCACCGGCGACAACGCCCGCACCGCGCAGGCCGTGGCGCGCCAGCTTGGCATCACCGAGGTCGTGGCGGGTGTGCTGCCTGGCGGCAAGGCGCAGGCGGTGAAAGACTTGCGCGCACGCTTTGGCGCAGTGGCTTTTGTGGGCGATGGCATCAACGACGCGCCCGCGCTGGCCGAAGCCGATGTGGGCGTGGCGCTGGGCACGGGCACCGATGTGGCCATGGAGGCCGCCGATGTGGTGCTGATGTCCGGCAGCCTGCAAGGCGTGGCAACCGCCGTAGCGCTGTCGCGCGCGACGCTGTCCAACATCCGCCAGAACCTGTTCTGGGCTTTTGCCTACAACGCCGCGCTGATTCCGCTGGCCGCCGGGGTGTTCTACCCGATCTTCGGGTTGACGCTCTCGCCGGGCTTTGCCGCAGGCGCGATGGCGCTGTCCAGCGTCTGCGTGCTGACCAACGCGCTGCGCCTGCGCCGCTTCGCGCCGATCCGGCCGCAGAGCCCCGGTCAGGGGTAGAGACCGCGCACCTGGCGCGCTTCGAGGATGCGCTCGCAGGCGACCACAAAGGTGGCCGTGCGCAGGCTGATGCGGTGGTGGTCAGCCACGTCCCAGATGCGTTTCAGGGCATCGACCATGATTTTGTCCAGGCGCAGGTTGATCTCGTCTTCCGTCCAGAAGAAGCTGGAGAAATCCTGCACCCACTCGAAGTAGGACACCGTCACGCCGCCCGCATTGCAGATCACGTCGGGCACGACCAGGATGTTGCGGCTGGCCAGCATGTCGTCGGCCTCGGGCAGGGTGGGGCCGTTGGCGCCTTCCAGCACCAGTTTCGCGCTGAGGCGCTGGGCGCGTCCGGGGTCGATCTGGCCTTCCAGCGCGGCGGGGATGAGGATGTCCATGGGCACGTCCCAGAACTTCTCGTTCTCCATGGGCTCGCCGCCTGCAAAACCGCCGACGCCGCCGGTCTCGCGCACATGGGCCATCAGGTCGGCCATGTCAAAACCCGCTTCGCGGTAAATGCTGCCGGTGTGATCCTGCACCGCGACGATGCGGGCGCCTTCGCCCACAAACAGCTCGGCGGCGGACGAGCCCACGTTGCCAAAGCCCTGCACGGCGACGCGCGCGCCGTTGAGCGGCAGGCCGATGCGCCGCGCCGCTTCGCGCCCGGTCACGAACACGCCGCGGCCGGTGGCCTTGACCCGGCCCAGCGATCCGCCCAGCGGAATCGGCTTGCCGGTGACCACGCCGGTGGCAGTGGCGCCGGTGTTCATCGAGTAGGTGTCCATCATCCAGGCCATGATCTGGCCGTTGGTGTTGACGTCGGGCGCCGGAATGTCCTGCTGCGGGCCGATGATGATGCCGATCTCGCTGGTGTAGCGGCGGGTGAGTTTTTCGAGTTCGTTGCTCGTGAGCTGTTTGGGGTCAACGCGCACGCCACCTTTGGCGCCGCCGTAGGGCAGGTTGACGGCGGCGGTCTTGACCGACATCCAGGCCGACAGGGCCATGACTTCTTCCAGCGTCACGTCCGGGTGGTAGCGGATGCCGCCCTTGCCCGGGCCGCGCGACAGGTTGTGCTGCACCCGGTAGCCTTCGTAATGCATCACCACGCCGTTGTCCAGCTCGATGGGCACATCGACGATCAGCGTGCGCTTGGGTCGGCGCAGGGTTTCGGCCCAGCGCGACAGCGGCCCCAGATAGGGCACAACGCGATCGACCTGCGACAGGTAGGTCGTCCACGGGCTGGTGGGGTGGGATTGGACGAAGGACAGTCCTTGCATAATGTCTCCTTTTGGAATGATGTTCTAACGGCGGGGCCCGACCATGCAGACCCAGACCAGCGGATTTTATGACACGGGGCTGACGCCCTCTCCAGAGACCCTGCCCGCATCCCCGCCTCCGGGCCTGGCGGCAGCGCTGGCTGGCCGACTTGTGGTGGTGGGCGGCGGCAATATGGCGCGGGCCCTGCTGGGCGGCGCGCTGGCCGGGGCCGATGCAGCGCTGCTGGCCCGCGTGCGCGTGGTCGAACGCAGCGAAGACACGCGCACCGCGCTGGCGCGCGATCTGGGCGTGACGGTTCTGCCGGATCTCTCAGAGCTGCCTGCAGCGGCGCCAGAACTGGACGCCAGCGACACCGTGCTGTGGGCGGTCAAGCCCCAGGGCTTTGCGGCGGCAGCGGCCGAACTGCCACCCGGCTTTGCGGCCCCGGCGCTGCACGTCAGCGTCATGGCGGGCGTGACGCTGGCGCGTCTGGCGCAGGCCACCGGCGCAGCGGCGCTGGTGCGCACCATGCCCAACACGCCCGCGCTGGTCGGGCAAGGCATGACGGGGCTGTTTGCAGCTCCGGCCGTGAGCGCTGCGCAGCGCAACAGCGTGCAGGCACTGCTGAAGTCCACGGGCGAGCTGCTCTGGGTGGAAGCGGAAGGCGATCTGGACAGCGTCACCGCCGTCTCGGGCTCCGGCCCGGCCTATGTGTTTCTGCTGATGGAAGCCATGATGGCCGCCGGGCGCGACATGGGCCTGCCCGCTGCGGCGGCGCGCCAGCTGGTGCTGCAGACCCTGGCGGGCGCCACGGCGCTGGCGCGGGCCAGCGAGGTCGATCCGGCCGTGCTGCGCGCCCGCGTCACTTCACCGGGCGGCACGACGCACGCGGCCATCAGCCACATGCTGGACGGCGGTCTGCCAGCGCTGGTCCAGGCTGCGCTGCACAAGGCGCGCGAGCGCTCGCAGGAGCTGGGTCAGGCCTGAGCCTGTCAGCTCGCGGTCTTGAGCCGCGAGATGCGCACCAGCGCGATGCGGCGCTCGGCCACCTCCAGCACGTCAAAGCGCAGGCCCAGACGCTCGACCGATTCGCCCTTGGAGGGCAGGTGGCCGAACCAGCGCAGCAGCAGACCCGCCAGCGACACGCTGTCGCTGTCTGCATCGACAAAGCCTGCGCCTTCGATGACCTGATCGAGCTGGTGCAGGTCGGTGTGGCCTTTGACCAGCCAGGCCCGACCGTCAAAAATCACGTCGGGGGTTTCGTCCTCGTCGGGGAATTCGCCCGCGATGGCTTCCAGCACGTCCAGCGGTGTGACCAGGCCCTGCACGGTGCCGAACTCGTCATTGACCAGCACCAGCGAGCCCTTGGCCAGGCGCAGCACCGACAGCAGCTTGATGATGTCCACGCTCTCCAGCACCACGCTGGGCTGGGTTTTGGGCTTGAACTGGCGCAGGTGTCCGTGCTCCTGCACGGCGGTGAGCAGATCTTTGGCGCGCGCCACGCCGATCACCTCGTCCAGCGAACCCCGGCAGACCGGCAGCAGGCTGTGTGGCGTGTCCAGGATCTGGCGGCGCACGGCGTCAATGTCGTCCTCGACATCGACCCAGCTGATGTTGGCGCGGGGCGTCATGATGGCCTTGACCGAGCGCTCGGCCAGCGTCAGCACGCCGTTGATCATGTAGCGCTCTTCCTCGCGGAAGGCGGGCGGCTGTTCGTCATGCCGGGCATCGCTGTGCGATCCCTGGCCCGAGGCCGCCACCGGGGCGCTGGCCCCACGCTGGCGGCCGCCGATCAGGCGCAGGATGGCGTCGGCGGTGCGCTCGCGCAGCGGCAGTCGGGCCTGCTGGCGCACCGAGTTGCGCATGGACCACTGGTTGAAGCCCTCGATCAGGATCGAGAAACCAATTGCCGCGTAAATATAGCCCTTGGGCACGTGCCAGCCCAGGCCCTCGGCGACCAGGCTGAAACCGATCATCAGCAGGAAGCTCAGGCACAGGATGACCACCGTGGGGTGGGCGTTGACGAAGGCCGTCAGTGGCTTGGACGCCAGCAGCATCAGGCTCATCGCAATCACCACGGCGGCCATCATCACTTCCAGATGCTGGACCATGCCCACGGCGGTGATGACGGCGTCCAGCGAGAACACCGCGTCCAGCACCACGATCTGCGCCACGACCACACCAAAGCTGGCGTAGGCGACGTTGGCGCTGCCGTGCTGGGTGTTGCCCTCCAGACGCTCGTGCAGCTCGGTGGTGGCCTTGAAGAGCAGGAAAACCCCGCCCGCCAGCAGGATCAGGTCACGCCCCGAAACCGGCCAGCCCAGCACGCTGAACAGCGGCTGGGTCAGCGTCACCATCCAGGAGATGACGGACAGCAGCAGAAGCCGCATCAGCAGCGCCAGCGTCAGGCCGATCTGGCGCGCGCGGTCGCGCTGCTCGGGCGGCAGCTTGTCGGCCAGGATGGCGATGAACACCAGGTTGTCGATGCCCAGGACGACTTCCAGCACCACCAGGGTGAGCAGACCAATCCAGATCTGCGGATCCATCAGCAGTTCCATGCGGGCCTCCTGACAGGCTGGACGGCGCGACAGGCGCCCTCACAAAAGCTCGGAAAGCCGTGCGACGCGCAGGGGCGTCGACTCGCAGGGTCTGGGTTCACAGCGGGGAACAGAAAGTTGAAAGCCCTTGATTCTAGCGAAGTTTCACCCTCCTGACCCCACTGCGCGCGCTCAGGGCGCCAGGCGCTCGCGCAGCCAGCCATCGCCCGCGGCCGGGTCCAGGCGGTAGCGCAGGCGGTCGTGCAGGCGCGAGCGGCGGCCCTGCCAGAACTCCCATTCGCGCGGCAGAAGGCGGTAGCCGCCCCAGTGCGGCGGTCGCTGCGGGTGCTCGCCGTGCTCGGCGCCAGCTTGCGTCCAGGCCTGCTGCAGCCAGTCGCGCCCGGCAATCACCTGCGACTGCGGCGAGGCCCAGGCGCCAAGGCGCGAGGCCAGCGGCCGCGAGTGGTAATAGGCGTCGGCCAGTTCGCTCTCGGCGATCTGCGCAACGCCTTCGATGCGCACCACGCGTTCCATCTGCACCCAGTGGAACTGCAGCGCCACGCGCGGGTTGGCGGCGATCTCGCGGCCCTTGCGGCTGTCCTGGTTGGTGTACCAGACCAGGCCATCGTCCACGCCCTTGAGCAGCACCACGCGGGTGGAGGGCTGGCCGTCGGCGTCCACGGTGGCCAGCGTCATGGCCGTGGGTTCGGGCACCCCGGCGGCAATGGCCTCGTCCAGCCAGGTCTGGAACTGGATCATGGGGTTGGCGTGGGCGCTGGACTCATCGAGTTCGCCCATCTGGTAGTCGGTACGCAGTTCACTGATACGGATCACGGTGTGCTCCAAAAGCCACAAAAAAATGTCGAGGCAGTGCCCAAATGCCGTCAAAAGCAGCGAAGCGGGCTGCGGATGCAAACGCCAGGCCAACAGCCTGACGTGCTGACTTACACTGCCGCCTGTTTATATCCCAAGATACCCCAAGGAAGATTCCATGACTCCCGAACGTGAAGACGAAGAACGCGAACGCATGGCCGTCACCGGCGTGATCCTGGCTGCCGTGGTCGGCGCCGCCATCGCCATTGGCGCCTGGTGGGCGACCAAGCCGCAGAAGCTGGCGGCTGCCGCGCCCGCCGCCATGGCACCTGCTGCGCCCGCAGAACCGGCACCTGCACCGGCTGAGCCGGCTCCTGCCGCCGAACCCGCCGCTGAAGCTGCTCCCGCTGCAGATGCCGCTCCGGCTGCGGACGCTGCTGCGGCTGAACCCGCAGCGCCCAGCAAGGAAGTGCTGAGCACCGTCTACTTTGCGGTGGCTTCCTCAACGATTCCCGATGAAGCCAAGGACGGCATCGCCAAAGTCGCCGAGCGCCTGAAGGCCGAGCCTGCGCTGAAACTGCACCTGTCGGGCTATCACGACAAGACCGGCAGCGCCGACAAGAACGCCGAACTGGCCAAGAAGCGCGCTTTTGCCGTGCGCGACGCGCTGGTCCAGCTGGGTGTGCCCGAAGGCCAGCTGGAAATGGACAAGCCGGCCGCCAGCGAATTCAGCACCGACCCCAAAGAAGATCGCCGCGTCGAGCTGAATCTGCAAAAATAAGCTCCTTTCACGCTGAAGGAGAGGCCGGATGAAAATACCGCGCCTGAGAACCGGTGGCAGCCTGTCTGTCGCCGGTTTTGTTTTTATCTGGACGCTGCTCTGGTGGGCCATGCGCACCCTGGCCCGCCCGAATCTGGACGGCTACGGCGACATGCTGGAGAACTACGCCTGGGGCCAGGTCTTTGAGTGGGGCACGCACAAGCACCCGCCGCTGCAGGCCTGGCTGGCCGGGGCCTGGTTTCGCGTCTGGCCGGACACGGCCTGGGCCTACTGGCTGCTGGCCGGTCTGAACGTGGCGGTGGCGCTGGCGGGGGTTGCCGCGCTGGCGCGTCAGGACGCGAAAGCCGGGCGCAGCCGCAGTCTCGCGCTGGTGGCCGTGCTGCTGGCCGCGCTGGCGCTGCCCTACAGCACGCTGGCGGGCAAGCTCAACGCCAACAGCGTGCTGCTGGCCGTGTGGCCCTGGCTGGTGTGGGTGCTGCTGCGCTCGGTGCGCGCACACGGTCGGCCGCTGCTGCAGGCCGTGGCACTGGGGCTGCTGGCTGCGCTGGCGATGCTGGGCAAATACTACTCGGCCGTACTGCTGACGGCGCTGGCGCTGGCGCTGCTGCTGTCGCCCAGCGGGCGGCGCTGGTACCTGACGCGCTGGCCCTGGCTGGCGCTGGCCGTGTGTCTGCTGGCGCTCTCGCCGCACATGGCCTGGCTGGTCCACCACGAAGGTCTGCCGCTGAAATATGTCGAAGATCAGGGCGATGGCCGGATCGGCGGGGTCAACCTGCTCAAGTTTGCGCTGGGCCCGCTGATGTACTGGGCGATTCCGCTGCTGGGCGTGCTGTGGGCGGTGCGTCGCCAGCCCCGGGCCGCCCTGCGTCGCATCTGGCGCGGTCCGGACGACATCCTGCTGACGGCCAGCGTGCTGGTCTGGGCGATTTCCATGGGTTTTGGGCTGTCGGGCTTTGTCGAGCTGTCGCTGCCCTGGATCATTCCCATCGGCTTTGCCTACACGGTGCTGCTGGTGCGGGCGCTGGATGATGGCCAGATCGACGCCTGCGCGGCCGCTCTGCGCCGTCATGGCCTCAAAGGCGCTGCAGCCCTGCTGGGCCTGGCGGGGGTGATGACGGCCGTCAGCGCCTTCAAGCCGTCGCGCGCTTACGATCTGCCGCGCGAAGCCGCCGCCCAAGCGGTGATGGCGCTGTGGCAGCAGCAGCATCCGGGCCAGAAGCTGGCCTGGGTCAGCGGCGCCTGGCCGGAAATTGCCCTGTTGGCTTTTTATGGCGATGCGCAGGTGCGTGTGCTGCCCGAACGGCCCGACACCCCGGTCAGCCTGACGTTCTCGCGCCAGGGCCAGTTTGCCGGGCAGTGGGGCGCCTGGCTGTGTCCGGGCGCTGGGGCCGACGCCGCCTGCTCGGCGCAGGCGCAGCAGCTGGCCCGCCGCAGCGGTCAGCCGCTGCAGACCCTGACCGTGCATGCCAGCGGCTGGCGCTGGCACTGGCGTCAGCCGAAAGACGTGCCGTACAGCGTGGTGTTCATTCCGCCGAACTGACGCGGTCGGCACCGGAGGCGCGGCGTGAGTCCCCCGCCAAAAACGTCTCACACTGCCTCCCACACCGCCCGGGAGCGGGGCTAGACTGGTGGTCATTCATTTGGCCTGGAGCCTGTATGTCGCCCACCGATCCTGTCGATTGCGTCGATGCCGCCTTGAACGTCCTGCGCCAGCGTCTGCACAAAGCCCGCCCGCGCATCGCGCTGGTGCTGGGATCGGGCTGGGGCGGGGTGGCCGAGCGCATCGAAGCGCCGCAGCGCGTGTCTTACGCCGATCTGCCCGGCTTCCCCAAGCCGACGGTGCAGGGCCACGCCAGCGATCTGCTGTGCGGCCGCATCGGCGCGCACGAGGTGGCGGTGCTGACCGGGCGCAAACACAGCTACGAAACCGGCGATGCCAGCGGCATGGTTGTGCCGCTGCGCACCCTGCGCGCCTGGGGCTGCGACGTGCTGGTGCAGACCAACGCCGCAGGCAGCGTGCGGGCCGATATGCCGCCCGGCAGCCTGATGCTGATGGCCGATCACCTCAACCTGGCGCAGCGCTCGCCGCTGGTTGGCGAGACCGGCTCCGCCCGCTTTGTCGATATGGCGCAGGCCTACGACCCCGATCTGCGCGCGCAGGCCCGGGCGCACGCCACGCAGCAGGGTCTGGCGCTGCACGAGGGCGTTTACGCCTGGCTGCTGGGCCCGCAGTTTGAAACCCCGGCCGAGATTCGCATGACGCAGGTCCTGGGCGCCGACGCCGTCGGCATGAGCACCGTGCCCGAAACCATCATCGCCCGCCACGCCGGGATGCGCGTGCTGGCGCTGTCGCTCATGACCAATATGGGCGCGGGGCTGTCGGCCGAGACCCTCAGCCACGCCCACACCCTGCAGCAGGCGCAGGCCAGCAGCGCCCACGCCAGCGGATTCCTGCATGGCTTGATCGCGGCACTGGCTCTTTGACACGGCGAGCCGTCATCTTCCTCCCCTCATTCTTTTTGGAGACTGTTTATGGATATCGCCTCTGACACCGGCTGCGCCCGACTGGCGCTGGCCTGCCTGGATTTGACCGAGCTGGGCGACGCCTGCACCGAGGCCGATGTGGCCGCGCTGTGCCGCAAGGCCCAGGGCGAGGTCGGCGGCGTAGCGGGCGTGCTGCCGCGCACGGCGGCGGTCTGCGTCTGGCCGCGCTTTGTGGCGCAGGCGCGTGCGGCGTTGCCGCCGGGCATTGCGGTGGCGGCGGTGGTCAACTTCCCCGGCGGCGACGAGGCGCTGGAGGCCGTCACCGCGCAGGTCGACACCATCCGCAGTGGCGGCGGGCAGGAGGTGGATGTCGTCCTGCCCTGGCGCGCCCTGCAGGCGGGCGATGACGCCGCCTGCACCCGCCTGCTCAACGGCGTGCGCCAGGCCAGCCGGGGGCTGGTGCTCAAGCTGATTCTGGAATCGGGCGCGCTGGACGCCGCGCAGATCGCCCGCGCCAGCGCGCTGGGCCTGGCGGCGGGGGTGGATTTTCTCAAGACCAGCACCGGCAAGATTCCGCAGGGCGCCAGCCTGGAGGCCGTGCAGATCATGCTGGCCGCCATGGCCGCCGACCCGCGCCGGGACAGTCTGGGCCTGAAGCCTTCGGGCGGCATCCGCACGGTGGCGGACACGCGGCCGTATTTCCAGGCCGTGCGTGACACGCTGGGCGATGCGGCGCTGGTTCCGGCGCGTTTTCGCATTGGCGCCAGCGGCCTGTGGAACGACATCGCCCGCGTGCTGGGCGCCACGGCGGAAGCTCCCGCGCCGGGCGCCAACCCGCACTACTGATCCACCGCTGACCGGAGGCACCGCCATGCTGGCGCAGGAAATCATCCGCATCAAACGCGACGGCGGCGCGCTCGACCCCGCCATGATCCAGCGCTTTGTCGACGGCCTGGTCGATGGCAGCTGGAGCGAAGGCCAGGTGGCCGCGCTGGCCATGGCGATTTTCTTCCGGGGGATGGATCGCGCCGAGCGCGTGGCGCTGACCCTGGCCATGCGCGATTCGGGCGAACGCATGGACTGGTGCGGCCAGGATTTACCCGGGTCGGTGCTGGACAAGCACTCCAGCGGCGGCGTGGGCGACAAGGTCAGCCTGATGCTGGCACCCCTGGTCGCGGCCTGCGGCGGCGTGGTCCCGATGATTTCGGGGCGCGGCCTGGGCCACACCGGCGGTACGCTGGACAAGTTCGACAGCATCCCCGGCTACCAGACCGCGCCCGACTTGGCCACGCTGCGCCGGGCGGTGCGCGAAGCCGGCTGTGCCATCGTCGGGCAGACGGCGGACCTGGTTCCGGCCGACCGGCGGCTGTACGGCATCCGCGACGTCACCGCCACGGTCGAGCCCGTAGCGTTGATCACGGCCAGCATCCTGTCCAAAAAACTGGCCGCCGGGCTGCAGTCGCTGGTGATGGACGTGAAGGTGGGCAACGGCGCTTTCGCGCCCCGGCTGGACGTGGCGCGCGAGCTGGCGACCTCGCTGGTCCAGGTCGCCCGGGGGGCCGGGCTGCCCACGCACGCCTGGCTGACCGACATGAACCAGGTGCTGGGCACGAGCGCGGGCAATGCCGTCGAGGTGCGCGAAGCCATCGCCTTCCTGACCACGCCGCGGCGCGATGCGCGCCTGCTGGACGTGACGCTGGCGCTGGGTGCCGAGCTGCTGCAGCTGGGAGGCCTGTGCGCCACGCCGGACGCCGCCCGCGAGCGCCTGCTGCACGCGCTGGACAGCGGCGCTGCCGCCGAGCGCTTCGCCCGCATGGTCGCGGCGCTGGGCGGCCCGGCCGATCTGCTGGAGCGTCCTGACCACTACGTGGCCGAAGCCCCCGTGGTGCAGCCCGTGCTGGCGCCACGCAGCGGCTTCATCGCGGGCATGGCCACGCGCGACATCGGCGTGGCCGTCATCACCCTGGGCGGCGGACGCCACCGCGCCAGCGATCCGGTCGATGGCCGCGTGGGCTTCAGCCAGTTCGTTCAGGTGGGGCAGGCGGTGCAGGCGGGCGAGCCCCTCGCCGTCGTCCATGCCGCCGATGCTGCGTCGTTTGAGCGGGCTAGGGCCGATCTGCTGGCCGCGCTGCAGTGGTCGGATGCGCCTGTGGCCTCATCCCCGGTTCTTCTTGAAAAAATCACGGCATAAGTTGCGAAACTGACGGCCCAACCCACGAGAGAAATCACCATGTCCCGAGCCATTGTCATCGTGCTGGATTCCTTTGGTCTGGGCGCCGCGCCCGACGCCGACCGCTTTGGCGACACCGGCGCCAGCACGCTGGGCCACATCGCCCGCTGGGCTGTGCAGCAGGGGCGGCCGCTGCACCTGCCCAACCTGCTGGCGCTGGGCCTGGGCCAGGCGGCGCAGGCCACCAGCGGCGCCTGGCCCGACGGCCTGCCGCACACACAGCCTGCGCGGGCGGTGTATGGCGCTGCCGCCGAGATCAGCTTCGGCAAAGACACGCCCAGCGGCCACTGGGAGATGATGGGCTGCCCCGTGCCCTTCGACTGGGGCTACTTTGCCCCCGCACCGGCATCCGCACCCGCCGGGCAGAGCGTTTTTCCGCCCGAGCTGATGGCGCAGTGGCTGGCCGAATGCGGCCTGGAAGGCAGCCTGTGCAACGGCCACGGCAGCGGCACCGAAGTGATCGCGCAGTTCGGCGACGAGCATGTGCGCACCGGCTGGCCCATCTGCTACACCAGCGCCGACAGCGTCTTCCAGGTGGCGGCGCACGAGACGCATTTCGGGCTGGAGCGCCTGCTGGACATCTGCGTCAAGGCCAAGCCGATTTTTGACCAGGCGCGCATCGCCCGCATCATCGCCCGGCCCTTCAAGGGCGAATCGGGCGCTTATGTGCGCACCGGCAACCGCCGCGACTACACCACGCCCCCGCCCGGCGAGACGTTGATGGATCGCCTGCTGGCGCAGGGCCGCGAAGTCCACGCCGTGGGCAAGATCGGCGACATTTTCGCCCACCGGGGCGTCAGCCGCCTGTGGAAAGCCGACGGCAACGCCGCCCTGTGCGCCGCCACGCTGGACGCGCTGGACGCCTGCCCGGACGGCGGCATGGTCTTCACCAACCTGGTCGATTTCGACATGCACTACGGCCACCGCCGCGACGTGGCCGGTTACGCCGACGCGCTGGAAGCCTTCGACGCCTGGCTGCCGCAGCTCCAGGCCCGCCTGCGACCGGACGACGTGCTGGCCATCAGCGCCGACCACGGCTGCGACCCCACCTGGCCCGGCAGCGACCACACCCGCGAGTGCGTGCCGCTGCTGTTCAGCGGGCCTGGCATCCACGCCGCGCACGATCTGGGCCGCGTCGACACCTTCGCCGACCTCGGCCAGAGCCTGTCCCACTGGCTGGGCGTGGGGGCGCTGGCGCATGGGGTGAATCGGCTGGGGCAGTGACGGCGCAGTTGCGCTATCGCTATTGATGCACTTGCCTACAGCCAGCGGCGAACTTCCTGCAGATAGTTTCTGTAGGGCTCGCCGAAAATCTGCAACAGGTGATCTTCCTCGGGTTTGATCTGGAAGCGGGTGATATATGAGGCGAATATTACCGGCCCGATCAGCGCTGGGATGGATTGCAGATACAGCGCCCACGCCGTCAAAGTCAGTGCCATCCCGACATACATGGGATTGCGGGTGATGCGGTAAATGCCGTGTGTCACCAATACCGACGATTTCTGCGGCGACAGCGGATTGATGGTGGTTTTGTTCCGGATGAACTGGATAATGCCAAACACATCAAACACCAGGCCCACGCACAGCACCGGAACCGCCAGCCACGCGGTCCAATGCGGTAATACGAAAAATCCAGTCGCCCAACCAGCCAGCCAGCCCATCAAAAGCGCCAGAAGCAGCGCGACGATGGGCGGTGGGATTTTGGTGTTCAGGGCGTTCATGGGGGGCTTACCTGCCGCACCACTGTGCCTCGCAGGGCACGCGGTCGTTGTCACCATCCATTTCGACGGTAGGGCAGTTTTTCAGGAAATACGTCGCCTCGGCGCATGAGGTCATCTGCGAGCAGAATTTTCGGCCGTCGCAGCGGTAGATAGGAGCTGCTGATACTGCCAGTGACTGGGTGATCGCAAGTGTCGCGAGAGCCAGCCTGGCGAGGTGGTGAAGGCGGACTAGGGTATTGATGTTTACGAGTGGTGAGATTGCGATTTATTGGCTCACTCAAATTCTCTGCGAAATTGATTTACATCTTCTTCAGCATCGCATCGTAATCGGCATGCGAGCCAACCCAGAACCGACTGCAAATTCAGATAATGCCTCGTTGGCCAGCGATTCGAGAATATTTTCCGAAGTACTGAAAAGATGAGCCCACTTTTGCTAGGATTTTATTTCATCTATGAGTAAATTAGCCAGAACATCCTGTTCGCTGGGGGGTAATTTTGCAACTTCGCCCAGAACCTGTTCGAGAGAGTTTTTCATGGGATTCCTTGAGGTGTACGGCAGTAGAGTGTTTTCGTGACTTGTTGGCGAAGAGGTCTGGTTTGTGAATTCAGCCGTTGATTTCATCAATAAATTCGCCGTCCTCCATGTAGCTTGCAATGCCTCGATCCAGTCTTTCGAGCGTTTTGTGCAGTGACTTGCCTTTGTGTATCAAGGCGACGGGCATGTTGGATTCATCGGAGGCAATGACACAGCATAAGCCATTGATTTCTGTCTGAATTGAAATCGAATGACCCAATGCGATCCATTCGGCAATATTTTTGAAGGAGAGATCGAAATTCATGTTGTTTTCAAATGAGCGATTACTGAAATCATACGACTTCGTCGCTGCGATGGGTTATTAATGGCGATAGCCCCGTTTTTTGCCGCGCTTCAATGACAGGTGAAGACACCACACGCAGGTGCCCCGCCTTCATTTCCTGCACGGCCTGCAGAAGTTCAGCAGCAAGATCGCGCCCAGTTTCAAAGCTGGCGAGTTCTTTGTCAGTGAGGGGTTGATTTGAGAATTTCATATCGCCTTCTTCTGCTTCTTCAAAAACCGCTTCCCCTCGTCGCAGCAATCCGCCACGGCGCACTGCGCGCATTTGGGCGAGCGGGCGGTGCAGATATAGCGGCCGTGCAGGATCAGCCAGTGGTGGGCGTGAAGCATAAATTCGGGCGGGATGCGGCGCAGCAGGCCCTGTTCGACCGCCAGCGGGGTTTTGCCGGGGGCCAGGCCCGTGCGGTTGCCCAAGCGGAAAATGTGCGTATCGACCGCCATGGTGGGCTGGCCGAAGGCCACGTTGAGCACCACATTGGCGGTTTTGCGGCCGACGCCGGGCAGGGCTTCGAGGGCTTCGCGGGTGGCGGGGACTTCGCCGCCGTGCGCATCCAGCAGGATCTGGCAGGTGGCCAGCACGTTTTTGGCCTTGGTGTGGAAGAGGCCGATGGTGCGGATGGCGTCTTCCAGGCGCTCCAGCCCCAGAGCTAGCATCGCCTGGGGCGTGCGGGCGACGGGGAAGAGGCGGTGCGTGGCCTTGTTGACGCTCACGTCGGTGGCCTGCGCCGATAGCATCACCGCAATCAGCAGCTCGAAGGGGCTGGTGTATTCCAGCTCGGTGCGCGGCTCGGGGTTGGCGGCCTGCAGGGTGGCAAAGAAGCGGGTGATTTCGGCGCGGTTCATGGGTGGGCGGGCGGCACTTCGGGCGCCTGGTCGGCGGTGGGGGGCGGGGCATTGGGGCGTTGACGCTCCAGCAGCGGCACGAGCTGCACGGCAACCACTCCCAGCAGGATCAGGCCGCAGCCGGCCCAGGCGGCCAGGCCCAGGCGGTCGCCCATGAAAATCGCCCCGGCCAGCGCGGCGAACAGGGTTTCGCTGGTCAGGATGATGGCCGCGTCGGTGGCCTGGGTGTGGCGCTGCACCACCACCTGCAGGGTGTAGCCCACGCCGACCGACAGCACGCCGGTGTAGAGCAGCGCGCCCATCGCGGTCTGGACGCCGGACCAGGAAACGGGCTCCAGCACCGCGCCCGTCGCCATCGACAGCAGGCCGCAGACCACAAACTGCAGCCAGGCCAGCAGCAGCGGGCGCTGGCTGTGCCCGGCCCAGTGGCCGACCATGACCACGTGCAGCGCCCAGGGGATGACGCTGGCCAGCACCAGCGCATCGCCGGGATTGAGCTGGGTCAGATTGACTTCGCCGGTCAGCAGCCACAGGCCGATCAGGCTGGCGACCATGGTGGGCCAGACGCTCCAGTGCGGGCGCTGGCGGAACAGCATCCACACCAGCAGCGGCACCAGCGGCACATACAGCGTGGTCAGAAAGCCCGCGTGCGTGACCGAGGTGTGGACGATGCCCGCCTGCTGCAGGCAGGCGCCCAGCCAGACCAGCACGCCCAGGCCCAGGCCGTGGCGCAGGCGCTGGCGGGTGGGCTCCAGGCCCTCGCGGCGCGCGACGCGGCGCAGTTCCAGCCACACCAGCGGCGTGATGGTCGCCGCGCCCATCAGAAAACGGATGCCGGTGAACCACAGCGGCCCCAGGCTGCTCATGCCCCAGGCCTGGCCGACGAAAGCCGATCCCCAGATCAGGCAGACGAAGGTCAGGACGGCGTTCGATTGCCAGCGCGTCATGCCGCACCCCCGCGCAGGCGGCGCGCCTTGGCCAGCGCCGCCGCCAGAATGGCCTGGCGCGTGCCGGGTTGATCCAGTTCCGCGACGGGGGAATCGTCCGGGCGCTTGGCCTGGCGCTGCTGGCGCGCCTGGCGGTCCAGATAGCGCTGGCGGGCCCCTTCGGCCTGATCGGGCGTCCAGGCGTCCCAGCCGGTTCGGCCGGGCGTGACGGAAAACGAGGTGATGCAGTCCACCGGACAGGCGGGCAGGCACAGCTCGCAGCCCGTGCAGTCGGCCTCGATGACGCTGTGCATGCGCTTGGGCCCGCCGACAATGCAGTCCACCGGACAGGCCTGGATGCACAGCGTGCAGCCGATGCACTGGGATTCGACGATGCGCACGGCGTAGCGCTCCTGCGCCTCGCCGCAATCCGGGTCCAGCGGCAGGGTGGGGCGGTTCAGGACATCCGCCAGGCGCTGCACGCCCTCTGGGCCGCCTGGCGGGCAGCGGTTGAGCGGCACGGCCTCGTCCACCAGGGCCTGCGCATAGGCGCGGCAGTCGGGGTAGCCGCAGCGCTGGCACTGCGTCTGGGGCAGCAGGGCGTCAATACGATCAACCAGACGATCAACCGAAAGGTCAGCCCACTCCTGCGCTTCGCTGGCGGGCGGGCTCATCCCTTCTGGCTCAGCGCGTTGCCGACCAGGCGGGCGGTGATGTCGACGATTTCGATCATGCGCTCGTAGGCCATGCGCGTCGGGCCGATCACGCCCACGGTGCCGACGACTTCGCCATCGACGCGGTAGGGTGCGCTGACCACGGACAGTTCTTCAAAGGGCACGACCTGGCTTTCGCCGCCGATGTAAATGCGCACGCCCTCAGCGCGGCTGGAGCCGTCCAGCAGGCGCATGAGCTCGGTTTTCTTCTCGAAGAGATCAAACATGCGCCGCAGCGACTGCAGGTTCTGGCCGAAATCCTGCACATCCAGCAGGTTGTGCTCGCCCGAAACGACGACCTCGCCGGCCGCATCGCTGGCCGGTTCGCTGCTGTGCACGGCGGTGTGCATGAGGCTGGAGATTTCGCTGCGCAGCTCTTCGACCTCGCCCTGCAGGCGCTGGCGCACGGTGTCCAGCGCGACGCCGGTGAAGCGCTCGTTGAGCTGGTTGCTGGCCTCGATCAGTTCGGTCTGCGTGAAATCGCGCGGCGTCAGCACCACGCGGTTCTGCACATCGCCGTCGGGCGTGACCAGGATGACCAGCACGCGGCGCTCCGAGAGGCGCAGAAATTCGATGTGGCGAAAGATGCTGCTGCGCTTGGGCGCCGTCACCACGCCGACCAGGCTGGAGAGCTGCGACAGCACCTGCGCGGCCTGGCTGATGACCTTCTGCGGCTGGCCGCCTTCGCCCAGCGGGGGCGGCAGCGCGACCTGTCCGCGCTGGCCGTCGCGGCCGCGTGCGGTCAGCAGGGTATCGACGAAAAAACGGTAGCCACGCGCGGTGGGAATGCGTCCGGCGCTGGTGTGCGGGCTGGCGATCAGTCCCAGCTCTTCCAGATCGGCCATGATGTTGCGTATGGTCGCGGCCGACAGCACCATGCCCGGCGTTTTGGACAGCGTGCGCGATCCGACCGGCTGGCCGTCGCTGATATAGCGTTCGACCAGCAGGTTCAGCAGGGCTTGGGCACGTTCATCCATGCAGCGATTTTAAGCGCCGCAGCATTTCTTGTACTTTTTGCCACTGCCGCAGGAGCACGGGTCGTTGCGGCCGGGCGTGGGCGCGACGGTGATGGGCTCGCGGGCGATTTTCACCGACAGCCACAGCAGGCGCGCGTCCTGCACGGCAAAGAGTGCGCTGTCGATCAGGTCCTCGCGGGTCAGGGTCGCGCCTTCGTCGTCAAACAGGGCCTGCAGCGATTCTTTCTGGTCCTCGCCGCTTTCGGTCAGCACGATGATGCGGCCCAGGATTTCCTCGTAGAGATCGCTGTTCTCGCCATCCAGCGCTTCGGCTTCGGGCCAGCCGCCCGCATCCATGCCCGCCATGAAGCCGCTGGCCCAGACGGTGGCGTCGGGGTCGATGTCGTCGGCGGTGAGCTCGCCAGAGGCGATCAGGCGCTCGCGCTCGTCGTCCGGCAGGGTCAGGATCAGCGGCTGCAGGCGCAGGCCGTTTTCGTCACCGTCCATCAGGGCCTGCGGATCCAGCTGGGCCTGCAGCACTTTCCAGCGCGCGGCCAGCGCCGTCATGGCGGATTCGGGCAGGGGCGCAAGCGGCTCCTGGCTTTCGGCCAGATCCTGGCGCAGCTGCGTCACCCATTCATGAAGCGTGGGGCGGTAAGGTCCGGCTGCCAGGGCGGTCATGTAGCCGTCCAGCCATTCGATGGAGATGTCTTCCTCGCCGGGGCTCAGGGGTGTGCAGGCGGCTTCGAGGGCTTTGATGTCGTCCTCGGAGGATTCGGGGATGGCGA